>NZ_JBIAHS010000005.1:195948-521600 GCF_042870755.1 Streptomyces sp. NPDC006365
GGTTCCACAGGCGGGCCCTACGGTTTGCGGGGGGGGCGGGGGGGGGGGGGGGGGGGGGCCCCAACCCCCCCCCCCCGCGGGGGGCGGCGCCCCCCCCCCCCCCCCCCCCCCCCCCCCACGGCGCTTTTCTGTTGACACCGCGACAGAACCGCCGACCCCGCCGTTCCCCCTCGCTGTGACGTATGGCACCATGCTGGCCACCCACCGGCACAGCCCTCACAGGAGACACATCTCTCGTGCAGCAATCCGCCGTCCCGGAACTGGCACACACGCATGCCCGCCCGATCCACTGGGTCGCGACAGCCACCGCCCTGGCCGGAGTCGTCGCGGCCTCCGCATTCCTCCAGCCCGACGAGGCCACCGCCGCCCAGCCCGGCCGCGGCGCCCAGTCCGCCCCCGCCGCCACGGCGCCCCCCGATCCCACCGGCGTCGACTTCCCCGTGGAGTGCGGCCCCACCAAGGTCATCGTGCAGAAGAAGGCCTCCGGAGACCTCGACGGCGACGGCCGCCCCGAAACAGTCGCCGTGGTCCGCTGCGATGCGATCGCAGGCGCCCCGCCCAACGGCGTTTACGTACTCACTCAAGCCGCCGACGCCACCGAACCCCGCATCGTCGCCACCCTCGTCGACCCGAAAGACCGCCTAACCGTCAAGGATTTCGCCGTAAGTGACGCCTCCGTCACCGCGACCTTGCTCGGCTACTCCTCGTCCGACGTCCCGCGTTGCTGCCCAGACGTGGACGAACGAGCCAAGTGGCAGTGGAAAAACGGCACATTCGTCCGCTCTGTCCCTGCTGGTGCCCAGAGTGTGTGACCAAACAGACATACCGGAACGGCCCGGAACGTAAAGTGACTTGACGTGACCGTCGAACTACTCCGCGTCCGGGCCGTACACCTCGGCCTTGTCCGAAACCCGACGCACGTGGATGCACTCGCCGGGACACTCCTTCGCGGAGTCGGCAACATCACGCAGAAGCGTCAGGGGGACGGGCGTTGAAGCCCCCGGGGCCTGCAACAACTCCTCGTCGGAGCCCTTCACATAGGCCAGTCCGTCGATGTCCAGCTCAAAGACCTCGGGTGCATACTGGGCGCAGATGCCGTCGCCGGTGCAGAGGTCCTGATCGATCCACACCTCCAGGTCCTCGCCGCCGACGCCGGCCTCTTGCTGAACGCTCATGACTCCTGCCGATCCTGTGCCGAGCGAACCGGAATAAAACGCAAGTCGGCCCAGCTCTGACGGGTGTTGAACACTTAGACCCTACCTGTGCCCGCTTTCTCATCCCGTTCAGTGGGTATTTCCCTGGCGTGAGGGAGAGCGCAAGGGTGAAGATCGGACACACCCCGACCGTCTTTGTGATCTAGGGGTTTCAATCGACACCCACCCAGGTAGGGTCTGGAAGCGTCCAGCTCCCCTTGGAGGAGGTGAGGACCGTGGCAGCCCACGACGACGACATGAACCGCGGCATCCGCCCGGGACGAGGGTCCGAGGACCCGGCCGGGCAGATCGCCTATCTTGAGCAGGAGATCGCCGTCCTGCGACGCAAGCTCGCCGACTCTCCGCGACACACGAGAATTCTCGAAGAGCGGATCGTCGAGCTGCAGACCAATCTGGCCGGCGTGTCCGCGCAGAACGAGCGGCTCGCCAACACCCTCCGAGAGGCCCGCGACCAGATCGTGGCTCTCAAGGAGGAAGTCGACCGGCTCGCACAGCCGCCGGCCGGCTTCGGTGTCTTCCTCATGGCGAACGAGGACGGCACGGCCGACATCTTCACCGGGGGCCGCAAGCTCCGGGTGAACGTCAGCCCCAGCGTCGAGCTCGAAGAGCTCCGGCGCGGCCAGGAAGTGATGCTCAACGAAGCGCTCAATGTGGTCGAGGCCATGGAGTACGAGCGAGTCGGGGACATCGTCACCCTCAAGGAGATCCTCGAGGACGGCGAGCGCGCCCTGGTACTCGGGCACACCGACGAGGAGCGGGTGGTACGGCTCGCCGAGCCGCTGCTGGACGTCACCATCCGTGCCGGCGACGCACTCCTGCTCGAACCCCGATCCGGCTACGTCTACGAGGTCGTACCCAAGAGCGAGGTCGAGGAGCTCGTCCTCGAAGAGGTCCCCGACATCGGCTACGACCAGATCGGCGGTCTCGGCGGCCAGATCGAGGCGATCCGCGACGCGGTCGAGCTCCCGTACCTCTACCCCGACCTCTTCAAGGAGCATGAACTGCGGCCGCCCAAGGGTGTGCTGCTGTATGGGCCTCCCGGATGCGGTAAGACACTCATCGCCAAGGCCGTGGCCAACTCACTGGCCAAGAAGGTGGCCGAAGTGACCGGCCAGGCCGCCGGCAAGAGCTTCTTCCTCAACATCAAGGGCCCCGAGCTCCTCAACAAGTACGTCGGAGAGACCGAGCGGCAGATCCGCCTCGTCTTCCAGCGTGCCCGTGAGAAGGCCAGCGAGGGCACACCCGTCATCGTCTTCTTCGACGAGATGGAATCCCTCTTCCGCACCCGCGGCTCCGGCGTCAGCTCGGACGTGGAAAATACGATCGTCCCGCAGCTGCTCGCCGAGATCGACGGCGTGGAAGGCCTGCAGAACGTGGTCGTGATCGGCGCCTCCAACCGTGAGGACATGATCGACCCGGCCATCCTGCGCCCCGGGCGCCTCGATGTGAAGATCAAGATCGAGCGCCCCGACGCCGAGGCGGCGAAGGACATCTTCGGGAAGTACCTCACCGAGCGGCTACCGCTACACGCCGACGACCTCGGCGAGCACAGCGGCAGCAAGGCGACCACGGTTCAGAGCATGATCCAGACGGCCGTCGAGCACATGTACGCCGAGACCGAAGAGAACCGCTTCCTCGAGGTCACCTACGCCAACGGCGACAAGGAAGTTCTCTACTTCAAGGACTTCAACTCCGGCGCCATGATCGAAAACATCGTCGGCCGCGCCAAGAAGATGGCCATCAAGGACTTCCTGGAGCACAACCAGAAGGGCCTCAGGGTCTCCCACCTCCTCCAGGCCTGCGTGGACGAGTTCAAGGAGAACGAAGACCTGCCCAATACTACAAACCCGGACGACTGGGCCCGTATCTCCGGAAAGAAGGGCGAACGGATCGTCTACATCCGCACCCTCATCACCGGAAAGCAGGGCGCAGACACCGGACGCTCCATCGACACGGTGGCGAACACCGGTCAGTACCTGTAAAAGACAGGGCGACTGCGGGTGCCCTCAACGGGTACCCGCAGTCGACTGTTTTCCAGGGCACCACCGGAGCAGAGCAATGACGCAAATGATCTCCCCACCAGCGCAAAGGCGTTCTAGGCTCTTCCATACCGCCGAGTTGCGCAGTGCGGGGACGGGCACCGCACACGCACCGGAGAACCAGCGGTACTTGAGCGGCGCCCCCGACCGAGGGTGCCGCCGGGCAAGGAGGGCCGCATGACCGTACGGCGAGTAATGGGCATCGAGACGGAGTACGGAATCTCCGTCCCCGGCCACCCCAACGCCAATGCCATGCTCACCTCGTCCCAGATCGTCAACGCCTACGCGGCGGCGATGCACCGGGCGCGCCGCGCCCGGTGGGACTTTGAGGAGGAAAATCCGCTGCGGGACGCCCGAGGCTTCGACCTCGCCCGCGAGGCCGCCGACGCCAGCCAGCTCACCGACGAGGACATCGGCCTCGCCAATGTCATCCTCACCAACGGGGCACGGCTCTACGTCGACCACGCACACCCCGAATACAGCTCACCAGAGGTAACCAACCCGCGGGACGCCGTCCTGTGGGACAAGGCCGGCGAACGCATCATGGCCGAGGCCGCCGAACGCGCGGCCCAGCTCCCCGGCGCCCAGCCGATCCACCTCTACAAAAACAACACCGACAACAAAGGCGCCTCCTACGGCACCCACGAGAACTACCTGATGAAGCGGGAAACCCCCTTCTCGGACATCGTGCGCCACCTCACCCCGTTCTTCGTCTCACGCCAGGTCATCACCGGCGCAGGCCGCGTAGGCATCGGCCAGGACGGCCACGAACACGGCTTCCAGCTCAGCCAGCGCGCCGACTACTTCGAAGTCGAGGTGGGCCTCGAGACGACTCTGAAGCGCCCGATCATCAACACGCGTGACGAGCCGCACGCGGACGCCGAGAAGTACCGCCGCCTGCACGTGATCATCGGCGACGCGAACCTCTCGGAGATCTCCACGTACCTGAAACTGGGTACGACCGCACTCGTCCTGTCCATGATCGAGGATGGCTTCATCGCCGTCGACCTGGCCGTCGACCAGCCAGTACGCACCCTCCATCAGGTCTCGCACGACCCTTCGCTGCAGCGCCTGATCACACTCCGCAGCGGCCGGACACTCACCGCAGTACAACTCCAGATGGAGTACTTCGAACTCGCACGCAAATACGTCGAGGAACGGTACGGCGCCGACGCGGACGAACAGACCAAAGACGTACTCACCCGCTGGGAAGACGTCCTCGGCCGCCTGGAAAGCGATCCCATGAGCCTTGCCGGCGAACTCGACTGGGTCGCCAAGCGGGAGCTCATGGAGGGCTACCGACGCCGCGACAGCCTCGAATGGGACGCGGCACGGCTGCACCTCGTCGACCTCCAGTACGCCGACGTACGCCCCGAGAAGGGCCTCTACAACCGCCTGGCGGCGCGCGGCAAGATGAAGCGCCTCCTGGACGACACGGATGTGGAACGGGCCCGCACGAAACCTCCGGAGGACACACGCGCCTACTTCCGCGGACGCTGCCTCGAGCAGTACGCGGACGACGTCGCAGCCGCCTCCTGGGACTCGGTGATCTTCGACCTCCCCGGCCGCGACTCACTCCAACGCGTACCAACCCTCGAGCCGCTTCGCGGAACGCGTAATCACGTCAAGGAACTCCTTGACCGCTGCCGCACAGCAGAAGACCTGGTCAAGGTCCTCTCCGGTGGCTGAACGAGCCCAGCCGGACCCACTGGCAGCAGGTCACAGGCAGGGTGGAAAACAGCGGCGTCCGGGAATCATGAAGGTGGTGCCCGGACGTTGTAGCAACTGCGGGGCCGATGTCGGACCCTGCTTGTAGGGTCTGATCAAGAACGTCGAACCGAGCGGGGTGAGGGTTATGGCGACCAAGGACACCGGCGGCGGACAGCAGAAGGCGACGCGGTCCACCGAAGAGGTCGAGGAGACTGCGCAGGACGCGCAGGCATCGGAAGACCTCAAGGAACGCCAGGAGAAGCTGAGCGACGACGTGGACTCCGTCCTGGACGAGATTGACGACGTACTCGAGGAGAATGCCGAGGATTTCGTGCGGTCCTTCGTTCAAAAAGGCGGGCAGTAGATTACTTTTACCTTCGAATCGAAGGTAAGGGGCTGGGGAGTGATCGAACAGGCGGGATTGCGGCGCTGCTCGCGGTGCAAGGAGAACAAGCCGCGGGCGGCGTTTGCGAGTAACAAGTCCATGCCCGACGGTCTCCAGGCGTACTGCCGGGAGTGCTCTGCTGAGTACTACCGGCAACGCCAGGAGGCCAAGGGGAGGGCTGTGCGTGTCAAGGTGTCAGTCCCGCGCGGGCACAAGCGCTGCCCCCAGTGTGAGGAAGTGAAGCCACACGCTGAATGGGAACCCAACAAGTCCACCTCGGACGGCTGGGCGAGCTACTGCCGTGAGTGTCGTGCCAAGCGGATGCGTGCGAGCTACTTCAAGCGCAAGTACGGCATCACTGAAGCCGAGCGTGACGAGATGATCGCCTCTCAAGCAGGTGTCTGCTGCATATGTTCGGCTGCCCCTGCCGCACATGTTGATCACTGCCACGAGACGGGTAGGGTCCGAGGCGTACTGTGCTTCAGCCGCAACGCTGCACTGGGGCAGTTCAAGGATCGGCCCGACGTGATAAGGCGGGCTGCGACATACGTGGAAGGAAACGCGTGGAAGCCAACACTCGTAGCACCGGGCGTCTACCGGCTGCCTTCCTGACGCCCGGGTCGTCGTCCTTCATGGACTTCCTGTCCGATCACCAGCCTGAAATCCTGCCGGGGAACCGGCAGTTGCCTCCCGTTCAGGGTGTGATCGAGGCGCCGCACGGCACCACCATCGTGGCCACGACCTTCCCCGGCGGCGTCGTACTCGCCGGTGACCGGCGGGCCACCATGGGCAATGTCATCGCGCAGCGGGACATCGAGAAGGTGTTCCCGGCTGATGAGTACTCGGCGGTGGGGATCGCGGGTACGGCGGGTCTGGCTGTTGAGATGGTGAAGCTCTTCCAGTTGGAGCTGGAGCACTTCGAGAAGGTCGAGGGTGCCCAGCTCTCCTTGGAGGGCAAGGCGAACCGTCTGTCGACGATGATCCGGTCGAACCTCGGCATGGCCATGCAGGGTCTCGCCGTGGTGCCGATCTTCGCCGGTTTTGACGTGGACCGCGGGAAGGGGCGCATCTTCTCGTACGACGTCACGGGTGGTCGTTCCGAGGAGCATGGTTTCGCGGCGACGGGCTCGGGTTCGATCTTCGCGCGCGGTGCCATGAAGAAGCTGTACAGCGAGGACCTGACCGAGGAGCAGGCGACGACGCTTGTCGTGCAGGCCTTGTACGACGCGGCCGACGACGACTCGGCGACCGGCGGCCCCGATGTTGCCCGCCGGATCTATCCGCTCGTCACCGTGATCACCGAGGACGGGTTCCGCCGTCTTACCGACGAGGAGTCCTCCGAGATCGCCCGCTCGATCCTGGAGCGGCGCCTGGAGCAGCCCGACGGCCCGCGTGCGGCGTTGCTCTGACTGCTGCGGCCCTCCAGAAGGCCAAGGCCCCTGTTTTCCAGGTGATCCAGTGACTTCCACAGAAAGGGACGGATAGCCGGTGTCGACGCCGTTCTATGTCTCACCCCAGCAGCAGATGGCCGACCGGGCTGAGTATGCCCGCAAGGGCATCGCCCGTGGTCGCAGTCTGGTTGTGCTGCAGTTTGCCGACGGCATTGTCTTCGTCGGCGAGAACCCGTCCCGTGCGCTGCACAAGTTCAGCGAGATCTATGACCGGATCGGCTTTGCGGCCGCCGGCAAGTACAACGAGTACGAGAATCTCCGCATCGGTGGTGTCCGCTACGCCGACCTGCGGGGTTATACCTACGACCGTGACGATGTGACCGCTCGCGGTCTTGCCAATGTGTATGCCCAGACGCTCGGCACGATCTTCTCCAGCGGGGCGGAGAAACCGTATGAGGTGGAGTTGGTGGTCGCGGAGGTCGGGGTGACGCCCGACGGTGACCAGCTCTACCGGCTGCCGCACGATGGATCGATCGTGGACGAGCACGGCTCGGTCGCGGTGGGTGGTAACGCCGAGCAGATCAGCAGTTATCTCGATCAGCGTCACCGGGACGGTATGACGCTGGCCGAGGCGCTGAAGCTGGCCGTTCAGGCCCTGTCCCGGGATACCGACGGCAGCGAGCGGGAGATTCCCGCGGAGCGTCTTGAGGTGGCGGTTCTGGACCGTACGCGTCCCCAGAAGCGCAAGTTCAAGCGCATTGTGGGCGCCCAGTTGTCCCGTCTGCTGGAGGCCGGCAGTTCGGACAGGGCTGCGGACGCCGCCGAGTCCGATGGTTCTGACGATGCCGATGGGTCGGATGCGTCCGAGGAGAAGTAAGTCCGCCAGTCATCACCCTTTGCGCCCCGGCCCCGCCTTGCAGCGGGGCCGGGGCGCATCGGTGTTCAGGACGGGCGTGGTGGCGCTGTGGAGCCCCGTACGACCAGATCGACGGGGATGTTGCCCTCCGGTGGTGTTTCGCCCCCCAGGACCGCGAGGAGGGCTGTCATGCCGCGTTCGCCGAAGAGTTCGGCGTCGAGGTGGACGGTGGTGAGTTCGGGTTCGATCGCTGTGGCGAGGGCCAGGTCGTCGAAGCCGGTCACCGAGAGGTCTTCGGGGATGCGCAGGCCGAGGCGGCGGGCGGCCTTGTAGGCGCCGACGGCGAGCTTGTCGTCGTCGCAGACGACGGCGGTGGGCCGGGGGTCCCCGTGCAGGGCGCTCTCGGCCGCGGCGAGTGCTCCCTCGATGGTGATCGGCGCCTTTGCCGTGCGTACCTCGGTGTCGGCTGCCTGTCCCACGCGGGTGGCGAGTTCCCGGGCGCGTACGTGGAAGGTCCAGGAGTCGATGTCGGCGGCCAGGTGCAGGAACCGGCGGTGGCCCAGTGCCAGCAGGTGTTCGGTGATCTGGCGCATGCCGTCTGTGATGTCGAGGTTGACGGTCGCGGCGCCGAGGCTGCCGGCCGGGTCGCTGTCCAGCATGACGAGGGGGAGGTCGTCGCCGCGGATTTCCGTGAGGGCTTCGGAGGCCATGGAGGAGGCGATGACGCCGTCCAGCGCGGCTCGTGCGGAGGCGAACGGGTCCGGGGCAGGCCCGATGCCCTCGGGTGAGGGGTACAGGACGACGCCGAAGCCGTGTTTCGCGGCGATGCGGGCGGCTCCTTCGTAGACGGCGGCGAAGAACTCGTTGGTGAGTGCGGGCACCACCAGGAGGGCCGTGCGTGCCTGGCCGAGCCGTAGGTTGCGGGCGGCGAGGTTGGGCCGGTAGCCGAGGTCCTGTGCCGCCTGGCGTACGCGCGCGGCTGTCGCCTCGGAGACTCGTCCGCGCCACTTGTCGCCCAGTACGAGGGAGACGGCGGCCTGGGAGACTCCGGCGGCCTGGGCGACGTCGCGGCTCGTGGGGCGCGTGCTTCCTCGTGCCACCGTCGACCTGCTCTTTCTGCTGGACTCGCGGATAGGGCACATGGTACGTATGACGGCGGGCGTTATACGTACAACTTGAGCTGCCACGGGCTACGAGAAGGGCGGGACATGGCCGCGCGCTACCTGGAGATCCTCAGAACGAGGCATGCAGCCCGGCTGCTGGTCGGCACTCTTGTGGGGCGGCTGCCGAACGCCGTGGCCGCGATCGCCGTCCTGCTGTTCGTCCGCGCCGAGGGCGGCAGCTACAGCCTCGCCGGCGCGCTGGCCGCGGTGTACGGGGTGTCGAATGCCGTGGGGCAGCCGTTGCTCGGGCGCCTGGTGGACCTCCACGGGCAGCCGCGTGTGCAACTGCCCGCCGCGCTGGTCTCCGCCCTCGGCATGGCGGTGTTCGCCTTCACGGGCATCGGGGCGCTTCCGCTGGCGTACGTCCTGATGGTCGTCGCCGGGTTCTTCACGCCGCCTCTGGAGGGCGGTCTGCGGGCGCTGTGGCCCACGGTTCTGCGCAGGGAGGACCAGGTGCACACGGCGTATGCGATGGATGCCGTGGCGCAGGAAGTCATGTTCACCGTGGGGCCATTGCTCATCACGCTGTGTGTGTCGCTGTGGTCGGCGCAGGCCGCGCTCCTCGTACTGAATGTCATAGGGGTGCTGGGGGCGCTCTCCGTGGTGGTGTCGCTGCCTTCGCGCGCGTGGCGTTCGGCGCCGCGTGAGGCGCACTGGCTCGGGGCCTTGCGTTCGGCCGGTCTGCTCGTCCTGCTCGGCGCGTTCCTTTTCGTGGGGATCGCGCTGGGCTCGATCAACGTCGCGGCGATGTCGTACGCGGATGACAACGGCGGCGACGTGACGTACGGCTGGCTGATGGCCGCCATCGGGCTCGGCGCGCTCGTCGGGGGCACCGTGTACGGGGCGCGGCAGTGGAGCGGTGCACCGGGGCGGCGGCTGCGTGTGCTTGTCGCGCTTCTGGCGGTGTTCTACGTACCGCTGACGCTGACGCCGGGCGCGGTCGCCATGACGGCGCTGATCGCGCTCTCGGGGTTGTTTCTCGCGCCCTGTATCGCCTGTGCGTTCGTTCTGGTGGACCGGCACGCGCCGAGGGGCACCGTCACCGAGGCGTTCTCCTGGCTTGTGACGACGTTCACGGTGGGGATGTCGGTCGGGACGGGTCTCGCGGGGCCGGTCGTCGAGTGGGGCGGAGCGGTGTGGGGTTTCGCACTGCCGGGTGTCGCGGGGGCCGTGGCGCTGCTGGTTCTGCTGGCCACGGGGCGGGTCCTCGCAGCTGCGGGCGGCGGCGGGGTGGTTGAAGTCGCATCGGAAAATGATCGAAACGGTGCAGGCGAACCTCGTTTCAGCGCAGGGCATCAGGCGTAATGTTCAGTCATGGACCGCCGCATTTTCGGGCTGGAGAACGAGTACGGCGTCACGTGTACGTTCAGGGGACAGCGTCGACTGTCTCCCGACGAGGTGGCGCGGTACCTCTTCCGCCGTGTCGTGTCATGGGGCCGCAGCAGCAATGTCTTTCTGCGAAACGGCGCCCGCCTCTATCTCGACGTGGGGTCACATCCGGAATACGCCACACCGGAATGTGACAACGTGACAGAACTCGTCACCCACGACAAGGCCGGCGAGCGCATTCTGGAAGGACTCCTGGTAGATGCCGAACGACGCCTGCACGAGGAAGGAATCGCGGGCGACGTCTACCTCTTCAAGAACAACACCGACTCGGCGGGCAACTCCTACGGCTGCCACGAGAACTATCTGGTGGCCCGCCACGGGGAGTTCTCCCGGCTCGCGGACATCCTCATCCCGTTCCTCGTCACCAGGCAGCTTCTCTGCGGTGCCGGCAAGGTGCTGCAGACCCCGCGGGGCGCGGTGTACTGCGTCAGCCAGCGGGCCGAGCACATCTGGGAGGGCGTCTCGTCGGCGACGACCCGTTCCCGGCCGATCATCAACACGCGTGACGAACCCCACGCGGACGCCGAGCGCTACCGTCGCCTGCATGTCATCGTGGGTGACTCGAACATGTCCGAAACGACCATGCTGCTCAAGGTCGGCGCCACCGATCTAGTCCTGCGCATGATCGAGGCGGGCACGGTGATGCGGGATCTGACCCTGGAGAACCCGATCCGGGCGATCCGCGAGGTCAGCCATGACATCACGGGCCGCCGCAAGGTGCGCCTGGCCAGCGGCCGGGAGGCCTCCGCTCTGGAGGTGCAGCGTGAGTACTACGAGAAGGCCGTGGACTTCTGCGAGCGCCGCGGCATCCGCACCGGCACCGTCGAGCAGGTCCTCGAGCTGTGGGGCCGCACGCTGGACTCGATCGAGTCCGAGGACCTCGACCGGATCGGCACCGAGATCGACTGGGTGATGAAGTACCAGCTCATCGAGCGGTACCGCGCCAAGCACAACATGACGATGTCGCATCCTCGGGTCGCGCAGATAGACCTCGCGTATCACGACATCCACCGTCGTCGAGGGCTGTACTACCTGCTGGAGAAGAAGGGACAGGCCGCCCGGATCTGCAATGATCTGAAGATCTTCGAGGGCAAGTCCGTGCCGCCGCAGACCACCCGCGCGCGGTTGCGCGGCGACTTCATCCGGCGGGCGCAGGAGCAGCGGCGGGACTTCACCGTCGACTGGGTCCATCTCAAGCTGAACGACCAGGCGCAACGCACGGTGTTGTGCAAGGACCCGTTCCGTTCCGTCGACGATCGAGTGGAGAAGCTCATCGCCGGAATGTGAGCTGTCAGCCGCGGTCGTTTTTGCGGAACGCAACACAGGGCGCCGTACGTTCTTCGTACGGCGCCCTGCTCACGCCGTAGAGTTGCGCGCACGCCAACCGCAAGATCGACCGATACGAGGCCCCCACCGTGCGCCGACGCTCACTTCTGATTGCCGCTCCTGCCGGACTGCTCACGCTCGCCGGCTGCGGTGGCGACGACACGGCCGACAAGGACAAGGCCAGCAGCAGTACGTCCCCCTCGGCGTCCCCGTCGGCCAGTGCGCCCCCACCGCCGAAGCTCGTTGACGGGCCGCTGCCGGCCATCACCGCCGGTGCCAAGTTCGGCGAGAAGCCGACCGTGGCCAAGGGCAGCGGTGATCCTTCGAAGGACCTCGCGGTGAAGACGGTCGTCGCGGGCAACGGCAAGACGCTGGCCGAGGGCGACTTCGTCAAGGTGAACTACCTGGCACAGGTCTGGACGACGGCGAAGGTCTTCGACAACTCCTACGACCGTAAGACGCCCATCGTGATCCAACTCGCCCAGGGCCAGGTCATGGACGGCTGGCGCTACGCCCTGATGGGCAAGAAGGCCGGCAGCCGCGTTCTGATGGCCGTGCCGCCGGCCTGGGGCTTCGGTGAGCAGGGGAACGCCCAGGCGGGCGTCAAGGGCACCGACACGCTGGTCTGTGTCCTCGACGCCCAGGACACGTTCAACGCGAAGAGCTCCGCCGAGGGCTCCGAGGTCGCGCAGGACAACATCGATCTGCCCAAGGTCGGCACCAACACAGATGGCAAGGCTCCCTCCATCGAGGTGCCGAAGGGGGACGCGCCGACGAAGCTCGTCGCGAACTACATCCTGGAGGGGGACGGCGAGGAGGTCGCGGCGAGCGACAGCGTCCTCGTGCAGTACAAGGGGGTGCTCTGGGCCGACGGCAAGGAGTTCGACTCCACGTACAGCAGGCAGCAGCTCACCTCGTTCTCGCTGCAGCAGGTCGTCAAGGGCTGGGCGCAGGGCCTGACCGGGAAGAAGGTCGGCAGCCGCGTACTCATCGTCGTCCCGCCGAAGCTCGGGTACGGCGACAGCCCGCCGCAGGGCAGCACCATCAAGAAGGACTCGGTGCTGGTCTTCTCGGTCGACATCCTCGCGAAGATGTGAGGCGTGCGGGATGTAAGACTGTCGGGGTTGCCCCAGTTGCCTTTCGCACACAGCAGGAGCCGAATCGTGAGCATCGAGAAGCCGGAGATCGACTTCCCCGAAGGCCCGCCGCCCGCGGACCTCGAGATCAAGGACATCTGGGAGGGCGAGGGGCCGGTCGCGAAGGCCGGCGACTTCGTGAAGGTCCACTATGTGGGCGTGGCCTATTCCAGCGGCGAGGAGTTCGACGCCTCCTGGAACCGTGGTACGCCGCTGGAGTTCCAGCTCGGCGTCGGCCAGGTCATCTCCGGCTGGGACCAGGGTGTGCAGGGCATGAAGGTCGGCGGGCGCCGTCAGCTGACGATCCCCGCCCACCTCGCGTACGGCGACCGCGGTGCCGGTGGTGGCCGTATCGCGCCGGGCGAGACGCTGATCTTCGTCTGCGACCTGGTCGCGGTCTGATCTTCGCGGGGTCCGTCCGCGAGTGACTCGCGGCCCGGTCTTCGTACGCCGTGTGATCTGGTCCGACCGGACCCGATCAGCTGGGGCCCATGCCTGTCGGGCATGGGCCCTCGGCTTTTGCCACGACACCACGGAGCGGTACGGTCATCGATCGGAAGCACCATAGGGAAGGGCGTCGATGGCCATTGCCAAGGCCGAGCGGCTGATGAACCTGGCGCTGTGTCTGCTCGGGACGCGGCGGCCGCTCAGCAAGCGCGAGCTGCGCGACTCCATCGAGGCTTACGTCGAGGCCTTCAGGCCGGGTAGTGGTGCAGTCGGCTCGGACGACTCCTTCAACCGGATGTTCGAGCGCGACAAGGACGATCTGCGCGAGCTCGGCCTGGTCATCGAGACGGTGGAGAGTCTGGACGGCGAGGTCGGTTATCTCGCCCGCCGGGACAGCAACCGGCTACCGCCCATCGCGCTCGACGCCGAGGAGGCCGCCGCCCTGGGCCTGGTCGCCAAGGTCTGGCAGCAGGCCCGCCTCGCGGGCGCGGCGAGCGGCGCCCTGCAGAAGCTGCGCGCGGCCGGGCTGCCCGAGGACGTCGACCCGTACGAGGCCCATGGCGCCCTGGAGCCGCACATCCCCGTGCACGAGGCGGCCTTCGAACCGCTGATGCTCGCCTGCCGTGACCGCCGCCCCGTCGCCTTCGACTACCGCAAGGCCACCGCCGCCCACCCCGAGCCCCGCATCGTCGAGCCCTGGGCGCTGGAGTGCTGGCGCGGCCACTGGTACCTGGCCGGCTGGGACCGCGACCGGGGCGCCGAGCGGGTGTTCAGGCTGTCGCGGATCACCGGCAAGGTCCGTACCCGGAGCGGGAAATTCACGGCCGAGGTGCCTGATGTCGTCACCGTGCGGGAGACCGTCGCGAGCTGGGCCGGAGAGACCGCCGACCGCTCCGCGCTGATCCGGCTGCGCACCGGGGCGGGCTATCCGCTGCGCGCCAAGGCCGTGTCCGTACGGGAACTGGGCGACGGTTGGGACGAGTTGGAGATTCCGTACGGACATGGCCTGGACGCCTGGCTCGTCGAGTTCGGGCCCGATGTGGTGGTCCTGGAGCCCGCCGAGCTGCGGGCCGATGTCGTGGACCGGCTGCGCGCCGTGGCCAAGGGCTGAGGGGGCGTAGGAGAAGTGGCGGGAAAACCGGTCAGGCCCGTGAGTGCCATCGACCAGACGCGGCGGATGTTGTCCCTGGTGACGTATCTGCGGGAGCGCCCCGGTGCGCGCGTCGGTGATGTCGCGCGGGCCTTCGGGATCTCCGAGGACGAGCTGATCTCCGACCTCGATGTGCTGCCGCTGTGCGGGACCAGTTTCCGTGGCGGCGATCTGCTGGACATCGACACCGACGGCGACCGGATCTGGTGGCGTAACCCGGGCGCCCTGGGTGCGGAGGCGGCCGAGCCGCTGCGGATCGCCGCCGACGAGGCGACCGCGCTGCTGGTGGCGGCCCGGGCCGTGGCGACGCTGCCGGGGCTGCGTGAGGGCGACCGGCAGGCGCTGCTGCGGGCCACCGCCAAGGTGGAGGCCGCGGCGGGTGAGGCGGCGGGTGCCAGTGCCCGGCTGTCGGTGACGTTCGAGTCGGAGGGCGGGGTCTTCGCGGACGTCGACCGGGCGATCTCCGAGCGGCGCCGACTGTGGATCCGCTACTACTCGCCCGGGCGTGACGAGCTCACCGAGCGTGAGATCGACCCGATCCGCCTGGTCAGCGTCGGCCACACCTACGTGGAGGCCTGGTGCCGCCGCTCCGAGGCGCGGCGCACCTTCCGGCTCGACCGGGTCGCGGAGATCCGCATCCTGGACGAGCCGTCCGCGCCGCCCGAGATCCAACTGCGAGACCTCTCCGAAGGGCTGGTGCAGCCCGCCGCCGAGGATCCCGAGGTGGTCGTCGAGGTCGCCCCGGGCGGGCGCTGGGTGGCCGAGTACTACCCGCACGACAGCGCCGATGAACTCCCCGACGGCGGGCTGCGTATCACCCTGCGTGCCCCCGATCCCGCCTCGCTGCGCCGCCTCGCGCTGCGGCTCGGGCGGGACGGCCGGATCGTCTCACCGCGGGAGGTCGCGGACAGCGCCCGGCAGGCGGCACGCGAGGCGCTCGCGGCGTACGACGTGCCACAGGGCGATGGGGGTCCCCCCGCTCGAGCGGAGCCGAGAGTGGGGGAGGGTCTCCCCGAGGAGCCGCACGGAGTTCAGGAAGGGCTGTACGGCAGGCAGGAGCAAGGGCTGTGAGCAGGTCGGCGATGTCTGGTGCGCAGGGAATGTCCGTGACATCCGCTTTCTCGGGCATGACGAGAGTGGATCCCGTGGTTTTCAAGGCCGCCTGCCCCGACTGCCGCGCCCACTTCGAACTCTCCGCGAACGCCCTCCGCCTGGCGATCGGCGCCACGCCGCGGACGACCTTCTATTCCTTCACCTGCCCGGAGTGCGAGGCGGCGGTGCGCAAACCGGCCGGTGAGCGGATCGTGGAGCTTCTCACCGGCGGGGGAGTGCGGACCCTGCGGCTGCACTCCACCGTCTAGGGGCGGCGCATGTTCTGGCCGATGCTCGCGATCGCTGTGGGTTTCCTGGGAATCGCCGTGCTCGGCGTCCTCGCCGTCAGGGTCTTCCTTGAAGCCGAGCGCCTGGGCAGGCAGGTCACGGACTCCGCACGTCGGATCAGTCGCGCGGCAGAAGACCTGGAACGGGCCTCCGAGGCCGCAGCGCGCTCCGTGGATGTGCTGTGAGCCGTCCCCGCCGGGCGGTTTGAGTCACTCGACCTGTCAGCTTCCCAGCATCGCCAGGTACGCTGCTGGACGCGGCCCCGAGAACGAGGCGCGGGCCGCAGACCGGGAGTACGCACAGGGATTGCCTCGCGTTCACCCCTGCGCGTTACGATCGCTGTCAGCACGATCCTCGGACAGGTGTCCGACGGGTCGGACGGCAACCCCGCCCCAGCCGCCTCGGTGAGAAGGTAAAGACTTATGTTCGGAAGGCTCGGAGCTCCCGAGATCATTCTCATCCTCGTCGTCATCATCCTGCTGTTCGGCGCGAAGAAGCTTCCGGACATGGCTCGCTCCCTGGGCAAGTCCGCTCGCATCCTCAAGAGCGAGGCCAAGGCGATGAAGACCGAGGGCAAGGACGACAGCGCCACCCCGGCAGGTCCGCCGCACGACGACCAGCAGCCCCCGGCCCAGCGCACCATCCAGGCCGCGCCCGGCGATGTGACCAGCTCCCGCCCGGTCACCGAGCCGACGGACACGACCAAGCGCTGACGCAGGGCCGGTGACCTCCGGCCCGCTGCACGAGATGGGAACGTGGGTTGCTCAAGTCTGCCCGCAAGAAGGAAGAGAAGGATCCCGAGGGGCGGATGCCCCTCGCGGAGCACCTTCGTGAGCTCCGCAACCGGCTCGCGAAGGCGATGCTGGGCATCGTCCTCGTCACGATCGTCGCCGCCTTCTTCTACAACGACATCATCAACTTTTTCACCGAGCCCATCCTCAAAGAGGTCGGCTGCTCGAAGTCGTTCGAGGAACTGGCGCAGGCGTCCGACGACAGCAACCCCTGCGCGCGGATCACCATCAACGGCCTGATCACGCCCTTCACCCTGGCGCTGAAGGTGTCCCTCATGGCCGGCGTCGTCCTCGCCTCGCCGGTCTGGCTCTACCAGCTCTGGGCGTTCATCGCGCCCGGCCTGCACAAGGGTGAGAAGAAGTACGCCTACGCGTTCGTCGGCTCCGGTGTCCCGCTGTTCCTCATCGGCGCTTTCTTCGCGTACAAGGTGCTCCCCACCACGGCGAAGGTCCTGATCGAGTTCACGCCCTTCGGTGTGGACAACCTGCTGCCGCTGGACGATCTGCTCGACCTCGTCACGCGCATGGTGGTCGTCTTCGGACTCTCCTTCGAGCTGCCGCTGCTCCTGGTGATGCTCAACATGACCGGGGCGATCTCCGGCAAGCGCATGGCCGGCTGGTGGCGCGGCATGATCATGGGCATCACGCTGTTCGCCGCGATCGCAACGCCCAGCACGGACCCGCTGACGATGATGGCGCTGGCCGCCCCCATCTGGATCCTGTACTTCTTGGCGACCGGATTCTCGCTGCTGAACGACCGTCGCAGGGCCCGCCGCGAGGCCATGGGCCCGGACGACGACGAGGCCTCCGAACTCGACCTGACGCCCGAGGACATCGGCGAGATCGAATCCGTCTCGGCCAGCCGCGCGCTGCCGGCGCAGACGGACACCGACCGCCGGCGCGATCCCGACCGGGTCAACGGCTACGACGACGTGACCTGACAGACGCGCACCGGGACCGGCCCCGCACACCTGAGCTGGGTGGATTCCCGGTGTGCGAGGCCGGATCCGGATATTGATCGTCCTGTTGTCAGTGGCTGACGGTACGCTCGAAAGCACGATGACAGAGGATCTCTCACCGGCCGAGCGGTACGAGGCGGCGCGGCGGCGCGCTGCCGAGCAGGCCACCGCGCTCGCCTCCTTCCGCGAGATGTACGACTTCGGCCTCGACCCCTTCCAGATCGAGGCCTGCCAGGCACTCGAAGCGGGCAAGGGTGTGCTGGTGGCCGCGCCCACCGGCTCGGGCAAGACGATCGTGGGCGAGTTCGCCGTCCACCTCGCTCTCCGGCAGGGCAAGAAGTGCTTCTACACCACGCCCATCAAGGCGCTGTCGAACCAGAAGTACACCGATCTGGCACGGCGTTACGGCGCCGAGAAGGTCGGCCTGCTCACCGGCGACAACAGTGTCAACGCCGATGCCCCGGTGGTCGTGATGACCACTGAGGTCCTGCGCAACATGCTCTACGCGGGCTCGCAGACCCTCCTCGGCCTCGGCCACGTCGTCATGGACGAGGTGCACTACCTCTCCGACCGCTTCCGCGGCGCCGTCTGGGAGGAAGTGATCATCCACCTCCCCGAGTCGGTGACCCTGGTGTCGCTCTCGGCGACGGTGTCGAATGCCGAGGAGTTCGGCGACTGGCTCGACACCGTCCGCGGCCACACCGAAGTGATCGTCTCCGAGCACCGCCCTGTACCGCTGTTCCAGCACGTGCTCGCCGGACGCCGCATCTACGACCTCTTCGAGGAGGGCGAGGGCCACAAGAAGGCCGTCAACCCCGACCTCACCCGCCTGGCCCGTATGGAGGCGACCCGGCCCTCGTACCAGGACCGCAGACGGGGCCGCAATATGCGAGAGGCCGACCGTGAGCGCGAGCGGCGGCAGAGATCGCGCGTGTGGACACCGAGCCGCCCCGAAGTCATCGAACGGCTCGACGCCGAGGGGCTGCTGCCCGCCATCACGTTCATCTTCAGCCGCGCCGCCTGCGAGGCCGCCGTCCAGCAGTGCCTGTACGCGGGCCTGAGACTGAACGACGACGAGGCACGCCACAAGGTCCGCGCCCTCGTCGAGGGACGTACGTCCTCGATACCGGCCGAGGACCTGCACGTCCTGGGCTACTACGAGTGGCTGGAAGGCCTGGAGCGCGGCATCGCGGCCCACCACGCGGGCATGTTGCCGACATTCAAGGAGGTCGTCGAGGAACTGTTCGTACGCGGTCTGGTCAAGGCCGTGTTCGCCACCGAGACCCTCGCCCTCGGCATCAACATGCCTGCCCGTTCGGTGGTGTTGGAGAAGCTCGTCAAGTGGAACGGCGAGCAGCATGCCGACATCACTCCCGGCGAGTACACGCAGCTGACCGGCCGCGCAGGGCGCCGCGGCATCGATGTCGAAGGCCACGCCGTCGTGCTGTGGCAGCGCGGCATGAGCCCGGAGCACCTCGCGGGCCTCGCGGGCACGCGCACGTACCCGCTGCGCTCCAGCTTCAAGCCGTCGTACAACATGGCGGTGAATCTCGTCGAGCAGTTCGGCCGGCACCGCTCGCGCGAACTCCTGGAGACGTCCTTCGCACAGTTCCAGGCCGACAAGTCGGTCGTCGGGATCTCCCGCCAGGTGCAGCGCAACGAAGAGGGCCTCGAGGGCTACAAGGCCTCCATGACCTGCCACTTGGGCGACTTCGACGAGTACGCGCGACTGCGTCGCGAACTCAAGGACCGCGAGACCGAGCTGGCCAAGCAGGGCGCGGCGCAGCGGCGTGCGGAAGCGGCCGTGGCGCTGGAGAAGCTCAAGCCCGGCGATGTGATCCACGTGCCGACGGGCAAGTTCGCGGGACTTGCGCTGGTGCTGGACCCCGGGCTGCCTGCCGGGCGGTCCAACGGCCACCGCGGCTTCGAGCACCACGACGGGCCGCGGCCCCTCGTCCTCACCGCCGAGCGGCAGGTCAAGCGCCTCGCGTCGATCGACTTCCCGGTGCCCGTCGAGGCGCTGGAGCGGATGCGCATCCCGAAGTCGTTCAACGCGCGTTCGCCGCAGTCGCGCCGCGATCTCGCGTCCGCGCTGCGCACGAAGGCCGGGCACATCGTTCCCGACCGGCATCGCAAGCGGCGCTCCGATGCCGTCGACGACCGGGAGATCGCCCGGCTGCGCACCGCCCTGCGCGCCCACCCCTGCCATGGGTGCAACGACCGCGAGGACCACGCCCGGTGGGCCGAGCGCTACCACCGTCTGCTGCGCGACACCTCACAGCTGGAGCGGCGCATCGAGGGGCGGACGAACACCATCGCCCGTACCTTCGACCGCATCGTCGCGCTCCTGACCGAGCTCGACTATCTGCGCGGCGACGAGGTCACCGAGCACGGCAAGCGGCTTGCCCGGCTCTACGGAGAGCTGGACCTGCTCGCCAGCGAATGCCTGCGCGCCGGCGTCTGGGAGGGCCTCGCCCCGGCCGAACTGGCCGCGTGTGTCTCGGCATTGGTGTACGAGGCCCGCGTCGGCGACGACGCGCTGGCACCGAAGCTGCCATCCGGCAAAGCCAAGGCCGCGCTCGGTGAGATGGTCCGCATCTGGGGCCGCCTGGACGCCCTGGAGGAGGAGTTCCGGATCAGCCAGACGGAGGGCGTCGGCCAGCGCGAGCCGGACCTGGGCTTCGCCTGGGCCGCGTACGAATGGGCCTCCGGCAAGGGGCTCGACGAGGTACTGCGCGAGGCCGAGATGCCCGCCGGTGACTTTGTGCGCTGGTGCAAGCAGGTCATCGACGTACTCGGCCAGATATCGGCGGCGGCGCCGGTGTCCGGTACCAAGGACTCCACCGTCGCGAAGAACGCGCGGAAGGCTGTGGACGGGCTGCTCCGGGGGGTTGTCGCCTACTCGTCGGTGGGATGATCGGGCGTTCGGCTGCCGGCACAGGCCTCTCTCGTATCAGTCACTGAGCGACTTCAGGTAGGCGCGCCAGCCCCCGTACTCCGTGATGTCCCGTGCATCGTCGAGCGCGCCCGGCTCGCACAGGAATCCCGGTACGTCGCTGCCGTCGGCCAGCGTCACCCGGCCCAGCGTCATCGGCCGGGGCAGCGTGGCGGTGAGGCGGCCGAGACCCTCGGCGGGCAGTTGCCAGACCTCGGCCTCGATCGCGGCTCCGTTCGCGCCGACGTGGACCAGGCCCGGCTTGGGCGGGTCGGTGGTCAGGGCGTGCAGCCGGTAGACGGGGGCGGTTCGGGTCGTACGCTCCAACTGGGCGCCCAACGCGAGAAGTTGGCCGTTGAGGGGCTGGTCCGACAGGTGCGCGCCGAGCACGGCGAGCCGGACGGGCGGCACTTCCAGGGTTCTGGCGATGCGAGCGAGACGTTCGTCGGTGAACGCGGGGCCGATCAGCATGACGCCGAAGGGCAGCCCCGCCACCTGGCCCGCCGGGACGGCGACTGCGGCCAGGTCGAAGAGGTTGGTGGAGTTGGTGAAGCGGCCGAGGCGGGCGTTCGTGCCCAGGGGGTCGCCGGCTACCTCGGCGAGGGTGGGATGGCCGGGCGTGGTCGGCAGAAGCAGGGCGTCCGCGTCGCCGAGTGACTCCAGCGCGCGGGTGCGCAGGGCTGCCAGGCGGTCCTGGTCCGCGAAGAGCTGGTGCGCCGGGATGTCCCGGGCCCGGGTGATGATTCCGGCGACCGTGGGATCGAGGCCGTCGCCGCCCTCGGAGAGCAACTTGTCGACGAAGCTCCCAACGGCTGTGTAGCGCTCGGCCACGAAGGCGCCTTCGTAGAGCATCGTGGCGGCCTCCGTGAAGGGGGCGAGGTCCATGGTGCGCAACTCGGCGCCTGCTGCACGTAGTTGGGTCACGGCTGACTCGTATGCCCTGAGCCAGCCCTCGTCCATTTCGCCGAGCTGGCCTCGGGGAGGGACGGCTATGCGCCAGGGGCCCGGGGTGCGCTGGGGGAGTGCGGGTAGTTCTCGGGCGGGTGGGGAGGTCAAGTGGGTGAGGGCCTCCTCCGCCTCCGGGAGGGTGCGGGCGAAGACCGTTACGCAGTCCAGGGAGGCGCAGGCCGGGACCACGCCTTGCGTGGGGACCAGGCCTCGGGTGGGTTTCAGGCCGACGATTCCGTTGAATGCGGCGGGGACGCGTCCGCTGCCCGCGGTGTCCGTGCCCAGCGCGAAGTCGACGATGCCGCACGCTACCGCTACGGCTGAGCCGGAGCTGGAGCCGCCGCTGATTCTCTGCGGGTCGATGGCGCCCCGCACGGCGCCGTGCGGGGAGCGGGTGCCGACGAGGCCTGTGGCGAACTGGTCCAGGTTCGTGGTGCCGAGGGCGATCGCGCCTGCCGCGCGCAGGCGGGCGACCGCCGGGGCGTCTGCCTCCGGCCGGTATGCGTAGGAAGGGCAGCCGGCGGTTGTGGGCAGGCCCGCTACGTCGATGTTGCCCTTCGCTGCGAACAGTCGCCCTGCGAGGGGGAGGTGTTCGCCTGCGGCCACCCGTGCGTCGATCGCGCGGGCCTCTGTCTCGACCTCCGCCCTGGGGCGCAGGTCGATCCAGACCTCGGGGCGGTCCACGGCCTCTATGCGGGCGTAGGCCATCTGGACTCGGGTCAGGGTCTGGGACCGGGGCGACATCGGTGCTCCTTGCGCTGGGGTTTCGTTGTCGGGTGCGGCCCGGTGGCCGTCTGTGCCCACCCGTTCCGCCCTGCGGGACGCCTGCCCGCAGACAGCTGGCCGGAGTCAGCTCGGAGGTGCGAGCACCATCAGCGCCGTGCCCGGTTCCACCTGGGCGCCCGGCCTGGTGAGGATCTGCGTCACGACGCCGTTCATCGGTGCGTGCACCCTTGACTCCATTTTCATGGCCTCCAGGGCGAGGAGGGGCTGGCCGGTGGTGACCTCGTCGCCCTGGGCGACGTTCAGCTGCCAGACCGACGCGGCGAATTCGGCCTCGACCAGGTGGCCGCCCGGTGGGACCGTCACCTCCGGTGCTGCTGGTGCCGGAGCCGAGGCCGTCTCCGCCCTGGTGAACTCGCCCGATGCCTCCCAGGCGTCCCGTTCCGCCGCGAAGGCGGCGCCCTGGCGGGTCCTGAACTCGGCGATCGAGTCGGCGTTCTCGGTCAGGAACGCCCCGTGCTCGGCGAATGAGAAGACGCCCTCCTCGATCTGGGGAACGAAACGGCCCGAGATGATGTCGGCCCGTAGCTCCAGCAGTTCGTCCGGGGTCACCGGGTACCACTTGATGCGGTCGAAGAAGCGCAGCAGCCAGGGGGAGCCGGGTTCGAAGGCGCCGCGTTGCTGCCAGCCGGACCAGACCTGGGTCGTGCGGCCGACGAACTGGTAGCCGCCGGGGCCCTCCATGCCGTAGACGCAGAGGTACGCGCCGCCGATGCCGACCGAGTTCTCGGCGGTCCAGGTGCGGGCCGGGTTGTACTTCGTCGTGACCAGGCGGTGGCGGGGGTCCAGGGGTGTGGCCACCGGGGCGCCCAGGTACACATCGCCCAGGCCGAGGACCAGGTACTCGGCGTCGAAGACGGTCCGGTACACCTCCTCCACCGAGTCCAGGCCGTTGACCCGGCGGATGAACTCGATGTTCCAAGGGCACCAGGGCGCGTCGTCCCGGACACCCGCCATATAGCGGGCGATCGCCTCGCGGGTCGCCGGGTCGTCCCAGGAGAGGGGGAGGTGGACGGTGCGGGACGGCACGACCAGCTGGTCCGTCGAGGGCAGCGTGGCCACCAACGACCGTACCGCCGTGAGGAGTTGATGCTGGCGGAGGCGGTGCGGATCCGTCTGGATCTGGAGGGAGCGGATGCCCGGCGTGAGGTCGGTGACTCCGTCGAGGCGTGCCTTTGCCACCGCCTCCATCAGGGCGTGCACCCGCATACGCAGCGCCAGGTCCAGCTGCATGGGACCGAATTCGACCAGCAGGTGGTCGTCGCCGCTGCGCCGGTACGTCACGTCACCGTCCCGCGCCAGCACGCCACCGTCCACGATCGCGGACCGCGCCACACCCTCCCCCACTCTCGGCTCCTCCCCCACTCTCGGCTTCGCTCGAGCGGGGGGACCCCCATGAGCGGGGGGACCCCCATCGGCCACCGGCATGAAGCGCACCGTGTCCCCGGGACGCAGCTGGCCGAGCTTCCAGCGCTCCGCGCTGAGGACGGTCGCCGGGCACACGAACCCGCCGAGCGAGGGGCCGTCGGGACCGAGCAGGACCGGCATGTCGCCCGTGTAGTCGACGGCGCCGACCGAGTACGGGGTGTCGTGGATGTTGGAGGGGTGCAGTCCCGCCTCGCCGCCGTCGGTGCGGGCCCAGCGGGGCTTCGGACCGACCAGCCGTACGCCTGTGCGCGCCGAGTTGAAGTGCACCTTCCAGTCGGCCGCGTAGAAGTCGTGGATGTCCTGCTCGGTGAAGAACTCCGGTGCGGCGTGCGGGCCTTCGAGCGCGCCCACCTGCCATACGGCGCCGAACACCGGCCGCTCGCCCTCCGGCACCGCCGCCCCCGAGGACGCGACCGCGCCCCCGTGGAGCACGTCCCCCGTCCGCAGCGCCCGCCCGCCGTGCCCGCCGAACCGGCCCAGCGTGAAGGTCGCCGCACTGCCCAGGAACTCGGGTATGTCCAGACCGCCCATGAAAAGCACGTAGGTGCGCAGACCGTGCTCACGCGGTGCGCCGATCTCCAGTACGCCCCCTGCCGGAACCGTCACCGGCTCCCACTGCGAGACCGCCCCGCCGTCGACCGTCACCGCCGCGGGAGCACCCGTGACACACACCGTCGTCGCGTGCGTGAACCTCAACGACGGTCCCCGCAAGGTGCATTCGAGGCCGGGCGCCCCCTCGTCGTTGCCCAGCGCCCGATTGCCGAGCCGGAACGACAGGTCGTCCATCGGCCCGCACGGCGGCACGCCCACCTGCCAGTAGCCGGTACGCCCCGGCCAGTCCTGGACCGTCGTCAGCGTCCCGCCGGAGACGACCTCGATACGCGGCGTGGGATCGCTCACGCCCGCGAGCGTCGCCGTCGAGTGCAAGGCCGTCCGGAAGTCGTCCGACGCGAGCGCCGCCCGCACCAGCCCCAGATTCGTCTCGATGCCGTCGACGCGGGTCCCGGCCAGCGCCTCGTCCAGCCGTGCCAGCGCCCGAGCACGGTCGGAGCCGTACGCGACGATCTTCGCAAGCATGGGGTCGTACGACGTGGTGACCTCGGTGCCCGTCTCGACCCAGCCGTCCACGCGGACGCCCGGCGGGAATTCGACCCGGGTCAACAGGCCGGCGCTGGGCCGGTGTTCACGCGAGGGATCCTCGGCATACACGCGGGCCTCGACGGCATGACCGCGCGGCGCCCCGGGGTCTCGTACGACATCGAAGTCCCCGCGCGCCAGACGCAGCATCCATGCGACAAGGTCGACGCCATAGATCTCCTCGGTGACCGGATGCTCCACCTGGAGCCGGGTGTTGACCTCCAGGAAGTACGCCTCCTCGCGCGCCGCGTCGTACACGAACTCGACGGTTCCGGCGGAGCGGTAGTCCACAGAGGCGCACAAGTCCCTGGCAGCGGAGGTCAGTTGCTCGCGTATGTGCGCGGGGAGACCGGGTGCGGGTGCCTCCTCCACCACCTTCTGGTTGCGGCGCTGGAGCGAGCAGTCGCGGTCACCGAAGGTGACGACGCGGCCCGCGCCGTCGCCGAAGATCTGCACCTCGACATGACGGGCGTGCTCGACGAGCCGCTCCAGGAACACCCCGGCCAGGGAGAAGGAGGCCGCGGCCACGCGCTGCACCCGGTCCCAGGCCTCGGTCAACTCATCGGTGGAGCGACATGCCGACATACCGATGCCGCCCCCGCCACCCGTCGCCTTGAGCATCACCGGGTAGCCGATGCGGTCCGCGGCCACCAGAGCCTCGTCCACCGAGGCGAGCAGGCCCGTTCCCGGAGCGAGCGGCACCCCGGCCGCCTCCGCCGCCGCCCGGGCCGTGTGCTTTGCCCCGAACAGCTCCAGCTGCTCCGGCGTCGGGCCCACGAACACGATTCCGGCACCCTCGCAGCGCCGCGCGAACGCCGCGTCCTCGGAGAGAAAGCCGTAGCCCGGGTGGATCGCTCCGGCACCCGTGTCCTTCGCCGCCCTCAGGACGAGATCGGCGTCGAGATATGACTCCTTGGCCGGTGCCGGGCCCAGACGGACCGCTTTGTCGGCCAGGCGCACATGGGGTGCCGATCGATCGGCGTCGGAGTACACCGCGACCGTACGCAGACCCAACTCCCGTGCCGTACGCAGGATCCGGACCGCGATCTCGCCCCGGTTGGCGACGAGGAGCGTGTCGAAGGCCGTTCCCCCGTCACTCATCGATCGCCCGCATCAGCGATGGCCATCTCCACGGCCGTCGGCTCGAAGCCGTTGCAAGGGTTGTTGATCTGCGGGCAGTTGGAGACCAGGACGAGTACGTCGCGCTCGGCGCGCAGCGTCAGCTTCAGGCCCGGGGCGGAGAGACCGTCGACGATACCGAGGGTGCCGTCCTTCTCGACCGGCACGTTCATGTACCAGTTGATGTTCGAGACGAGATCGCGCTTCCCGAGGCCGTACTTGGCGCCCTCCGCGAGGAAGTTGTCGACGCACGCATGCTGCGACCAGGTGTGGTGGCCGTAGCGCAGGGTGTTCGACTCCTTGGAGCAGGCGCCGCCCACCGTGTCGTGCCGGCCGACCTCGTCCTCGACCACGGTCATCAGCGGAGTGTGCTCGTTGGACATGAGCACGCTGCCGGTGGTCAGGAAGATGTTGCCCTGGGCGTGGATCGTGTCGGGCGCGCTGTAGCGGACGGCCGTGTCATGGGCGTCGTACGCGAGGAAGTCGACGGCCTGGTTGCCGTGCAGGTCGGTGATGGTGAGCGTCTCACCCGTCCGCACGAGGGCGGACCAGGCGGAGCGGGCCGGGACCACGGTCGTGGTGACGGTCATGCGAGCCCCCTCGAGGCAAGGAATTCGGCGGTGTTGAGGAAGGCACGGCGGCCCTCGGGGGAGGCCTCCCACAGCGGGGCGCCGGGTGGGGTGGCCTCGGCGCGCCAGGCCAGCACCTCCAGCGGGGTGCTCGTGTAGTCGGCGCGCGGGTCGGCCGGGTGGGGCACATTGGCGAGCAGCACCGTGATGTCCTGCTCGGCCCGCAGCGTCACGCTCGCGCCCGGCCCGGCCGAGCCGGTGAAGTCGAGGGTGCCGTCGTCGCGTACCTCCACGCCCTGGAAGAAGGACAGGGACGGAGGAAGATCCCGGGGTGCGAGACCGTTCTTCGCGGCGGCCAGCTTGAACAGCTCGCGGCCGGCCGGGGACGCGGACTGCGGCGTTCCGTCTCCGTACCGCTGCGTGTTCCGTACCAGGGTGGAGGTGCCGCACAGCGCGTCGTGCCGACCGGAGGTGTCGGCGATCACCGAGGCGAGGACCCGGCCCTGGTCGGAGAGGAGCAGCCGGTCCTCGCCGACGTAGGCGTTCCACTGGATCTTGACCGTGTCCGCCACGTTCAGGCGCTCCCAGGGACGGTCGGCGGCGAACAGGAGCAGATGCGCGCAGGCTTCGCCCCTGAGGTCGGTCAGCCGCAGTTCCGTGCCGCGGGCCAGCACCCTGTGCGTGTAGTTGCCGCCCGCCACCGTCTCCGCCCACACCAGATGCCCCGCCGCGCAGGGCGGCGCGGGCCAGGCGCTCGCCGGGACGACCGGCATCGCCTCGGCGCGGGCGCCTTCTTGTGCGCGGGCGTGCGCCCGGGCTCCGTACGTGGTCGCTGTCGCCATCGCGGGACCTCCGGCTCGGCAGGGGCGGTCATGTACGTACGCCATGCACGTACGTCATTTCTGTCGCCCGACAGAAATTAGGAGCCGGGCGGGTCGGCGCCGTTGCCCGTGCGTTGCCGCCCGGTTACCGATGTCTCACCGAGATCGCCGTAGGGGCCCGTGTGCGACGATCGAAGGCATGGGTACCAGCGGGCGACGAGTGGGCAGGCCACGGGCCGAGCGGCGACCGGACAGCGGTCTCTCGGCGCGTGAAGAACTGCTCGCCGCCGCCGCGGAGTTGTTCACGACGCGTGGATACGCGGCCACGACCACCCGGGCCGTCGCCGAGCGGGCGGGCATGCGCCAGGCGTCCATGTACCACTACGTCTCCGGCAAGGAGGAACTGCTCGCCGAGCTCCTGGAGTCCACCGTCACGCCCTCGCTGGCCTTCGCCCGGGAGCTCCTCGCCGATGACATGACTCCGGCCCAGAGCCGGCTGTGGGACCTGTGCCGCACGGATGTCCAGCTGCTCTGCGGCGGTCCGCACAACCTCGGCGGGCTCTATCTGCTGCCCGAGGTGCGCGCCGAACGCTTTGCCGGCTTCCATGCCGTACGGGCCGAACTCAAAGACGCCTACCGGCAGTTGATCGCCGCGACCGAGGCGGGCGGTGCGCTCCCCAAGAGTGAGCTGGATCTGCGCACGGATCTGGTGTTCGGGCTGATCGAGGGCGTCATTCTGGTTCACCGCTCCGACCCCGACCGGCCCGCCTCGGCCTTCGCGGAAGCCACCGCGGATGCGGCGCTGCGAATCGTGGGAATCTGAGCCGGAATTCGCCTCGGCGGGCTGGGCCTCACCCCTTCTGATGGGGGTTTTCGTGCACCCGTGCACAGTGACGCAAGGTGTTCGAATGGTGTCCGAGCGTATAAATGGGGCCGAGCGTACTCCTGTCCTGCGGGCCATTTCAGGCGCTTGCCGAATATGACTTGGCGATGATCTGGTCGGACTAAGCTCGCCCGCGGCGCACCGAGTTGCGGTGTATTCGTGCGCTTGTTCCCCAATGTTCTGAAGATCCCGAGAACTCCCCCCCCCAGATCCCCAGCCGATTTGTCTTAGAGGGCTTACATGGTGAGTGTTCAATCGCCTCTCGTTGGCCGTGAACTTCCTTACGCCCGAGTGTTGTTGCTGCCGGCCATACTGATGGCCGCGGCATCCGGAGCCGCCGTCGCCGTTGTCACGGAACCGGCCCGGGTCGCCGTCGGCTGGTGCGGAGGCGTCGCGACGCTCCTCGTGATCGCGACCGTGGCCGAAGCCGTCCGCCGCGGGCGCCTCGTCCGTGCCGTCCGCGCCGAACTCGCGCGCCGTACGGCCTACTTGGAACAGCGCATCGCCGCCCAGGACGACGAGATCTTCCACCTCGGCAAGGAGCTGCTGCCCGCCGCGCTGTACCGGCTGCGCAGTGGAGATTCCCCCGATGTGGCGATTCGCAAAACCGCCGAGGCGGACCCGGCCGTCCGCGAACTCCCCGAATCCCAGCGCGAGTTGCTGCGGGTCCTGCTGCGCATCGTGGACCACGAGGAAGCGATGCGCGACTCCTCGCAGCGCGCCTTCGTCAATATCGCCCGGCGCGTCCAGGCGATCGTCCACCAGCAGAACAAGGAACTGCGCGAGATGGAGGAGGACCACGGGCGCAACCCCGAGGTCTTCGACGACCTGCTGCGCATCGACCACGGCACCGCGCTGATCGGCCGCCTCGCCGACTCCATCGCCGTACTCGGCGGCTCCCGTCCGGGCCGCGTATGGCCCAAGCCCGTACCGCTCTACAGCGTGCTGCGCGGTGCCATGTCCCGCATCCTGGAGTACCGGCGCATCGAGCTGCACTCCATCGCCAAGGTCAACGTCAACGGCCCGTCGGTCGAACCGGTCATCCACGCCGCCGCCGAACTCCTCGACAACGCCACGCGCTACTCGCCGCCGCAGACAAAGGTGCACGTCACCGCCGTCGAGGTGCAGACCGGCGTCGCCATCGAGATCGAGGACGCCGGCGTCAGCCTCAGCGAGGAGGCGCGCCGCCGGGCCGAGGGCATGCTCGAGAAGGCCCAGGTCGGCATCGACCTCAACGACCTCGGCGAGAGCCCGCGGCTCGGCATGGCCGTCGTGGGCCGCCTTACGCAGATGTACAAGATGCAGGTCTCGCTGCGGCAGTCCGCGTACGGCGGTGTCCGCGCCGTGATCGTCGTACCCCGTGACATGCTCACCGAGGAATCCGCCCCTGGCCTCGCCCACGGCATCGGCGCCTCCTCCGTGCCCAAGGTGGACTTCGGCGGTGTCGAGGGACCGGAGCGCAAGCCCAAGCGGCGCCGTCCCACCACCGGCCCCCGCATCCCGGACTCGGTGGCCGCCATGGAGGACGACGTCCCAGAAGTGACCGAGTGGACGGCGAACGGTCTGCCGCAGCGCCGCAGCCGCGTCAAGATCCCCTACAGCCAGCGGATCGCCGAGGCACGGGCGGCCGAGGCTGAGGCGGAGGCCGCGCGCAAGGAAGGCCGCCCCGTCATCGACTGGTCCCGTTCCTCCACCGCGGCGCAGCCCGAGCCGAAGAAGGACGAACCCGAACCCGGCCTGTGGGTCGAGGCGTTCATGGCCGGACTCAAGGGCGGGCCCGCCGACCAGGCTGACCAGGACGGCCAGGACAAGACACCAGGCGCGACGAACACTGCGGCCACTGCCGAGGCCGACGACGAGGGGGACCTCAAGTGATCCAGCAGCGAGCCAACTTCGACTGGATGCTCAAGGAGCTGTCCGACGGGGTGCACGGGACCCGGCAGGTCGTCGTGCTCTCTGCCGACGGCCTGCGCATCGCCCGGTACGGGGGTGATCCCGACGCCGCCGACCGCATCGCCGCGGCCTGCGCCGGACTGCAGAGCCTTGCCGCGGCCGTCGCCACCGAGATCCCCGACACCGACGGCCGGATGCGGATGGTGATCATCGAGATCCACGGCGGCTACTTCTACATGATGGCCGCGGGCCCGGGCGCCTATCTCGCCGTCCTCGCCGACGAGACCGTCGACGCCGGGCTCATGAGCAACCGCATGCGCGACCTCGTCGTACGGATCGGTGCCCACCTGACGAGTCCGCCCCGGCGGAACGGGACGGCCGTATGACTCCTCCGCAACGACGACGGCGCTTCCCCAAGGAACCGCCGGAGCACAGTCCCGAGAAGATCCCGGAGCCGGCGGCAGGAGAGGGGCAGGGCGAGGCGAACCCGGGGAGGCTGTACATCCTCACCGGCCAGGTCGAGGACGGCGATCGTGCCGCGCTCGACCTGGTAACCCTGATCGTGGCGAGTGACGACGCGCCGCCGCCCACCGCCCAGCCGGAGCAGTCGGCCCTGCTGCGGCTCTGCAGGACCCCTCTGTCCGTGGCCGAGCTCTCGGCCTATCTCAATCTGCCGTTCAGCGTGGTGACCGTACTGCTGACGGAGTTGCTGACGGCAGAACTGGTACAGGCGCGCGCCCCGATCGTCCGCTCGGAGTTGCCCGACCGTTCCCTCCTCGAAGCGGTGATGCATGGACTTCAAAAGCTCTGACACCATCACGGGCCCTCGTGCCGAGGATCATCTTCCGCACACGGCGCAGGCAGCCGTGAAGATCGTGATCGTGGGTGGTTTCGGCGTCGGCAAGACGACCATGGTGGGCTCCGTCAGCGAGATCAGGCCGCTGACCACGGAAGAGACCATGACGCAGGCCGGCGTCGGAGTCGACGACAACTACGGCTCGGACAGCAAGACGGCCACCACCGTGGCCATGGACTTCGGCCGCATCAGCATCACCGAACAGCTGGTGCTGTACCTGTTCGGCACCCCCGGCCAGGAGCGCTTCTGGTTCCTGTGGAACGGGCTGTTCGAGGGCGCCCTGGGCGCGGTCGTCCTGATCGACACCCGGCGCCTGGAAGTCAGCTTCGACGTCATCGGCCGCCTGGAGGAGCGCGGGGTCCCGTTCGTCGTCGCCGTCAACGACTTCCCGGACGCGCCCCGTTACCCCATGGAGGACCTGCGTGCCGCGCTCGACCTTCCCGAGGAGATCCCCATCGTGAAGTGCGACGCGCGCCGCAGGGCGTCAAGCCGTGACGTGCTGATGACTCTGATGCGCTTCCTGCACTCGATCGCCATGGCCTCCACGTCCGCCTGACGTCCTGTCAACTGCCGTGACAGCGGCCCCACCTCACCTTCAGCCACAGCTTCGAATCGACCCCGGCCTCGAATTCGACCCCAGCTTCGAAAGCGACCACCGTGACGCCTGAATTCCACTCCCGAACCGGTATGGACGACCCCGGTATGGACGACCCTGGTATGCACGACCCCACGCCCGGCCCGCCGCCGGGCTGCCCGGCCCACGGCATGGGCCCCGGCGGACTGCGCCGCCTGTACGGCGCCGAGGCGGAGGACCTGGGATCCCTGTACGAGAAACTCCGCGCCGAACACGGCAACGTCGCCCCCGCGCTGCTCCACGACGACGTGCCGATCTGGGTGGTGCTCGGCCACACCGAGAACCTGCACATGGTCCGCACCCCCTCGCAGTACACCCGAGACAGCCGCATCTGGAACCCCGTCCGGGACGGCACAGCGGGCCCGGACCACCCGCTCATGCCCCTCTTCGCCTGGCAGCCCATCTGCGCCATGGCCGAGGGCGACGAGCATCTGCGGCTGCGCGGGGCGGTCGTCGGCGCCATGTCGACGATCGACCACCGCGGCATCCGCCGCTACATCAACCGCTCGACGCAGCGTCTGGTCAACCGCTTCTGCGAGGAGGGCAGCGCCGACCTGGTCAGCCGGTTCGCCGAGCACCTCCCGATGGCCGTGCTGTGCGAGATCCTCGGCATGCCCGAGGAGTACAACGACCGCATGGTGCACGCCGCCCGCGACATGATCAGGGGCACTGAGACCGCGATCGCCAGCAACGAGTACGTCATGGGCGCCCTGAACCGGCTCACCATCCGCCGTCGTGCCCAGCCCCAGGACGACTTCACCAGCCACCTCATCAGGCACCCGGCAGGGCTCACCGACGACGAGGTGGCGCAGCACCTGCGCCTCGTACTGATCGCCGCGTACGAGGCCACCACCAACCTCATCGCCAACGTGCTGCGCATGGTGCTCACCGACCCGCGTTTCCGCGCCCAGCTCAACGGCGGCCAGATGACGGTGCCCGAGGCGGTCGAGCAGTCCCTGTGGGACGAGCCGCCGTTCAGCGCCGTCCTGGGCTACTTCGCCAAGCAGGAAACCGAGTTGGGCGGTCAGCGCATCCGTAAGGGCGACGGGCTGCTGCTCGGGATCGCACCGGGCAACGTCGACCCGCGCGTTCGCCCGGACCTCACGGCGAACATGCAGGGCAACCGCTCACACCTCGCCTTCGGCGGCGGCCCGCACGAATGCCCCGGCCAGGACATCGGCCGCGCCATCGCCGACGTCGGCGTCGACGCCCTCCTGATGCGGCTTCCGGACGTCCGACTCGCCTGCGAGGAACACGAGTTGCGCTGGACGGCGTCCATCTCCTCCCGGCACCTGGCGGAGCTCCCGGTGACGTTCATGGCGAAGCTGCCGCAGGACGACATGGAAGAGCCCGGCGCACATCCCGCCGAGCAGCAGCCGAGTGCGGACTGGCAGGTCACCACGCCCGCTCCGACGCCCGAACCCGCCCCGGCACCGCAGCCCGCGACTCCCCGGCCCGAGTCCGTGACTCCGTCCGCGGAACCCGCGCGCCGCCTCGGCGCCTGGCAGCGCTTCGTCCGCTGGTGGCGAGGCTACTGACGGAGCGTCACTGCCCGGCCCAGTTCTCGTTCCCGGACCACGCCCCCAACGTCCGGCCGCTCACGAACGAGTGGCTGTGCCCCGTGACCGGATCGGTGAACTCCAGCACCCGCGCAAGCAGTTGGAGCGGGCGCCGGAAGTCACCGGCCGGCACCGGGCCGGTCACCACCGGGTAGAGCGGGTCGCCGAGGATCGGCACACCCAGCGCGTTCATATGCACCCGCAGCTGGTGGGTCTGCCCGGTGCGGGGCAGCAGCCGGTAGCGCGCGCGTCCGTCCTGGTGCTCGACCAACTCGACCCGGCTCACGGCGTTCGGCTCGCCCGGCACCTCGCGGGCGGCCATCACCCCGCGCTCCTTCTCGATCCGGCTGCGCACGGTCAGGGGCAGCACCAGGGACTCCCGGTACGGGGCCACCGCCTCGTACTCCTTGCGTACGAGCCGGTCGCGGAACAGCGACTGATACGCGCCGCGTTCATCGGGCCGCACCGTGAACAGCACCAGGCCGGCCGTGAGCCGGTCGAGCCGGTGCGCCGCCGTGAGCGTCGCAATGCCCAGCTCCCGCCTCAGCCGCGCGAGAGCCGTTTCGGCGACATGACTGCCGCGCGGCGTCGTGGCCAGGAAGTGCGGCTTGTCGGCCACGACGATGTGCTCGTCGCGATACACCACATCGAGATCGAACGGCACCGGCACCTCGTCGGGCAGCTCCCGGTGGAACCACACGAACATCCCCGGCACATACGCCGCGTCGGCCGACACCGGCAGCCCGTCCGCCCCGACGATCAGCCCCGCGTCGAGCATCCCGTCGATCACCCCGGCCCCCGTCGCGAGCCGCTCCACGAGATGCTCCCGCACGGTGCTCCACGCCCCCTCGACCGGCAACCGCACCCGCACCGGATCCACCCCCTCGCGCTGCGGCAGGGGAGCGGACGGAATCCGTTTCCTACGTCTCACCTGGTCAAGCGTACGCAGCGGCCTCGGCGACCGTCGTACGCGCCCTGTACACCCGATACGCGCCACCGAGGACGAGCGTCGCGCCGAGGAACAGCGCCGTGAACCACTGGAAGTACCAGTGCCCACCCGCCGGGTCGTACACCTCCGCGCGGGGCCAGGCGAGGTTGACCGTCATGAACAGGCCGTAGAGCAGGGCGAGTGCGTTGACGGGGACGCCCCAGCGGCCGAGGGTGAAGTACGGGCGGCCCGTCTCGTCGGTGCCGGCGGCTCCATCGGCTGCGAAGTTGCCGCGCAGACGTTGCCAGAGCAGTGGTCCGGTCACCATCGCGTACGCGAGATAGAGCATCACGATGCAGGTGGTGCCGATGGCGAGGAACGCCTCCGGCGAGGCGAAGTTGAGGAGCAGGAGGGCCGCGGCGAGGACACCGACGACCAGGGCGGGTGCGCTCGGCATTCCGGTGCGCGGGTTGACCTTCGCGAGCCATCGGGAGAGGGGCAGCTGGCCGTCGCGGGCCATCGAGAAGAGCATGCGGCAGGCCGCCGTCTGGATCGCGAGGGTCGCCACCGCGATGGCCACCACCACGTCGGCGAGCAGCAGCCGGCCCACCCCGTCGCCCAGGCTGCTGGTCAGGACGTAACTCAGGCCCTCGACGCCGAGCCGGCCGTCGGTCAGGCTGGGCGCGGCGAGCAGTCCGCCGAGGATGATCAGTCCGCCGAGCAGGCCCGCCGCACCGAGCGCGGTGAGGATCGTACGGGGCGCGGTACGCCGCGGATGATGCGTCTCCTCGCTCATCTCACCCGCGCTGTCGAAGCCGATCATCACGTAGGCCGCCGCGAACGAACCCACCAGAAGCGCCCCGAACAGGCCCGACTGGGCGGCCGTTCCGGTGTGGAAGGTGATGCCGGGGGAGCGCTCGGAGTGGGTGAGCAGGAGCACGATGATCAGGACGGCGCCGATGATCTCGGCGGTGACGCCTACGCGGTTGATCAGGGACATCACGCGGATGTCGATGATGTTCACGAAGGTCGTCAGGACCAGCAGGAGCACCCCGAACAGCGCCGCGTTGGCCGCGCCGCTCGCGGAGGTCGGCGTCGGGTCGTCGCCGATCAGCTGGAAGCCGGACCAGATCGCGGGCAGCACCATCTGCAGGGCGAGCGCGGCTGCGGCGACCACCACGATCTGCCCGATCACCATGATCCAGCCGGCGAACCAGCCGAAGGTGAGGTTGGAGAGGCGGGACGACCACTGGTAGATGGCGCCGGAGATCGGATAGCGCGCGGCGAGTTCCGCGAAGCAGGCGGCGACCAGTAACTGGCCGATCAGCACGGCCGGCCAGGCCCAGAAGAACACCGGGCCGCCGAAGGTGTAGCCGAACGCGAAGAACTGGAAGACGGTCGTCAGCACCGAGATGAAGGAGAACCCGGCGGCGAACGAGGCATAGCGGCCCAGGCTGCGATGCAGTTCCTGGCGGTAGCCGAACTCGGCGAGAGAGCCGTCGTCGAGGGAGTCCGGTGGCTCGGAGTGGACGTCGGACGGGGCGGTTGTCGTCATGGTGGCACCTGCCTTGTGCGCAGGGGAGCGGAATGGGACGGAAGTGGCGGACGGAATGGGCTGCGGAATTCCTGTCGGGCGACAGAAATTAGGGAGCGGCTGTTTCGCTCGCATGACGCGGCCATGTCTGCCATGGGCCGAAGTCCTCACGCTCTTGCGGACGCGGCGAATCGCGATACATCGTGTGTGTTGACGCTCTCTTCGACTCGCGATATGTTCGGCTACGGATATTCGGTGACGAGCGGGGTCAGGTGAGTCGGGTGGCGGCCAAGCGCAGGAAGCTCGGCAATCCACTGGCGCTCGCCGTGCTGGCGACGCTCTGGCAGAAGCCGATGCATCCGTACGAGATCGCCCAGACCCTGCGCCGCCAGGGCAAGGACACCAGTACGAAGATCAACTACGGATCGCTCTACACGGTCGTGCAGAACCTGCAGAAGCACGGCTTCGTCGAGGTCACCGATGTGCAGCGGCAGGGCAACCGCCCCGAGCGCACCATCTACGGGCTCACCGGGGCCGGGCGCGAGGAGATGACCGAGTGGATGTCGGACCTGGTGGCGGTCCCGGCGCGGGAGTACCCGATCTTCGAGACCGCGCTCTCACTGATGGGGGTGCTGCATCCCGACGAAGTGACGCGGCTGCTGGAGGAGCGGCTCAAGTCGCTCGAGGTGCAGGCCGCGAGCGGTCGGGGAGCGCTGGAGAAGCTCTACGAGTCCCTGCCGCGGATCTTCCTGGTGGAGACCGAGTACCAACTGCACATGATCGAGGCGCAGGCCGAGTGGGTCCGTGGCTTCCTCGCGGAGCTGAAGGACGGCGCCCTGCCCGGGGTGAAGGAGTGGCGGACCCTCCACGAGACGGGGGAGATACCGCCGGAATTCCAGGACTTTCCGCAGGACCCGGATGACCGCGAGGACCTGGCTGACCGCGACGACTTGGAGGACCGCGACCTCGAGAAGTGATCCAGACGTGAAACAGACCCCGGCAGGACTGTTGCAGCAGCCCCGCCAGGGTCTCCAACCCCGAACTGACTCCGCCGTGAGGCACGCCAGGTGATCGAGGTGCGGCACACCCAGGATAGCCCGGCGCTCTTCACGCGGATCAGTCGTCATCCGTTCATGCGGATCCGTCCGCATCCGCTCATTCAGGAGAGCAGTCGTCATGAACACGCATGCGCCCGCAGTGGAGGCGCGCCAACTCACCAAGAACTACCCCGGTGATGTCACCGCCCTCAGTGGCATGGACATCACCGTCGAACCGGGCACGGTCTTCGGCCTCCTCGGCCCGAACGGTGCCGGCAAGTCGACCACCGTCAAGATCCTCACCACGCTGGCCCGCCCCGACTCGGGCACCGCCACCGTCGCGGGCCACGATGTGCTGCGCCACCCGGACCGGGTGCGTCGCGCGATCGGTGTGGTCGCGCAGAAGTCCGGCGCCGACCCGGTGGCCACCGGCCGCGAGAACCTCCAGCTTCAGGGCAGGCTCTACGGCTTGCGGGGCCGTTCGCTGAAGAACCGTGTCGAGGAACTGCTGGCCCGCTTCCATCTCGCGGATGCGGCGGGCCGCCGGGTCAAGGGCTACTCCGGAGGTATGCAGCGCCGGCTCGACGTGGCGCTCGGTCTGGTCCACCGGCCCGAGGTGCTGTTCCTCGACGAGCCGACGACCGGCCTCGACCCAGAGGCGCGTACGGCGATGTGGGACGAGATCGCCCGCCTCGCCGGTGACGAGGGCCTGACCATCCTGCTCACTACGCACTACCTCGAAGAGGCCGACCGGCTCGCCGAGCGCATCGCCATCGTCGACCGTGGCCGTGTCGTCGTCGAGGGCACCCCGGACGTCCTCAAGGGCGAACTCCGCGGCGACGCCGTTCACTTGGAGGTGCGCGAAGCGGTCGGCGAAGCTGGTCGTACGCTCCTGAGGGGCGCCCTGACCGCACTGCCCGGTGTGCACGAGGTGCTGTTCGACGGCCGCCGGATCAGCGTCCGTGCCGTCGATGGGGCGGCCGCCGTACCTGCCCTGCTCGCCACCCTGGAGCGCACCGGAGTCGGCGTCGTCGCCGCCACCGTGGCCCGCCCCTCGCTCGACGACGTCTACCTGCGCTACGCGGGCCGCCGTTATGTGGAGGCCGAAGCCGCCGCGGACACCACCGACCGCCTCCTCCTCACCGGAGGTGCCCGATGAGCAGCGAAGCCCTCACTCAGACGTGGTACATGACACAACGTCAGTTGATGTCGGTGCTGCGTCAGCCCGCGTACGTCGTCTTCATGCTGATCCAGCCGGCGATCTGGCTGTTCCTGTTCGGCAATCTCTTCAAGAAGGTCGTCGAACTCGGCGGCTTCGGCACGACCACGTATCTGGACTACCTGGTGCCGGGCATCGTCGTGATGAGCGCGCTCAGCTCCAACATGTGGGCGGGCATGGGCACTCTGGAGGAGATCGAGCGCGGCACGCTCAACCGGTTCCTGACCACTCCGGTGAGCCGCAGCGCCCTGATGAACGCCAACGTCGTGCAACAGGGGCTGACCACGGCCGTGCAGTCCGCGCTGATCATCCTCCTCGGGAAGCTCGGCGGCGCGGACTATCCGGGCGGCGCCGCGGGCCTGGTCGTGCTCGTGGTCGCGGCCTCGCTGCTGGGTACGGTCTTCGGCGCGCTCTCCAACGCCGTGGGCATGCTGGTGCGCGAGCGGGAGTCGATCATCGGCATCAACACGTTCCTGCTGCTGCCGCTGACGTTCCTTTCCTCGGCCTTCATGGCGCCCTCGCAGATGCCCGCCTGGATGCGACGCATCGCAGACTTCAACCCGCTCGACTGGGCGATGGTGGCGGGCCGTTCGGCCATGGCGGAGAACCCGGACTGGGGCGACGTACTCACCCGGGGCGGGGCGCTCCTCGCACTGGCGGTGGCGACGGTGTGGCTGTCGACCCGAACGTTCCGGGCGTATCAGCGCTCGGTCTAGCGGGCCTCGAGTTCGGGAGCCATGTGCTCAGAGGTCACGTATGCGGGAAACTCAGGAGGCTGCCGACGTGGCAGTCTCCTGTTCCGCCTCCACCCGTGCGTTCCAGTCCCGCTTTGCCGCCTGCCAGCCGTCCTCATTGTGGCCGAGGCGCCAGTAGCCGGAGATCGACAGGTGCTCGCGCGGGATCTGGTGCTCGACGCGCAGCAGCCGGCGCAGTTCCTTCACGAAGCCGGCCTCGCCGTGCACGAACGCGCACAGCCGGCCCTCCGGGAACTCCAGCGCCCGTACGGCTTCGACGAGCGCCTCGCCGATCGGCCGGTCGCCGCGGTGCAGCCAGACGACCTCCACGTCGGAGGCGATCTTCTGCTCCTCGTCCGGGCCCTCGACCTCGATGAAGGCGTACACCTTGGCGCCGTCGGGCATCGCCTCCACGGAGGCGGCGATCGCGGGCAGCGCGCTCTCGTCCCCGGCCAGCAGATGCCAGTCGGCCTCGGCATCGGGCGCGTACGCCCCGCCGGGGCCCAGGAACCGTACGATCTCGCCCTGCTGGACCCGCGTGGCCCACGGCCCGGCCAGGCCCTCGTCGCCGTGGATGACGAAGTCGAGCGTCAGCTCGCGCAGTTCGGGGTCCCAGGCGCGCACCGTGTACGTACGCGTCACCGGCCACTGCTCGCGCGGGAACTCCTCGCGGATCCGGGCGATGTCGAAGGGCTCCGGATAGGTCACGCCCTCCGCTCCGAACAGCAGCTTGACATAATGGTCGGTGCTGCTGCCCGCGGAGAATTCGGCGAGGCCTTCACCGCCGAGAACCACGCGCTGCATATGAGGGGTGAGCCGCTCCGTGCGGATCACCCGCGCGGAGTGGGGCTTCGGAGCCCTGCGTGCCGGACGCTCTGCCATGACGGCCTCCCGAAATGTTACTAAGGCTTACCTAAGTTAGCACCTCCCTCTAGTTAACACCTCTCGCTCGAGAAGTCGATGACCAGGCTTGGGGTGTTGATGACCACATCTTTGAACTGACGAAAGATCCGGTCGGAAGTGTGAAGTGCAGGGTGTTACGGATCAGGATCCGAGCGTCACCAACAGTCGCTGCAGTGAGCCGCCCAGACCCCAGCGCGCCGCCAGCTCCTCCAGGGCCGCCGGGTCGCGCGGCGCGCTCGGCAGCGCCGTGTCCACCACCGGCAGCGGCACGTCGTCGGCCACCTTGATGACCTTGGGGGCGACGGCCACGTACGGCCGCGCCTCGTCGAGGCGCTTGCGCTGCGAGGGCGTGAGCTTCGCCTTCGGGTCGTCGACCGCCGCCATGATCCCGGCCAGGTCGCCGAACTCGGCCAGCAACTTGGCGGCCGTCTTCTCGCCGATGCCGGGCACACCCGGCAGCCCGTCGCTCGGGTCGCCGCGCAGCAGTGCGAGGTCCGCGTACCCCGGGCCGTCCACCCCGTACTTCTCGCGCAGCAGCGCCTCGTCCGTGAGCTGCATGCTGCCCACGCCCTTGAGCGGATACAGCACCCGCACCTGCCGCTTGTCGTCGACCAGTTGGAACAGGTCGCGGTCGCCGGTGACGATCTCGACCGGTCCGGTGGCGCGGGCCGTGAACGTGCCGATCACATCGTCCGCCTCGTACTGCTCGACCCCCACGCGCGCGATGCCCAGTGCGTCCAGGACCTCCTCGATGACCGGCACCTGGGGCGAGAGCTTGTCGGGCACCTCCTCCTCGTCCGGGCCGGTCTCGCGCTCCTCCGCGACGCGGTGCGCCTTGTAGGAGGGGATCAGATCGACGCGCCACTGGGGCCGCCAGTCCGCGTCCATGCACGCGACGAGATCGTCCGGGTGGCGGTCCCGCACGAGGCGGTCGATGAATTCGAGCAGTCCCCGCACCGCGTTCACCGGTGTGCCGTCCGGAGCCTTCACGGAATCCGGGACCCCGAAATAGGCGCGGAAGTACAGCGAGGCGGTGTCAAGCAAAAGAAGTCTTCTTGGGCTGATCGGCATGCGCACAGCATGCCACTGAGGGGCCCGACGCCCCAGCTTGAAAGTGTCCCCGTGGGCACGCCGCTCGAGCGGGGGAGGAGCCGACAGTGGGGGAGCGACCAGCTACGACGAACCCGCACATCCCCTCAACGGCCGGAGGCAACCGTCAGCGACAAAAGGTCCCGCGCCGGCCCCGCAGGCCGATGCCCCACCGGCCACACCGCACGAAGCGCCCGGCTGAGGCGCACGTCCGCCACAGGGATCGAGACGAGGCGGCGAGCTGACAACTCCTCGCCGAGAGCGAGCTCGCTCAGAACCGCCGGCCCCGCTCCACTGACCACGGAGGCCTTCACCGCCGTCGTGGACGACAGCTCGATCAACGGCCGGGCCAGCCCGCCGAGGGCCGCGTCCAGGACCTGACGCGTACCGGAACCCTTCTCCCGAAGGATCAGCGGCGTCGCCGCGAGCTCCGTCGCCTCGAGCGGCCGACGCCGTCGCGCCCACGGATGCCCGGGCGCCGTCACCACGATCAGCCGGTCGTGGGCAATGACCGCCGAGTCGAGCCCGGTGGGCGCGGACAGCCCCTCCACGAAGCCGAGGTCGGCCTCGTCGGCGAGGAGCCGCTCGGCCACGGCAGCGGAGTTCCCGGCGAGCAGCGACACGGCCGTGTCCGGACGCTGGGCGCGCAGCGCGATCAGCCACCCCGGCAGCAGATACTCGGCGATCGTCATGCTCGCGGCGACCCGCAACCTGGAGTCACGCCGGTCGCGCAAGGCCTGCGCCCCGGCATCGAAGGCCTCCGCCGCCTCCACGATCCGCTGCGCCCAGTCCGTCACCAGCGCACCGGCGTCCGTGAGTCGCGACCCCGTCGGCGAACGGTCCACCAGAGCCACCCCCAACTGCCGCTCCATCGACCGAATCCGGCTGCTGGCCGCCGGCTGCGTGATCCCCAATTCCCGAGCCGCCCGCCCCAGACTCCCCAGCCGCGCCACAGCAAGCAGCAACTCCAACGCCCCAAGCTCGGGCACCCGCCGCCCAAGCCCTCCGGAGAACCCGGGAAGCTCCTGTTCAGCCATACTCATAAGCCCACTCTATGTGGGAGCGCCAAGCCCCTGGGGTTCGCACCTGGCCTCCGGCGGTGGGGCGGGGCTCGTGGGGGTCTCGGGTTCGCTGCCGGGTGCGGGTTCGTGGTGGTTGCTCGCTCCCCCACTCTCGGCTCCGCTCGAGCGGGGGACCCGCATCGCGGCGGAGCCGCTGATGTCACAGACCCGCGCCCCTTGGGTGTGTGGTGGGTCGGGGCCGTGGGCCGGTGCGTCAGCCCATCGCCGGGGTGGGCATACGGCCCTTTGCTGACACGGGGGTGCGGGTGACCTGAGACAGAACCTACGCGACGGGCATACGACGCACCGGCCCACGTCCCCTCCCGCCGGTGGGAGAGTGCGGGTAGTCGGAGGTTCGGGCTCCTCGGGAACCCAGTCAACCGCTGGGGGCGATTGCCCTGCCCAGGACCCGCGGCGACTCCACCAGCGAAGGCCCGTACCAGGTGAGATGCCGCCCGCTGACCAATGCGCAGGGCCGGCCCTCGAACGCTTCAGGGCCGTCCTCGGCCGTGAACCGGTACGGCTCGTCCGGCAGTACGACGTACTCCGCGGACCTCAACTCCTCGATGGGCACACGCGGATAGCGCTCCGTGTGCGTCGCGTACACGTTGTCCACGCCCAGCCGTGCCAGCACGTCACCCGCGAAGGTGTCCCGCCCGAGCACCATCCACGGCCGCCGCCAGATCGGCACGACGGCACGGCGGCGACGCGACGGCACCGGCAGGTCCGCCCACACCGCCTCCGCCTCGTCCAGCCACCGCGGCCGGCCTCGAACCCCACAGGCCTCAAGGACCCTTTCCAGTTCCGGAAACGCCTGCGGCACGGACCGCACCTCGGTCACCAGCACCTCGATCCCCGCTTCCCGCAGGGCGGCCAGATCCGGCTCCCGGTTCTCCTCCTCGTTGGCGATCACCAGGTCGGGCGCGAGCCGCACGATCCGCTCGACGTCCGGGTTCTTCGTGCCCCCGATCCGTACGACATCGAGATCGACCGGATGACTGCACCAGTCCGTCGCCCCGGCAAGCGCGCCCGGCGCCGATGCGGCCACCGCCTCCGTGAGGGACGGCACCAGGGACACGACCCTCACCGCTGTGCGTCCTCTGCCGCCTCGATGTGGTCCGCGACCGCCACGACCAGTACGCGGGTGTCCGGCACGGTCGCGCGCCAGCGGTGCCGTACGCCACCGGTCATGTACAGCGTGTCGCCGCGCCCCAGCCGGTACGCGCGGCCTTCCGCCTCGACCTCGACGGCGCCGTCCGCGACGTACATCAACTCGTCGTTGCGGTGCTGGAATTCGCGGCCCGCGTCGTGGTCCCCGCTGAACTCCATGGCGTGCAGCTGGTGGTGACCGCGCACCAGGGGGCGCACGAGGGGCTCGTGGGTGAACTCGGAGTCGTGGGAGCGCACGACGTCGACGCTGCGCGCCGGGTCGGCGGCGGCGAAGAGTTCGACGCAGGTCGTCCCCAGTGCGTCGGCGACGCGCTGGAGGGAGCGCATGCTCGGCCGGGCGCGTTCGTTCTCGACCTGGCTCAGGAAAGGCACCGACAGTCCGCTGCGCTCGGCGACGACGGCGAGGGTGAGCTCCAGTGCCCGGCGCCGCCGCCGGACGGCCGCGCCCACCCGAAGGGCATCTTTGTTGTCGTCCATCGCTTCGGCTCCCTCCTGTGCGTCGTCGGTGCGGGGTCGGTGCGGGCGGCTCGGTGACGGCCCGGTCTTCGTACGTATGGGGTACTACATACGAGGGACGTACGAGCCAGTGTCTCCCGATGTTTTGTTTGCACCCTACGCACGTTCGGCAAACCGTTTCATGCGCCCGTCACAACGCCGTGAACAAAGGGGCAGGCTCCCCCACCGGAACCGCACGGTCCCCGCGGGCGAAGCCCACCCCTCAGCGGACTGCTCGAGCCCGCTAGGGAGTCATCCGGCTCACCATGTCCGGGTGCTCCTTGAGCCACGCTTCGACGGCTTCCTCCTCGTTGCCCTGGCCGCGGTCCTTGATCTCTGCCTCCAGGGTGCCGAGTTCCTCCTCGCTCATCCTGAAGTTCTTGATCCACTTCGTGAGCTGCGGGTACCGGTCCGGGAACGCCTTGTTGGTGATTGTGCGGATCGTGTTCCCCTCGCCGAACAGCTTCTTCTCGTCCGACAGCTTGGTGAGCTCGTACTCGCTGTAGGCCCAGTGCGGGGACCACAGGACGGCGATGATCGGCTCCTTCTTGGCGTACGCGCGCTTCAGCTCGGCCAGCATGGCGGGCGTGGAGCCGTCGACGACCTCGTACTCCTTGTCCAGGCCGTAGCCGGGCAGGACGTCCTTCTTGAGCAGGTTCATCTCGCCGGTGCCCGGTTCGATGCCGATGATCTTGCCGCCGAAGGTGTCCCCCTTGCCCTTGAGGTCCGCGAGGGACTGGACGTCCTTCACGTACGAGGGCACGGCCAGTTCCAGCGAGGTCGGCTCGTACCAGGTGCCCAGGTCTCTCAGGTTGGCCTTGTTCTTCTCCCAGTAGTTGGACTGGGCGTACGGCAGCCACGCGTCGAAGTTGACGTCGATGTCGCCGGTGGCCAGGCCCGTGTAGACCGGGCCGACGTCCATCTGCTTGAGGTTCAGCGTGTAGCCGCGGCGGGCCAGGACGTTCTTCCACAGGTAGGTCACGGCTACGTTCTCGTCCCAGGGGAAGAAGGCGACGTCCACCGGACGCTTCGCCTCCGCCAGGTCTCCGCCCGTGGACTTCTCGACCGGGGCCAGCTTGTCGACGACGCCGGGGTTCGACTTGAGCCAGGCCTTCACGGCCTGCGGCTGTTTGCCGTCGCCCGCCTTGTTGATCTCGGCCTCGAGGCTGGTGAGCTGCTTCTCGGTCATCTTGAAGTTCTTGAGCCACTGGCCGACGACCGGGTTGTCCTCGGCGAAGCCCTTGCGCGCGACCGTGTGGACGTCGTCGCCCTTGCCCCAGGCGCCCTTCGGGTCCTTGAGCTTGGTGAGCTTGTAGTCGTTGTACGCCCAGTGCGGCGACCACAGCGTGACGACGATGGGCTCCTGCTTGGCATACGCGCGCTTCAGCTCGGCCAGCATGGCGGGCGTGGAGCTGTCGACGACCTCGTACTCCGTGTCGAGGCCGTACTCCCCCAGAACCTTGTCCTTGAGCAGGCTCATCATGCCGGCGCTCGACTCGATACCGGTGACCTTGCCGCCGAACTCGGAGGCCTTGCCCTTGAGGTCCTCCAGGGAGTCGATGCCCTTCATGTAGGAGGGCACGCTCAGCTCCAGGGACGTCGGTCCGTACCAGGAGCCCAGGTCCTCGATCTGCTTGCCGTACTTCTTCCAGTACTGCTCGTGGGTGGTCGGCAGCCAGGCGTCCGTCTGGAAGTCGATGTCGCCGGCGGCGAGAGAGGTGTACATCGGGCCGGCCTCGAGCTGCTTCGTCTCGACCTCGTAGCCGCGCTCCTGAAGGATCTCCTTCCACAGGAAGGTGGAGGCGACGCCCTCGTCCCACGGGATGTAGCCGATGGTGATCTTCTTGCCCTGGCCGACGTTCGAGGAGTCGGCGGCGGTGGTCTCGGAGTTCGTACCGCCGAAGACGCCCATGCCGCCGGCGACCAGCGCGAGCACGACGACACCGATCATGGCCACGGCGGGCCGGGGACGGTAGGACCAGATATTCAGGCCCTGCGCGGCGCGCAGCCTGGCGAGGGCGCGGCGGCCGAGCGGCGAGACCTGGGTGCCGAGCGAGCTGGTCATACGGTCCAGGTAGATCGCCAGAATGACGATGGCGACGCCGGCCTCGGAGCCCAGGCCCACGTTCAGCTGGCCGAGGGCCTCGTTCACGTCGCCGCCGAGTCCGCCGGCGCCGACCATGCCGGCGATGGCGGCCATGGAAAGTCCCAGCATGATGACCTGGTTGACACCGGCCATGACCGTGGGCAGGGCCAGCGGCAGCTGGATGCGCAGCAGGGTGTTGCCGGGGGTGGTGCCGAACGCGTCAGCGGCCTCGACCAGTTCCTTGTCGACCTGGCGGATGCCCAGTTCCGTCATGCGGACGCCGGGTGCCAGCGCGAAGATCATGGTGGCCACGATGCCGGCGGGGGCGCCGGTGCCGAAGAACAGGATCGCCGGGATGAGGTAGATCATCGCGGGCAGCGTCTGCATGAAGTCGAGCACCGGCCGGACCGTGTTGCTCACCCGGTCGGAGCGCGCCGCCCAGATGCCCACGGGTACCGCGATGGCGAGCGCGATGATCGTCGCCACGAGGACGAGCGACAGGGTCACCATCGCGTCTTCCCACAGTTCGACGGAGTCGATGAAGGCGAAACCGAGGAAGGTGAGGACACCGGCGGACGTGCCGCGCAGCCAGAACGCGATCACGGCGAAGATGCCCGCGAGGAGGAGCGGCTGCGGGGCCTGGAGGACGGCGTTGATTCCGTCGTACGTGCCCTCGAAGATCGCCTTGAAGAAGTCGAAGAGCCACGCCATGTGCTCGAGCAGCCAGTCGACCGTGTCGTTGACCCAGTCGCCGAAGGGGATCCTAGGCATCGGCCTTCACCGCCTTGACAACCTTGTCACGCGGCGCGTCGCAGGGCCGGGGGTCGCCTTGTTCGTCCCCGAGGAAGCCGATCAGGCGCTGCCGCGGTACGACTCCGACGAGTTTCTGTGCCTTGTCGAGCACCGCGACCGAGTGCGGCACGCGGGCGCTGATCGCGCAGAGGTCCACGAAGGAGCTGTCCGGTCGCGCGGTCTCGCAGCCGCAGTCCGCCTCGTCGCCCCGTACGTCCGTGTCCATGACCGCGTCGGCCGTGAGCACCCTGGAGCGGTCGACGTCCTTGGTGAACGAGGCGACGTAATCGTTTGCGGGGCGGATCAGGATGTCCTCGGCGGTGCCGATCTGGACGATGCGGCCGTCGCGCATCACGGCGATACGGTCGCCCAGGCGCATGGCCTCGTTGAGGTCGTGCGTGATGAAGACGATGGTCTTCTTGAGCTTCTTCTGGAGCTCGATCAGCTGGTCCTGCATATCGCGGCGGATCAGCGGGTCCAGGGCGCTGAAGGACTCGTCCATCAGGAGCAGGTCGGCGTCGGTGGCCAGGGCACGGGCCAGCCCCACGCGCTGCTGCATGCCGCCGGACAACTCGTCTGGCCAGGACTTCTCCCAGCCGGCCAGGCCGCACATCGCGAGGGCATCGGTGGCGCGCGTCTCGCGTTCGGCGCGCGGCACACCCTGCACCTCCAGGCCGTACGCGGCGTTCTCGAGGACGCTGCGGTGCGGGAAGAGCGCGAAGTGCTGGAAGACCATGCTGATCTTCTTCGAGCGGACCTGGCGCAGTTCGTGGTCGCTCAGCGCGGTCAGGTCCTGGCCGTCGAAGAGCACTTGTCCCGCGGTGGGCTCCAGCAGTCCGTTGAGCATGCGCAGCAGGGTGGACTTGCCGGATCCGGACAGGCCCATGACCACGAAGGTCTGGCCCGGTTCGACCGTGAATGACGCGTCGATCACCGCGGCGGTGGAGCCGTCGGCGCGCAGTGCCTCACGGTCACGTCCTTCGCGGAGTTGCTCTACCGCCTTCTCGGGTCGTCTGCCGAACACCTTGTAAAGGTGTTCGGCTTGCAGCCTGGATGACACTTGCACCTCTCAGGTCGAACGAGGACGGCCCGCCTCCCCCGTCGACGGGCCGTGGAGCGACGCGGGGTCCGCCCGCATGTCCGGTCTCCCTTACTCCCCATTTGTCAGGTGTAGTTGAAAACGGGACCGGCTTCGCTCCGGGGCGGCACCTGCCCTCACTTGTCTGGACCAAACGCAAGAGTGCCCCAGTTCACAGGCTGTTTACGTTTAACGAGTAGCGCACATCCTCGTCAGGCCGGGTGCACGTGGCCGCTGAGGCATCGACCCGCAGGAAACCGTCAGCCACTGACGGAACCGGTTCGGCCCCGAAGTCGACCTGAAAGGACTCTCCGTCAGGCGCAGGCGTGGACAAGTCCGCGCATCACCCGCACGTCGTCCCCCATCTCCGGATGCCACTGAACGCCCAACACCCACCCCGTACCCGAGAGTTCCAGCGCCTCCACCGTCCCGTCCGCCGCGTGGGCCGAAGCCGTGAGGCCGGAGCCGAGGTGGTCCACGGACTGGTGGTGGTAGGTGGGGACCGAGGTCTCCTCGGGCACCAGACCGGCGTAGAGGGAGCCGGGAACCGGCTTCACGGTGTGGTGGCCGAAGACGCCCACCACCTCGGCATGCCCCTCGATGTGCTGCACGAGCGTCCCCCCGAGGGCAACGTTCAGGAGCTGCATCCCCCGGCAGATCCCCAGCAGCGGAGTGCCGGAGGCCAACGCGGCGTCGATCAGGGCGAGTTCCCAACTGTCCCGCTCACGGGCCTCGGGCCCCGTACGGGGCCCGCGCACGGCGCCGTACCGTGCCGGATCCACATCCGGGCCGCCCGCGATCACCAGCCCGTCGAGCCGGGCCACGGCCGCGGCGGCGTGCGCGGGATCGTCAGGGGGCAGCATCGCGGCCAGCCCGCCCGCGTCCCGCACAAGCCGCGGATACCCGACGGGCAGCAGCGCCGCCTCCAGCTCCCACACACCCCAGCGCGCGGACTCCAGATACGTACTGATTCCGATCAGCGGCCTGCCGCCCACCATGAACCCCTTTTCGTGGTCTCCTGGATCAGTTCCGCTCCAACTCTGCCTCGGCGGCCGCCAGCGCCGCGAATTCCTCCTCCGGTGCCTTCGCCACCAGATGCTTGCGGCTGTAGAGGCCGAAGTAGGCGACCGCCACCACGTAGACCGCGAGCGCGATGACCGCCGCCGTCACGTCCACCAGGAACGTCGCCACCAGCGCGGAACACGCCAGCACCAGTGCCACCGAGGACGTCAGCACACCGCCCGGCGTACGGTACGGCCGCTCAAGGCCCGGCTCGCGGCGGCGCAGCACGATGTGCGAGAGCGACATCAACGCGTACGAGATGGTGGCGCCGAAGACCGCCACGTTCAGCATGCGCGCGCCGTTGCCCGTGGCCGCGGCCAGTGCGAAGCCGATCGCGCCCGGCACCAGCAGGCCCAGGTAGGGCGCCTTGCGGCTGCTCGTCAGGGACAGGAAGCGGGGCAGGTAGCCGGCCCGCGAGAGGGCGAAGAGCTGACGCGAGCCGGCGTAGATCAGGGAGAAGAACGACGCGACCAGGCCCGCGAGACCCGCGTAGTTGACGATCCGGCTCAGCGTCGTCGCCTCACCGTCGGGCTGGAGCGCCTCGACGAGGGGGTTGCCCGCTCCCTGGATGGCATCCGAGCCTCGCGCCCCGGCGGAGGCGAAGAAGGTGAGCAGAGCCAGGACCACCAGGATGCCCATCGACCAGCGGATCGCCTTCGGCAGCGTACGTGCCGGGTCCTTGGTTTCCTCAGCCGCGAGCGGCACGCCCTCGACCCCCAGGAAGAACCACATGCCGAACGGGAAGGCGGCCCAGATGCCCAGGAGCCCCATGGGCAGCCAGGAGCTGGACCCGAAGGCACTCTCGTCCACCGCGATGTCGTCGAGGTTCGAGGCGTCGAAGTCCGGGAACGCGCCGACCGCGAACACCAGCAGCGCCACCACCGCGATACCCGTGACGACGAAGCTGAAGCGCAGCGCCTCACCGACGCCCCACAGGTGGATGCCGATGAAGATCACGAAGCAGGCCAGGTACACCGGCCAGCCGGAGGTGAGCCCGAACAGGCCCAGCGACTCGACGTAGTCGCCGATGAAGATGGAGATGGCGGCGGGCGCGAGGACGTACTCGATGAGGATCGCCGTGCCGGTCAGGAAGCCGCCCCAGGGTCCGAGCGCCCGGCGCGCGAAGCCGTAGCCGCCGCCCGCCGTCGGCAGGATGGAGGACAGCTCGGCGAGTGCGAAGACCATGCATATGTACATCAGGCCCATGAGGACCATGGCGATCGCGAGGCCGCCGAAGCCGCCCTCGGCGAGTCCGAAGTTCCAGCCGGAGTAGTCGCCGGAGACGACGTACGCGACACCGAGTCCGGTGAGCAGCAGCCAGCCGGCGCTGCCCCGGCGCAGGCTCCTGCGCTCCAGATAGTCGTCCGCCTCCGGGGTGGCGGGTGGCTTGGTGGAATCGATGGACATGGGCGGACTCCCCAAAGGGCGGTGGACGCTCGGGTGAAAGGGGCCCCGAGGCGCATGAGGGGGCCCCGGCGGCGCAGCGAAGCGCAATGGAACGGATCCATACCTTTGCGGGCCACATGGCCAGAAAGCAAGAGGCTTGCGTTACGTGCCCGTTAATCGGGTCTCGCGTGGGAAGCCGCGGCTCGTCACGTGAGGAAGCCGCGCAGCAGGGCGGCGGTTCCCGCGCAGTGCTCGCGCATCATCTCCCGCGCCCCGTCGGTGTCCCCGTCGAGCACGGCCTCCACCAGGGCGGTGTGCTGCTGCTGTGAGTGCTCCAGGTTCCGGACCAGCAGGGGAATGCAGTCCAGCAGGTCGTTAACGGTTGCCCGTACGGCCGCGTACTGGGCGGTGAGGGTCGGCGAACCGCACAGTTCGGCGAGCGTGAGGTGCAGCAGCGTATCCAGGCGGCGGTAGTCGGTGAGCGGTGCGTCGTGGGTGCGCGCGAGGGCGTCCCGCAGTCGTGCCGCCTGCTTCTCGTCCAGCCCGTGCTGGGCGCACAGGCCGGCCGCGCCCACCTCCAGGACTTCACGGAAGCGCAGGACGTCCTCGATGTCGGTGCCCTCGATCCGGCGGCGCAGCTCGTCCTGGCCGGGCGCCTCGGTTCTGGGCCGGACGAACGTGCCGCCGTACCGTCCGCGCCGCGACTCGACCAGCCCCTGGTCCTGGAGCACCTTCAGCACCTCGCGCAGCGTCACCCGGCTGATCCCGAGCCGGTCCGCCAACTCCCGTTCGGCGGGCAGGCGTTCACCACCGGGCACCAGACCGAGCCGTACCACTTGGAGGATCTGCTCCAGTGCCTCCTCGAAGCCGTTGCCCGCGCGGACCGGGCGCAGGACGGGTGCCAGCTGATCGCCCGGCCGCTCGTTCACGCCGTGTGAATCCGGCTGCGTCATATGGCCGTGCCCCCTTCCCAAGCAATGGTTCTCGGCAATACCTTATGGCTCTCGGCTGACCGAAGGAGGCCTTTCCCGTGGCCCACCGCACACCACCGCTCAGCGTGGAGGAGCTGCACGCTCTCGTCGCGAGCGGCGAGATCGACACCGTCGTCCTGGCCTTCCCGGACATGCAGGGGCGGCTTCAGGGCAAGCGGTTCGCCGCGCGCTTCTTCCTGGACGAGGTCCTCCACCACGGTACGGAGGGCTGCAACTACCTCCTCGCGGTCGACACCGACATGAACACGGTCGACGGCTACGAGATGTCCTCCTGGGACCGCGGCTACGGCGACTTCGCCATGCGCCCGGACCTCAGCACCCTCCGCAAGGTCCCCTGGAACGCCGGTACGGCCATGCTCATCGCCGACCTGGCCTGGAACAACGACGCGCCCGTCGTCGCCGCGCCCCGCCAGATACTCCGCCGCCAACTGGAGCGCCTCGCCGAGCACGGCTACACCGCGCAGGTCGGCACCGAGCTGGAGTTCATCGTCTTCAAGGACACGTACGAACAGGCCTGGGACGCCAACTACCGAGGGCTCACCCCGGCGAACCAGTACAACATCGACTACTCCGTACTGGGCACGGGCCGTATCGAGCCCCTGCTGCGGCGCATCCGGAACGAGATGCAGGTCGCCGGGCTGACCGTCGAGTCCGCCAAGGGCGAGTGCAATCCGGGGCAGCACGAGATCGCGTTCAAGTACGACGAGGCCCTGGTCACCTGTGATCAGCACGCCATCTACAAGACCGGCGCCAAGGAGATCGCCTCCCAGGAGGGCGTCTCGCTCACCTTCATGGCGAAGTACAACGAGCGCGAGGGCAATTCCTGTCACATCCACCTCTCGCTCGCCGACAAGGACGGCCGGAACGCCATGGCCGGGGACGGACCCGGCGGCATGTCCGACATCATGCGGCACTTCCTCGCCGGACAGCTGGCCGCACTCAGGGACTTCTCCCTGCTGTACGCGCCCAACATCAACTCGTACAAGAGATTCCAGCCCGGCTCCTTCGCGCCGACCGCCGTCGCCTGGGGCTACGACAACCGCACCTGCTCCCTGCGCGTGGTCGGCCACGGCCGCTCGATGCGCTTCGAGAACCGGCTGCCCGGCGGCGACGTCAATCCGTACCTGGCCGTCTCGGGACTCGTCGCGGCCGGTCTGTACGGCATCGAGCAGAAACTGGAGCTGCCGGAGGTGTGCGCGGGCAACGCGTACACCGCCGAGTACGAGCACGTCCCCACCACCCTGCGCGAGGCCGCCGAACTCTGGGAGAACAGCCCAATCGCCAAAGCCGCCTTCGGGGACGAGGTCGTCGCCCACTACCGCAACATGGCGCGCGTCGAGCTCGACGCCTTCGACGCCGCGGTGACCGACTGGGAGCTGCGCCGCTCCTTCGAACGCATGTGAAAGGTCCGTCCGTGTCGTACGAGCATCAGCTCCAAGTCCTCAATCCGGCGACGGAGGAGGTCATCGCCACCGTCCCGGCCGCCGGTGCCGAGGACGTCGACGCCGCCGTCGTACGGGCGGCGAAGGCGCAGTCCCGGTGGGCTGCCGCGGCGCCCGGCGAGCGGGCCCGGCGGCTGCGCCGCTTCGCCGTCATCGTCGACGAACACATCGAGGAACTGGCCCAGTTGGAGGTGCGGGAGGCCGGGCACACCATCGGCAACGCCCGCTGGGAAGCCGGCAACGTACGCGATCTGCTCGACTACGCGGCCGGGGGAGTGGAGCGGCTGACCGGGCGGCAGATCCCGGTGCCGGGCGGTCTCGACGTGACGATCCTCGAACCCCTCGGCGTCGTGGGTGTGATCGCGCCCTGGAACTTTCCGATGCCCATCGCCGCCTGGGGCACCGCTCCTGCACTCGCGGCGGGCAACGCCGTCATCCTCAAGCCCGCCGAGACGACACCCCTGACGGCGCTGCGGCTGGCCGAACTCGCCCTGGAGGCCGGGCTACCGGAAGGGCTCTTCCAGGTGCTGCCGGGCGAAGGGCCCGTCGCGGGCAACGCGCTCGTCGAGCACCCCGGTGTCGCGAAGATCGTGTTCACCGGGTCGACGACCGTGGGCAAACAGGTGCTGGCGAAAGGCTCGTCGCTTCTCAAGCCGGTCACCCTCGAACTCGGCGGCAAGAGCCCGAACATCGTCTTCGCCGACGCCGACATCGAAGCCGCCGCCGCGGCCACTCCCATGTCCTTCCTCGACAACTCCGGCCAGGACTGCTGCGCCCGCACCCGCATCCTCGTCCAGCGCACGGCGTACGACCGCTTCCTCGAACTCCTCGCCCCCGCCGTCGAGTCCGTCCTCGTCGGCGACCCGGCGGACGAGAAGACCGCGATGGGCCCGCTGATCTCCAAGGTCCAGCTGGAGCGCGTACGTTCGTACGTCACCGACGATCTGCAAGGCATCCGTGGCAGCGCCCCCGAAGGCCCCGGCTTCTGGTTCCCGCCCACCGTCCTGACCGGAATCGAGCCTCAAGCCGGCGTGGCCGTCGAGGAGATCTTCGGACCGGTCGCCGTCGTGCTGCCCTTCGAGGACGAGGCGGACGCGATCCGGCTCGCCAACGACACCGAGTACGGACTGTCCGGCTCCATCTGGACCCGCGACGTCGGCCGGGCGCTGCGCGTGTCCCAGGCCGTGCGTGCCGGGAACCTGTCCGTCAACTCCCATGCCAGCGTCCGCTATTGGACCCCGTTCGGCGGCTACAAGCAGTCCGGGCTCGGCCGTGAACTCGGCCCGGACGCACTCACCGCTTTCACCGAGACCAAGAACGTCTTCATCAGCACGGAGGGTCCCGCACAGTGACCGAAGAGAGCATCTGCCGCCGCCTCGTCGGCCGCACCGCCGTCATCACCGGTGCCGGCAGCGGCATCGGCCTCGCCGCCGGGCGCCGCCTCGCCTCCGAGGGCGCCCACGTCGTCTGCGGCGACGTGGACGAACAGCGCGGCAAGGGAGCCGCCGAGGAGCTGGGCGGGATCTTCGTGAAGGTCGACGTCACCGACGCCGAGCAGGTCGAGGCGCTGTTCCAGACGGCGTACGACACCTATGGTTCGGTCGACATCGCCTTCAACAACGCGGGCATCTCGCCGCCCGACGACGACTCCATCCTGGAGACGGGCCTCGAGGCCTGGAAGCGGGTCCAGGAAGTCAACCTCACCTCCGTCTACCTGTGTTGCAAGGCCGCGATCCCCTACATGCGGCGCCAGGGCAAGGGTTCCATCATCAACACCGCGTCGTTCGTGGCCCGGATGGGCGCGGCGACTTCCCAGATCTCGTACACCGCCTCCAAGGGCGGCGTCCTCGCCATGTCCCGCGAACTGGGCGTGCAGTTCGCCCGCGAGGGCATCCGCGTCAACGCCCTGTGCCCCGGCCCCGTCAACACACCGCTCCTCCAGGAGCTGTTCGCCAAGGACCCGGAGCGGGCCGCGCGCCGTCTCGTGCACATCCCGCTCGGGCGGTTCGCGGAGGCCGAGGAGATCGCCGCGGCGGTCGCCTTCCTCGCCAGCGACGACTCCTCGTTCGTGAACGCGACCGACTTCCTTGTGGACGGCGGGATTTCGGGCGCATATGTCACTCCCCTGTAGACCGCCGTGTACTGACGGTTCAGGGGCGCTTACAGTGCCGGAATGAGCATGACGCCCCCGCCCGGCTGGTACCGCGACCCTTCGGCGCCGCATGTCGAACGCTGGTGGGACGGGACCAGGTGGACCGAGCACATGCGCGCTCCCGAGGCGCCCCAACAGCCCTTGGCGCAGCCCGGGTTCGCCCCTGCACCCGGTGGCCCCGGCGGCGGCTCCGGTCGTGCGAAGGCCATCGCCCTGGTCGCCGCGGCGGCCGTCCTGGTCGCCGCCATCGTCACCGGAGCCGTCGTCCTGAACCAGGACGACGGCTCCGCAGAGGCGAACACCACCCCGGCGCCCGAATCCTCCGCGCCCGCGAGCGACCCGCCCTCGCCCACGCCCTCGGAATCCACCTCCGAACCGTCGGCCGACGACCCCTCCACGGTCGTGGACGAGCTCAACGGCATCACCTTTCCCCTCCTCGACGGCTGGGTCAGACCCCAGTACGTCGCCGAGGACTACGTCGTGATGACCACGCCCGACACCTACACCTGCCCGGGCGACGACGGACTGTGCCGCCACGGCAGGGTCATCTCGCGCACGGTGACCGCGAACGACGAGAAGTCCCCCGAGGCGCTCGCCAAGGCCGACATCTCGGAGGCGGCGGACCAGGCCTACGACGTCGACCGGCTCGACCGCCGTCCCTACGGCGGCATCACGTCCAAGAAACGGGTCAAACAGGGGCCGGTCGCGGTCGCGGGCCGCACCGGGTACTTCGTGCGCTGGCAGGTCAAGACCGAGAAAGGGCCAGGGGGTTACGTCCAGTCGCTTGCGTTCCCGTCCAGCGTCGGCTCCGGGGCACCGGTCATGGTGCGGTTCGTGTTCGACGCCGGTCAGGACGGGCCGCCGCTGACCGACATGGACGAGATCACCAAGGGGATCCGGCCGGTGGGGGACGCGGACACGGGCGGAGGGGTGGGCAGCAGCGTCGGTCCCACGCAGTAGCGCGTACGGGACATGGCGAATACGGCTACAGGAAGGTGTGGCCTTCCCCTCGATATGTCGGAACCGTCGCCGTGACCGTCTCGCCCTCCACGAGGTGCAGGACGTCGAACCGCTCGCACAGTTCACCTGCCTTGGCGTGCCGGAACCACACCTTGTCGCCGATCAGCAGATCGTCGGCGGGGGAGCCGAGCAGCGGTGTCTGCACCTCGCCGGCCCCCTCCTGGGGGTCGTACCGCAGCCCCTCGGGGAGGTACGGCTCGGGCAGCCGGTCGACCCCCGCCGCACCGGAGGCCGGGTAGCCGCCGCCGAGGACGGTCACGACGCCCATGCCCGGCCTGCGGACGACCGGCTGGGCGAAGAGTGCGGCGGGACGCCCGCTGAACGAGGTGTAGTTGTCGAAGAGGCGCGGGACGTAGAGCCCCGATCCGGCCGCGATCTCGGTGACGGAGTCCTCGGCGGCGGTGTGCTGGACGCTGCCCGTGCCGCCGCCGTTGACGAACTCGAGGTCCGGCGCCACGGCCCGTACCGCACGCACGACCTCGCTGCGCCGCTGGGCCAGCTCCCTGCGGGCTGCGGCCTGCATCAGCCGGATGGCACGCGACCTCAGCGGCCGTCCGAGCAGGGCGTCGCCGACACCGGCGACATGCCCCTCGTACGCCATGATCCCCACCAGCCGGAAGCCGGGCCGCCGGGCCACCGCGCGGGCCATCTCGGCGACTTGGGCGGGGGAGTGCAGCGGCGAACGGCGGGCGCCGACACGCACGCGCCCGCCGAGCAGCTTGAGTGAGGTGTCCAACTCCAGACAGACGCGCACTACTTCGCGCCCGCCGTCCCGGGCGTCGTCGATCAGCGTCAGTTGCGCCGGGTCGTCGACCATGACGGTGACGGAGGCCGCGAGTTTGGGGTCGCTCGCCAGTTCCGCGTACGCCTTCCGGTCCGCGGACGGGTAGGCGAGCAGTACGTCCTCGAATCCGGAACGGACCAGCCACAGCGACTCGTCCAGCGTGAACGACATGATCCCGGCGAAGCCGTCCCGGGCCAGGACGCGTTCGAGAAGGGCCCGGCAGCGTACGGATTTGCTCGCGACGCGTACGGGCTTGCCGGCCGCCCTTCGTTCGAGGTCCTCAGCGTTGGCGTCGAAGGCCTCCAGGTCCACGATCGCGACGGGGGCGTCGAGGTCAGCGGTGGCCCGGTCGTAGCGGGCCCGGTCTGCGGCGCGGCCAGTCATGCCACGAAGCCTGCCAGACGTGATTACCGCAGGGTAGGGGGACGTTCCGGGCAGATGCCGCGGGCCCGCGTACTGGTTCCCACTCGCACAGTGTCAGCCCGTAGAGTGACGCGCACGCAGGAAGGGAACGGTCCGGAGGAGTTCCTTTGGGTGGGCCGGTTGCCCGGGCACGAGGAAACGGGGGGTGCATTGAGCACGGAAGCGCGTCGCACCCCCGTCCCTCCACGCCCGCCCACTCCGCCGGGCGGGGCGCCGAGCGCACCGCAGGACCAGCCCTCCGAGACCGCCCCTCAGGGCGCCGGAACGACGGGTCCGCTGCCGAGACGTGATCCCGACACCGCGCCGCGAAGGCCCGGCATCGCGGGCGCGCTGTCCGGGGGTGCCGGTGCGGGCGGATCGGCCCCGGCACGCGGTTTCGACGTGGACGACCCCCGAGCCTTCAAGGGGGACGACGGTGACGAGCACCCGCCGGTCGGGCCACTCCGTTTCCCTGACCTCCGACCCACCGGCGACCAGACGCGCTCACCCATGACCCCACCGCCTCCGCCCGCCTCGGCCCGTTTCCCGGACACGCCACCTCCAACGACACGGGCCCTGCCGAGCGTCGAGGGGCCGGGCGTCCCGCCGCGTGCGGCGGCCGAGTGGGGTCCGACTCCGCGGAGCGCCGACGGCCCGGCGTCCGAGGGGCGCCCGGCTTCGAGTAACGCCGACGGTTCAGTCGTATCGCCGCGTGCGGCGGCTGAGCGGGGTCCGGCCGCGCGCAGCACCGATGGTCCGGAGGCCGAGCGGCTCCCGGCTGGGAGGGGCGCTGAGGGTTCAGTCGTTCCGCCGCGTCCGGCCACGGAGCCGCGGGGAGCGGCTGAGCGGGGTCCGGCCGCGGGGAACGTCGACGGCTCGGTGGCCGAGGCGCGCTCCAGTACGAGCTACGCCGAGGGCTCAATCGTGACGCCGCGTCGGGCAGCTGAGCCGGGGACGACTGCGGGGGGCGGCGAGCGCTCGGGCGTCCCGTCGGGTGCGGCGGCTGACTGGCCTCCGGCGTCACGGAGCGCTGGTGGCTCGGTGGCCGAGCCACGCACGACCACGAAGAACGCCGACGGTTCAGTCGTACCGCCGCGCCCCGCGGCCGAGCCGCGTTCGACTGCTCGGGACGCCGGCGGCTCACCCATGCCGCCGCCCCCCGTAACCGAACCGAAGCCGACCATCGCCCCCCAACGGGCAGCCGTCAGCTTTCCTCAGCGGCCCTTTGCGCCGCCGAGGCCGAGTGCCCCGGCGCCGCCGGTCGTCCCGCCTCCGCGTGCGCACGCGCCGGAGGAAACCTTCAGCGAGACCACGCGACGGCTCCGGCCCATTCCCGCCGACCCGCCCGTCGAGCCCCGGGCGAACCCGGACCCGGCACCGGCCGGCGTTCCCGCCGGGCGCCCCTTCATCTCGCTCGCACCCCCGGACACGTACGACGACGACACCGCGCGGCTGCGGCCCGTGGTGCCCCGGATTCGGCCCCGGGTCGCGGCTGCGGCGGCCTGCGTTGTGCTGGGGCTCGGGCTCATCGGGGGTGCGGCGACCGGGAGTTGGCTGACCGGAGACAGCGGAGGGGACGCAGGGTCGCGGGACTCGTTCACGGCGGCCGGGGATCTCTGGCACAGCGTCCCCGTGGACGAGCTCTTTCCACCGACCGTGGAGGGGGAGGGGGCGGGGCCCGGCGGAGCCGACCGTACCTGGACCCGTATCGCCGTCGCCCCGGACAGCGGCTGCGCGGACGCCTTCGACCCGCTCCTGCGCAAGGCCCTCGCCCCGGCCGGCTGCCTGCGCCTCCTTCGCGCGACGTACACGGATGCGACCCGTAGTCATGTCACCACCGTCGGGCTCCTGTTCACCAAGGCGGACTCCGCGGCCATGGGCGCGCTGAGCAGCCAGTTCGAGGACGAGGGGCTCGATGGGCGGCGCGACCTGATGCCACGCACGTACGCCGCGAAGGGCACCGTCGCAGCCGGTTTCGGTGACGACCAGCGCGCGTCCTGGACGGTGTCGGTGCTGACCGACGCCCCCGTGGTCGTCTACGCCGTCTCCGGCTTCGCCGACGGCCGCGCCGTCACCGAGCCGCAGTCCGCCGAGGACGCCATGAAGACCGACGCCACCACACCGTCCGCCCAGGCGGGCCTCGGCCACGACGCACAAGGCCTCGCCGACCGCATCGAGCGCGGCCTCCGCAGAACCGTCAACTCGGCCACGGAGAAGCCGTCATGACCCGCAAGGCCATATGCACGGGAGGTGCCCGCAGGACCGGGGTCGTCGCCACCCTCCTCGCCGCCTCGCTCGCCCTCGTCCCGCCCACCATCGCCCACGCCGACGGGATACGCGCCCAGCAGTGGGCCCTGGAAGCGATGCGCGCCAAGGAGGCCTGGCAGACGACCAAGGGCGAGGGCATCACCGTCGCGGTCCTCGACACGGGGGTCGACGCCCAGCACCCGGACCTCGCAGGCAATGTCCTCGCCGGCAAGGACATGGTCGGCTTCGGGGCCGACCGGGGCGACCGCGCCTGGGCCCGCCACGGCACCGCGATGGCCGGCATCATCGCCGGCCACGGACACGGCCCCGGCAACGCCGACGGAGTCATGGGCATCGCCCCCGGGGCCAAGATCCTGCCCGTCCGCGTCATCCTCGAAGACGGCGACTCGGCCCGCGGCAAGGCCCGCAACACCCGCGGCAACGCCCTCGCCGAAGGCATCCGCTGGGCCGCCGACCATGACGCCGACGTCATCAACCTCTCCCTGGGTGACGACTCCAAGTCAGCCCACCCCGAGGCCACCGAGGACGCCGCCGTGCAGTACGCCCTGAAGAAGGGCGCCGTCGTCGTCGCCTCCGCCGGCAACGGTGGTGAGAAGGGCGACCACATCTCGTACCCCGCGGCCTACCCGGGCGTCATCGCCGCCACCGCCGTCGACCGTTACGGCACCCGCGCCTCGTTCTCCACCCGCCGCTGGTACGCCACCGTCAGCGCACCCGGCGTCGACGTCGTCATCGCCGACCCGGACCGCAGGTACTACGAGGGCTGGGGCACCAGTGCCGCCTCGGCCTTCGTCTCCGGCGCTGTCGCCCTCGTCCGCGCCGCCCACCCGAACCTGGCCCCGGCCCAGATCAAGGAGCTCCTGGAGGACACGGCCCGCAACGCGCCCAGCGGCGGCCGGGACGACTCCCGCGGCTTCGGCTTCGTCGACCCCGCGGCCGCCATCGAGCGGGGCGGCAAGCTCAAGCCGGAAGGGCTGCGCTCGGCCGCGTACGGCCAAAAATACTTCGGCTCGGGCCCGGACACCGCGGACGACGACTCCTCGAACGGCTGGGCGGGGCCCATCGCGGGAGGCCTCGGCGGCGTACTCCTGATCGGAGCGGTCGTGCTCTGGCGCGGTCGCCGCGAACCACGCCAAACGCCTGCCGGCGACCCCGACTACTAGACGTCCGCATCCCGCAGCGACGACACCGCTGCCCTCGCCGCAGCCTCCACCAGCGAAATCCCCTTCGCCTTCGTGGAGTTGCCCTGCGACAGCGCCGCGACGAGACACACATGCCCGTCCACCGTCACCCGCCCGATGCTGTTGATGACCCACAGCCCGGTCTGACTGCGCGGCAACCACCCGTTTTTCAGGGCGAATCGGGAGCCGGCGGACCCGTCAGTCGCGTCTTCGGCTTGTTCAGATCCGATGGCCGACACTCCCCAGTCCTGGCCCACCGCGATGTCCCCCATGAGCCCCCGCAGATACGTCCGCGACGCCTCGGTCAACTCCGACTCGTCCCCGAAAACCTGTCCAAGCAGGGTGAGTTGATCGGCCGCAGTGGTCTGCGTCAGCCCCCACAACGCCCCGTTCCCGCCCTCGGTACCGGTGAGCCCGAACCGCTCGTTCGCCGCCGCCAGACCTTCCGCCCGTCCGATCGCGTTCCACAGCTCGCTCGCCGACACATTGTCGCTGTTCTTGATCATCACGGTGGCGTACGACTTCTCCGACGCCGTCAACTCCCGCCCTTCATCCTGTGCCTGGAGCAACAGCGCCGCCAGGATGTCGACCTTGACGATGCTGGCGGTGTCGAACGACCCGTCCCCGTACACCGCGCTCTGCCCGGACTCCGGATCCAGCACCGCCACCGACACCTGTGCGCCGTCCTCCACGGCCACGGACTCCATCGCCTTGGCGAGAAGCGCGTCCCGGTCCACCGCGGGAACCGTAGGAGTCGGGCTCGCGGTCGCCGCCACGGATTCCACTGTCGCCTCCGGGCTCTGGGATACGTCCGCTGCCTGCGCGCCCGCACTGGGCGCCGCCGAGGACGATACGAGACCGGTGCCGCCGCGCGCCTGCGCCTTCACGTGCGTGGTCCCGGAAGCCGTGACGCTGACGAGCACGACGGAGGCCACCGCGGTGTAGAGGAGAGGCCCGCACCAGGACGGGCGGGCGCCGGGCCGACGAGCTCTCTGCGGGTCCATCCCGCGATGCTGGGGCCCCGCGCTGTGCTTACGGTTATCCGCACGTCAGAAACGTGTAAGCGTTCGCTGATAAAAGCCTGAACCACGTGAACACCATGTTTCCGGGGCCGCGGGAAGCATGCGAGCGAGACCCGCATAGAGTCGGTGACCGTGGCGAACAAGAACATTCCCGACTCCGGCTTCTCCGACGACGACGGCTCCGCCGACCCCCGGCTGAGCGCCGCGCTCGCGGCCTGGGCGGAGGACCGGTCCGCACACGTACCGGTCCTGGAGGCGCTCAAGGGCGCTCGGCTCCTCGTACCCGTCGTGGCCGTCCTCGGGGAGACGGAGGAGGATGAGAACGGGCTGCGCCGCGAGAAGACCAGCGACATGGCCGTCCCCACACTCAAGGCCGGTGCCCGGACCGCCCTGCCCGCCTTCACGTCCACCGAGTCTCTTGCCCGCTGGGACCCGGCGGCCCGACCCGTCGCCGTACCCCTGCACCAGGCCCTGCAGGCCGCCGCCCACGAGAAGGCCGACACGATCGTGCTCGACCTCGCAGGCCCCGTGCCGTACGAACTCACCGGCCCCGCCCTGCTCGCCCTCGCCGAGGGCCGCACCAGCACGGACCCGCTCGCCGACCCCGCCGTGACCGACGCCGTACGCGCCGCCGTCGCCGCCGAGCCCGCCGTACTCCGCGCCCACCTCGGCCCGGGCCAGGCCGACGGCACCCTCGCCCTCGTACTGGACCCCTCCGCCACCCCCGCCGAGACCGCCCGCTCCGTCGCCCGTCGCCTGGCCGCCGACGACACGCTGAGGGCCCGCCTGGTACACGGCCTCGACCTGGCTCTCCTGCCGACCGAGGCGACACCACCGGGCGAGCCCCTTTACGTACGGACCTGAAGTCTCGTACGTCTCTCGTACCGTCTTCGGTATGCCTCCGGAGGCGGCCTCAGCCGAAGACCGGACCCGTGTACTTCTCGCCCGGCCCCTGGCCCGGCTCGTCCGGGACGGACGACGCCTCGCGGAACGCGAGCTGGAGCGACTTCAGGCCGTCGCGCAGCGGTGCCGCGTGGAAGGAGCTGATCTCGGTCGCGCTCGCGTCCAGCAGCCCGGCCAGCGCGTGCACCAGCTTTCGCGCCTCGTCCAGGTCCTTGTGCTTCTCGCCCTCCTCCGTCAGACCGAGCTTCACGGCGGCGGCGCTCATCAGGTTGACGGCGACCGTCACGATCACCTCGACCGCCGGGACCTCGGCGATGTCGCGGGTCATGGCGTCGAAGTCGGGGGTCTCAGGAGGGGTGTCACTCATGCCCCACACGATAGGGCCAGGTGCGCGCCCACTTGACAGCAGGAGGCACCGGACACCTGGTTAGCGCACGCCTCCAGGAGCTGCTAACCTTGTGTAACGACCGGTCGGATGCGCCCAGACACTTAGCGCGTTCGACCCGCAAGTGGAGGCTCCGATCTCCCACCTGGCTGTCCTTCGGGATGGCGGGTCACCCGGTCAGGCGGCCACCATCGTTCCGTACGGACGATGGAGCCGCAGGATATGCGCCCCGCGGGCCTCCGCGGCGGTGCTCCGGTAGTCATTGGAGCCCCGCCTGCGTCCCGTCCGGGGCATTTTTCGTGGCTCCCGATGGTTGGTCCCAGTTGAAGAGACGTACGCGAGCTGTCTGCCAGACAGCCGTGTGGTGCTAACCGAGGAGGATCCATCAGCGCCGAGCCCCGCATCAACGACCGGATTCGCGTTCCCGAGGTGCGACTTGTCGGTCCCAGCGGCGAGCAGGTCGGGATTGTTCCGCTTGCCAAGGCCCTGGAGCTTGCGCAGGAGTACGACCTCGACCTGGTCGAGGTGGCTGCGAACGCACGTCCGCCGGTCTGCAAGCTCATGGACTACGGGAAGTTCAAGTACGAGTCGGCCATGAAGGCCCGTGAGGCGCGCAAGAACCAGGCGCACACGGTCATCAAGGAGATGAAGCTCCGGCCGAAGATCGACCCGCACGACTATGACACCAAGAAGGGTCACGTCGTCCGGTTCCTCAAGCAGGGCGACAAGGTCAAGATCACGATCATGTTCCGTGGTCGCGAGCAGTCCCGGCCGGAGCTCGGCTACCGACTGCTGCAGCGTCTCGCGGAGGACGTCCAGGACCTCGGTTTCGTGGAGTCGAACCCGAAGCAGGACGGCCGGAACATGATCATGGTTCTCGGTCCGCACAAGAAGAAGACCGAGGCGATGGCCGAGGCCCGCCAGGCGCAGGAAGCCCGGAAGGCGGAAGCGAAGGCCAACCCTGGCAAGTCGCAGAACGTCGCCGAGGAAGCTCCGGCCGAGGCTTCCGCCGACGCCTGATTCCAGGACGCAGGTCCTGGGGTCCAGGTCCCTGGACGAGAGTCCGGGGATGCCAACCGATACATCTGACGTTCCGCCGTGCCCGGTTTCACGACCGGGCATCGGAACGCCACTGACGAGGAGAGAACGGCGCTATGCCGAAGAACAAGTCGCACAGCGGTGCCCGCAAGCGCTTCAAGGTCACCGGCTCCGGCAAGGTGCTCCGTGAGCGCGCCGGCAAGCGCCACCTGCTCGAGCACAAGTCGTCCCGTCTGACGCGTCGCCTCACCGGTAACGCCGAGATGGCCCCGGGCGACGCCAAGAAGATCAAGAAGCTTCTCGGCAAGTGACGTCGGGAACGCATCGCGTACCTGATCTCTGACCGGGACCCAATCGATTTCGGGTCGTGTGAGTCCAACCACGGCCCCGCTACAAGGAGTTAATCAAAGTGGCACGCGTCAAGCGGGCAGTCAACGCCCACAAGAAGCGCCGGGCGATCCTCGAGCAGGCCTCCGGCTACCGCGGTCAGCGTTCGCGCCTGTACCGCAAGGCCAAGGAGCAGGTCACCCACTCGCTGGTCTACAACTACAACGACCGCAAGAAGCGCAAGGGTGACTTCCGGCAGCTGTGGATCCAGCGCATCAATGCCGCTGCCCGCGCCAACGGCATCACCTACAACCGCTTCATCCAGGGCCTGAAGGCCGCGAACGTCGAGGTCGACCGCAAGATCCTCGCGGAGCTCGCCGTCAACGACGCCAACGCGTTCGCCGCGCTCGTCGAGGTCGCGCAGAAGGCGCTGCCGTCGGACGTGAACGCGCCGAAGGCGGCGTGACGCCGGCGCCGGCTTCAGCCGCGTCCCTGACGTGACCCGGACCCGCAGGCTGTGCGCTGCCTGCGGGTCCGGGTGCGTCCGCGGTGGGCGGGTTTTTGCCCCCGACGCCCCCACCCGACCCATCCCGCGGCCAGACCCTGGACCCTCACCAGTGGCGCCGCCCCCGACCCCCCTTCGTGGCGCCGCCCCCGGACCCCATCAGGGGCCCGCCCCCGGACCCCCCTTCGTGGCTCCGTCCGCGGACCCCATCAGGGGCCCGCCCCCGGACTCCCCTTCGTGGCTCCGTCCGCGGACCCCATCAGGGGCGCTGCCTCTGGACTCCGCTCGGGGCTCCGCCCCGGCCCCGTTTCGGGGCCAGCCCCGGCCCCCGCTCCTCAATCGCCGGAGGAGCTGAATTTTTCGTGGCCGGGCCGCCTTCCGCAGCGGGGCTGAGTCATTGCAGCCGAGGCCGGCATCAATCAGCCCGTCCGGCGTTTGAGGACGAGGCCGTTCAGGCCGACGGGGGTCTGGGGCGCAGCCTCCAGCGGGGTTCAGGGGCAGCGCCCCTGGTGGGGTCCATGGGGCGAAGCCTCTGCGATGGGACGGGTAGGGGCGGCGGGGGCGAGAAACCGCACGTAGTACCCCCTCCGCCGTCCCACCGAAGGTGAACCCCATGCCACTCGCCCCCGAGTTGATCTCCCCGCGCTCGCCCCGCGTCACCGCCGCTCGGCGGCTGGCCAAGCGGAACTTCCGAGTCAAGGAACGGCTGTTCCTTGCCGAGGGGCCGCAGGCCGTGCGGGAGGCGGCCGGGCATCGGGGCGGGGACGGGCCCACGCTCGTCGAGCTGTTCGTGACGCTCGACGCCGCGGAGCGGTACGCCGACATCGTGGGCGAGGCCCGGACGGCGGGCGCGCGCGTGCACCTCGCCGCCGAGGACGTGATCGCCGGAATCTCGACGACCGTCACCCCGCAGGGCCTCGTCGGGATCTGCCGGTTCCTGGACACGCCGTTCGAGGAGATCATCGAGGCCGGGCCCAGGCTGGTCGCCGTACTGGCGCATGTGCGGGACCCCGGGAACGCGGGAACCGTGCTGCGGTGCGCGGACGCCGCGGGAGCGGACGCCGTCGTCCTCACCGACGCGTCCGTGGACGTCTACAATCCCAAGGCGGTGCGGGCGTCGGTCGGTTCGCTGTTCCATCTGCCGGTCGCCGTGGGGGTGTCCGTAGAGGACGCCGTCGCGGGGCTCAAGGGTGCCGGTGTACGCGTACTGGCCGCCGACGGGGCCGGTGAGCACGACCTGGACGACGAACTCGACCGGGGCACCATGGGCGGGCCCACCGCCTGGGTGTTCGGGAACGAGGCGTGGGGACTGCCGGAGGAGACGCGGGCGCTGGCGGACGCCGTGGTGCGCGTACCCATTCACGGAAAGGCCGAGAGCCTGAACCTCGCGACCGCTGCTGCCGTATGTCTCTACGCGTCCGCCCGTGCCCAGCGCACCCGCGGTGCACGTCCCTGAGGGGGTCCGTTCCGTCACTGAGAGCTAGTAGGGTGACGGACTCGGGGCCCACTCGCCAGGTCCGAGAGGTGCGGGGATGAGTGTCGGAACGAGCGGTGCGAAAAGGGCACTGCGAGCACGGGACGTGCACAGCGCAGCCGCGTCCCTCCGCGGTGATCTCACCGACCTCGGCATCGACCCCGACGACCTGCCCGACGGACTGGTGATCGCCGACGAGCACGGCCGCGTGATCTGCTTCAACGCCGCCGCGGCCCGGATCACCGCCGTCCCCGCCGCCGACGCGCTCGGCCGGCAGCTGGAGTGGGCGCTCCCGTTAGAAGACCTGGAAGGCCGCCGCTGGTGGCAGCTGACCGACCCGTACGGCGGTCTCGCGATCCGTGTCGGGCAGCCCGAGCGCAACCTGCTCCTTCCCGGAGGCCGCGAGGTCCTGGTCTCCGCGCGCTACGTACGCACCGCACCCACTGGTCCCGTCCGTCGCGTCGTCGTCTCGCTGCGCGACACCGAGGCCCGCCGCCGCACCGAGCGCAGCCACGCCGAGCTGATCGCCACGGTCGCCCATGAACTCCGCTCGCCGCTCACCTCCGTGAAGGGCTTCACGGCGACGCTGCTCGCGAAGTGGGAACGGTTCACCGACGACCAGAAGAAGCTCATGCTGGAGACGGTCGACGCCGACGCGAACCGCGTCACGCGTCTGATCGCCGAACTCCTCGACATATCCCGCATCGACTCCGGCCGCCTCGAACTGCGCCGCCAGCCCGTCGACCTGGGCGTCGCCGTCGGCCGGCACATCCAGTCGTACGTCGCCTCCGGCCAGTCCGCCGACCGCTTCCTGCTCCGCATCGGCCAGCCGCTGCCCGACCTGTGGGCCGACCCCGACAAGGTCGACCAGGTGCTCAGCAACCTGCTGGAAAATGCCGTGCGGCACGGCGAGGGAACCGTCACCATCGACGTAGAGCCCGCGCCGTCGCCCCGCGAACGGGAATGCGCCGGTACGTCGGTCACGGTGAGCGACGAGGGCCCCGGCATCCCGGAGGAGTCCATGAACCGCGTCTTCACCCGCTTCTGGCGGGGCAGCAAGCGCGGCGGCACCGGCCTCGGGCTGTACATCGTCAAGGGCATCGTCGAAGCCCATGGCGGCACCATCACGGTCGGCCGCGCCCCCGGCGGCGGCGCGCAGTTCCGATTTACGTTGCCCGTGGGCACCCCGGCGTATCTGCAGTAACGCCGACGAGGCCCCACGGGCGCATTCGCACACCTCAGCCCCGTTAGACTCGGCCTTTGGCACCTTGCGTCCTGATCCGTGGACGATTCGCCTCCGAGTCGTAGCGGGGACCTTCAGCCAGCCAACCGGAAGCACGGGAAGAGATGTCGGCACCGAACAAGTCGTACGACCCTGTAGAGGTCGAGGCACTGAAACCGGAACAGATCGAGCGCATGCGGGACGAGGCGCTCGCCGCCTTCGCCGCTGCGGACTCGCTCGACGCGCTCCACGAGGCCAAGGTCGCCCACACCGGCCCCGCCTCGCCGCTGGCGCTCGCCAACCGCGAGATCGGCGCCCTGCCCCCGCACGCCAAGGCCGACGCCGGCAAGCGTGTCGGCCAGGCCCGTGGCGTCGTGAACAAGGGGCTCGCCGCTCGCCAGGCCGAGCTGGAGGCGGAGCGCGACGCACGAGTGCTGGTCGAGGAGGCCGTGGACGTCACGCTGCCGTACGACCGCGTCCCCGCCGGAGCCCGGCACCCGCTGACCACGATGATGGAGCGGGTCGCGGACGTCTTCGTGTCCATGGGATACGAGATCGCGGAGGGCCCCGAGGTCGAGGCCGAGTGGTTCAACTTCGACGCCTTGAACTTCGGCCCGGACCACCCGGCCCGGCAGATGCAGGACACCTTCTTCGTCCAGGGCCCCAAGGGTGCTGACAGCGACGGCGAGTCCGGAGTCGTACTCCGGACCCACACCTCGCCCGTGCAGGCCCGCGCCATGCTGGACCGCGAGCCGCCGGTCTACGTCGTCTGCCCCGGCCGGGTGTTCCGCACGGACGAGCTGGACGCCACGCACACGCCGGTCTTCCACCAGATCGAGCTGCTGGCCGTCGACGAGGGCCTGACCATGGCCGACCTCAAGGGCACCCTCGACCACATGGTCCAGGCGCTCTTCGGCGCCGACATGAAGACGCGGCTGCGCCCGAACTACTTCCCGTTCACGGAGCCGTCCGCAGAGATGGACATGCTCTGCTACGTCTGCAAGGGCGAGTCCGTCGGCAACCCCGACCGCCCCTGCCGCACCTGCTCCAGCGAGGGCTGGATCGAGCTCGGCGGCTGCGGAATGGTCAACCCGCGGGTGCTGACCGCCTGCGGCGTGGACCCGGAGAAGTACAGCGGATTCGCCTTCGGGTTCGGGATCGAGCGGATGCTGATGTTCCGGCACAACGTCGAAGACATGCGAGACATGGTCGAGGGTGACGTCCGGTTCACCCGGCCGTTCGGGATGGAGATCTGATGCGGGTCCCGCTTTCTTGGCTGCGGGAGTACGTCGACCTGCCGGCAACGGAGACCGGGCGCGACGTCCAGGCCAAGCTCATTTCGGCCGGTCTCGAGGTCGAGACCGTCGAGCAGCTCGGCGACGGCCTCAAGGGGCCGCTCGTCGTCGGCAAGGTGCTGACCATCGAGGAGCTGACGGAGTTCAAGAAGCCGATCCGCTTCTGCACCGTCGACGTCGGCCAGGCCAACGGCACCGGCGAGCCGCAAGAGCTCATCTGCGGCGCCCGCAACTTCGCCGTCGGCGACAAGGTCGTCGTGGTCCTGCCGGGCGCCGTGCTGCCCGGCGGCTTCGAGATCTCCGCACGCAAGACGTACGGCAGGACCTCGCACGGCATGATCTGCTCCAGCGACGAGCTGGGCATGGGCGACGACGGCAGCAAGGGCATCATCGTGCTGCCGCCGCAGCACGAGGTCGGCACCGACGCGATCGAGCTGCTCGAACTCGTCGACGAGGTCCTCGACATCGCGGTCACCCCCGACCGCGGCTATTGCCTCTCGCTGCGCGGTGTCGCCCGCGAGGCCGCCATCGCGTACGGGGTGCCGCTGCGCGACCCGGCCCTGCTCGACGTACCGGCGCCGAACGAATTCGGCTACCCGGTCGAGGTGTCCGACCCGCTCGGCTGCGACCGCTTCACCGCGCGTACGGTCACCGGCCTCGACCCCGAGGCGCGCTCCCCGATCTGGCTGCGGCGCCGTCTGCAGAAGGCCGGGATGCGCCCGGTCTCCCTCGCCGTCGACATCACCAACTACGTGATGCTGGAGCTGGGCCAGCCCCTGCACGCGTACGACCGCACCCGCGTCCAGGGCGCGATCGGTGTGCGCCGGGCCGAGCCGGGCGAGAAACTCACCACCCTCGACGGCGTCGTGCGCACGCTGGACGCCGAGGACCTGCTGATCACCGACGACCGCGGACCGATCGGCCTCGCGGGCGTCATGGGCGGCGCCAACACGGAGATCGCCGACCACGACGACGACGCCGGTGTCACCACCGAGGTCGTCATCGAGGCCGCGCACTTCGACCCGGTCTCCATCGCGCGCACGGCCCGCCGTCACAAGCTGGCCTCCGAGGCGTCCAAGCGCTTCGAGCGCGGCATCGACCCGCTGGCCACGTCCGCGGCGGCCCAGCGGACCGTCGACCTGCTCATGCTCCTCGCGGGCGGCACCGCCGAGGCCGGCGTCACCGAGGTCATCGCGCCCTCGGCGCCGCGCACCATCACCATTCCGGCCGACCACCCGGACAAGGTCGCGGGTGTCGCGTACGGCCGCGAGACCGTCGTACGCCGTCTCCAGCAGGTCGGCTGCGACGTCTACGGGCAAGACCGGCTGACGGTCACCGTGCCCTCCTGGCGGCCCGACCTGACGGACCCGAACGACCTGGCCGAAGAGGTCATCCGGCTCGAGGGCTACGAGAACCTGCCCTCGACGCTGCCCAAGCCCCCCGCGGGCCTGGGCCTGACCGACCGGCAGCGGCTGCACCGCCGGGTCGGCCGCGCCCTGGCCGGTGCGGGATACGTCGAGGCGCTGAACTACCCGTTCATCGGGACCGAGGTGCTCGGCCAGTTCGGCTTGGAAGCCGACGACCCGCGTCGCGCCTTGGTCAAGCTCGTCAACCCGCTCTCCGACGAAGAGCCGGCGATGCGCACCACCCTGCTGCCGGGGCTGCTCGGCGCGCTTCGGCGCAACGACGGCCGCGGTTCGCACGACCTGGCGCTCTTCGAGACCGGCCTGGTCTTCCGGCCGACCGGAGAGGAGCACACGGCCGAGCGCCTCCCCGTCGAGCGCCGTCCCACCGACGAGGAGATCGCCGGGATCAACTCCGCGCTGCCGCGCCAGCCTCGCCGCGTCGCCGTCGTCCTCGCGGGCGCCCGCGAGCAGGCCGGCTGGTGGGGCAAGGGCCGTCCGGCGGACTGGGCGGACGCCGTCGAGGCGGCTCGTACCGTCGCCCGCGAAGCCGGTGTCGAGCTGACCGTGCGCAGTGACCAGCACGCTCCCTGGCACCCGGGCCGATGTGCCGCGTTGTACGTCACGGTGAACGGCGAGGAGACGCTCGTCGGTCACGCCGGTGAGCTGCACCCGCGGGTCATCAAGGCGCTGCACCTTCCGGAGCGCAGCTGCGCCATGGAGATCGAGCTCGATCTCCTGGAGCAGGCGGGCACCGGCGCCCTTCAGGCGCCGCGCATCTCCGCCTTCCCCGTCGCCACGCAGGACGTCGCGCTCGTCGTCTCCCGGGACGTCCCGACGGCCGACGTGGAGGCCGCGCTGCGTGAGGGCGCCGGTGAACTCCTCGAGTCCATCCGGCTGTTCGACGTCTACGAGAGCGAGCAGCTCGGCGAGGAGCGGAAGTCCCTGGCGTACGCGCTGCGCTTCCGCGCCGACGACCGCACGCTCACCGTCGAGGAGGCATCGGCCGCCCGCGACGCGGCGATCACGTTGGCGGGCGAGCGCACGGGGGCGGTGCTGCGCGGGGCGTGACCCCGGCACATGCCTGCTGACCTGCGATGAGGGACACCTCCGGAGCCACGGAGGTGTCCCTCACTCATTCGGGTGAGAATTCGGTCCCAACGGGTCATTCGGGTATGGACGCCGACAGAATCGATCCGGTCGATCAGCCGCCCATGACCAGGGAAGGCTCCGCGACCGCCGTACCGCAGCCTGGGGGTCCGTCGGCATGATCCGAACCATCGCTCGGAGCGGCGCGCGCGCCGGTGCCTCCCGCGCGTGGCGGGCGCTCGTGCTCGTCCTGCCAGGCCTCTGGGTCCTCACCGTCGTCCTGTGGGAGATGCTCTTCCCGACCGAGGCCCAGCTCGTCCAGCTCCTGGCCGCCGCCCCCGCCATCGCCTGCGCCGGAACGGGCCGCCGCTCGTGCGTCCTGCTGGGCGGCCTGTGCGCGGTCTTCGCGCTCGTCCCGATCGGCACGGCGGGCCGGGACGAGAGCATCGGCACCCGGTGCGGCACGTTCGCGGCCATCCTTGCCGTCGTCATCGCCAGCCATCTCACGGCCGGGCGTCGCGCCCGGCTGCAGCGCGAACTCGAAAGCGCCCGCGCCGTCGCCGACGCCGCCCAGGCCGTGGTACTCCGGCCGCTGCCGCCGCGACTTGACGGACTCGCCCTGGCCGCCGGGCAGTTGTCCGCGAGCCGGGGCGCGGCCGTGGGCGGCGATCTGTACGAGGTGATGGCCACGGCACACGGGGTGCGGGCGGTCATGGGAGACGTACGGGGCCATGGCCTGGCCGCGGTCGGAACGGTCGCGGCACTGCTGGGCAGCTTCCGCGACGCGGCCCACGACGAGGCCGAGTTCGCTGATGTACTGCGCCGTCTGGAGCGCGCTCTGGACCGGCACCATCGGGAACGCTCCCGCCACGAACGCCCGGCGGCCTCCGACACGGATCCACAGAGTCCGGTAGCTGAGGACTTCGTCACCGTACTGCTGCTGGAAATCCGCGACAGTGGCGAGGTGCACGCCCTCAACTGCGGCCACCCCTGGCCGTATCTGCTCAGCCCGGGCCGAGCGGAACCGTTCGCGCAAGCCGAGCCCCTGCCCCCTCTGGGCCTGTTCCCGCTCCCCGCCGAACTCCCGTCGACGGACTGCGGCCAACTCCGCCCTGGCGAGGCCCTGTTCCTCTACACGGACGGCGCAGAGGACGCACGGGACAGCACGGGACGCTTCTTCCCGCTACCGGTCACGCTCGCCGAGGCCGCCAAGGCGCACCCTGTCTCACCGAGCGACGTACTACGCGACGTCTTCGCCGGCCTCGAACGCCACACAGACGGAAGCATGTCGGACGACATCGCAGTATTGGTACTACGCAACGACCGCCCCGCATCAGGCGCCCCTTCAGGGGCGCGGGGCTGTGACATAGTCGGCTCCGCCGCCGGGGCGCGACAAGCCACGATGAACCCGCAGCCGACACACAACTTGTAGCCTCCGCTGCTTGGCCGACCTGTCCAATCCAGCGGAGCGAACCCGTGGAACGACACCGTCCGCCCAAGCCACGGAGTGTCGGGCAGGCAGCTGGGCGGACGGCGTGAAGACGGGCCACCGCACTGTACGAGGGGGAGCCGGCGGCCCGGCGGGCCTCTTTACGAGGTATTTCAGTCAACCGGCCGGAAACCCTCCGCAACAGCGCGCGCACAGCGCGGATTCGAGCACTCCGTTCACACCCCGTGTGAAGACGTTCGCACTACTCTGTCCGCACCGAGCCACCCGGAGGGCACCCATGCAGCCCAACACTCTGCTCGACGCGATTCTCGACGAGGCCGGGATATCCCATGCGGGACTCGCCGCGCATGTGAACCAGGCGGGGCGCAGCCGTGGCCTGACACTCCGTTACGAACACACCGCCGTGGCCCGGTGGTTGAAGGGCCAGCGCCCGCGCGGCCAGGTGCCCGACCTGATCTGCGAGGTGCTCGCCACGCGCTTGCAGCGCCCCGTTACACTCGACGACATAGGCCTCGGCGTACCCGGCGAGTCGGCCTCTCCGCACGGCACGACCCTCTCCGGATTCGTCGAGCGGGCCACCGCCCTGTGGCGCTCCGACGAACAGCAGCGCCCGCACATCCTCGGCGCCCCCGCCGTCACCGGAACACCCGCCGTGATGCCCGTATGGGAATGGGAGAACCCTCCCGAGGACACGGACGTCTCGCGCGGCGGCCGGCAGCGCGTGAGCATGGCCGACATCGAGATGCTGCGCGCCGCCCGCGCCCACTACGAGCAGATGTACCGCAAGGCCGGTGGAGTCGCGACCCGCAGCCGTATCGTCGGGTTCCTCAACTCCGAGACCGCCCCGCTCCTCAGAGGCAGCTACACCGACGCCACCGGCCGCCAACTCCATCGCGCGACAGGGGGGTTGGTGGCGATCGCGGGCATCTGCGCGTACGACTCCGATGCGCACGGCCTCGCCCAGCGCTACTTCCACCAGGCGCTCCGGCTCGCAAAGGCCAGCGGTGACCGGGGACTCGGCGCGTATGTCATCGCCCTGCTGGTCAACCAGTCGTTGTTCATGCGGGAGTACCGGCAGGCCGTCGCCTTCGCCGAGGCCGCACTGCGCGCCGCGGGGCGGCACATCACACCGGCGCTCGCCTCCGACCTCTACGCGATGCAGGCCAAGGCGTACGCGCACCTCGGTGACGGAAGCAGCGCCCTGTCCTGCATCCGGCGTGCGGAGTCGGCCGCCGAACGCATCCGGCGCGGTTACGAGCCGGACGAGACCGGCTATGTCCAGCCGGGCCTGGTCAACGTACAGGTGGCGGAGGCGCTGCTCAGCCTCGGTGACCTGACCGCCGCTCAGGAGCACGCCGCGGCTGCCGTGGACACTCCGGCGCACGACCGGGGGCGGGTGCACCGGCTCGCCATGCTCAGTCAGATCGAGCTGCGCCAGGGCAATGCGGACAAGGCGGTGGTCACCGCGGTCGAAATGGCCGAGCAGGCGCGGGGAATGGAGTCCCAGCGGCTGCGCGACAGACTGCGGGCGGTACGCGAGCACCTGGTGGCCAGTGACTGCGCGGGGACGTCCGAGGCCGCCGAACTCATCGACGGGGCATTGCGCGTACCGCTGTAGGGAGAGCACCGGGCACTGCGCCCACCGCCGCGAGCGGACCGCCGACGGGCCACCATGAGTCTGCTGTGAAGACGCTCCTGCTGCGATATTGCCATCTACCCGGCGAAAGGTGGCAGAACCGTGCAGTGGACGAAACAGGACGAACGAACTGTGTACGCAAACCGCTGGTTCAGCGTCAATCTCGCGGATGTGGAGCTGCCGGACGGTCGGCACCTCGATCACTTCTTGATACGGCTGCGGCCCGTCGCCGTGGCCACCGTCGTGAACGAGGCCAACGAGGTGCTGCTGCTGTGGCGGCACCGCTTCATCACCGACAGTTGGGGGTGGGAGCTCGCGGCGGGCGTTGTCGAGGACGGCGAGGACATCGCCGTCGCGGCGGCCCGCGAACTGGAGGAAGAGACCGGGTGGCGGCCGGGACCCCTGCGCCATCTGATGAGCGTCGAGCCCTCCAATGGGCTCACCGACGCCCGGCACCACATCTACTGGGCCGACGAAGGCACGTACATCGGACACCCCGTGGACGACTTCGAGTCGGACCGTCGGGAATGGGTTCCACTCAAGCTCGTCCCCGACATGGTCGCCCGCGGAGAGGTCCCGGCCGCCAATATGGCAGCCGCGCTGCTCCTCCTGCACCATCTCAGGCTCGGGCAGGACGCTTTGCCCTGATCCCCCCCACCGCGTCCTGGGACCTAGTGGCCCAGAGCCTGCCAGACCGCCACGGCGAGTGCGCCCACGGCCGTGACGACCGCGACTGCGCGCAGTGGCCAGCGGGTGTGTTCCAATGCGACGACGCGTGCGCTGAGGTCGTCGAGATCCTTGGCGGTCTGTTCGGCGCGATGACTGAGCAGAGCCTGCCCTCCCTCGACGCGGGCATGCGCCACATCGAGGCGACGGCGTAACTCTGCGAGTTCTCCATGGACCACGGGATGCTCCGGGTCGGCGGTCACGAGTCCGCTCCTTTCCGTAGTCGTCACATCCCTTACATGCGCACGGAAAGTCAACCCGCCCTGGCGGGCACCTGGGGAGCGTGTGCGAGGGGCATATGCGGGCCCGGTGCGCACACGGTGTGTGAATGGCGCGGGCCCGGCGCTCGGAAGAGTGCCGGGCCCGTCGGCCTGAGACGTACGGACCGTAGTCGGTACGAGGACGCCGCTAGGCGTAGGTGTAGAAGCCGGAGCCAGACTTCCGGCCCAGCCTGCCGGCGTCGACCATGCGCTGGAGCAGCGGGGGAGCGGCGTACAGGGGCTCCTTGTACTCCTCGTACATCGAGTAGGCGACCGACGCCACCGTGTCCAGGCCGATCAGGTCGGTCAGCTTCAGCGGGCCCATCGGGTGGGCGCAGCCCATCTCCATGCCGTTGTCGATGTCCTCGCGGCTCGCGATGCCCGACTCGAACATCCTTATGGCGGACAGCAGATACGGGATCAGCAGGGCGTTGACCACGAAACCCGAGCGGTCCTGGGCCCGGATCGAGTGCTTCCCCAAGATCTTCTCGACCAGCGCCTGCGCCCGGCTGATCGTGCCCTCGGAGGTGGTGAGCGCCGGGATCAGCTCGACCAGCTTCTGCACGGGGGCCGGGTTGAAGAAATGGATGCCGATGACCTGGTCGGGACGCGAGGTGGCGACGGCGAGCTTCACCAGCGGGATGGAGGAGGTGTTGGAAGCGAGGATCGCGTCCTGGCGGGTCACCACCTGGTCGAGCACCTGGAAGATCTCGGTCTTCACCATCTCGTTCTCGACGACGGCCTCGATCACCAGGTCGCGGTCGGCGAACTCGCCCAGATCGGTTGTGAAGGTGAGCCGCGCCTGCGTGGCGGCCAGCTCCTCCTCGGAGATCTTGCCGCGCTCGGCGGCCTTGGAGAGCGAGTTGTAGAGCCGGGTCCGGCCGATCTCGAGGGCCTCGCCGGTGGTCTCGGCGACCATCACATCAAGCCCGGCACGGGCGCACACCTCGGCGATGCCCGCTCCCATCTGGCCGCAGCCCACCACTCCGACACGTGAGATGTCTCCGAAGGTGTCCGTCACATCGTCCCTTTCGCTGTTCCATGAGGGTCGCAGGGCCCCGGGGGCGCCTGCTCCATTCGTGAACGTTACTCTCGGGGTCCCGATGATCGATCGTGCGGGTGCGGCATGCTGTCTGCCCGGAAGCGATACATGAGCAGGCCGATCCGGTGCGTATGGGGGGAACCCATGGGGCGAGTGACACGCAGGGCGTTCGCGGGAGCGATGCTGGCCGGGCTCACCGCAGCGGGAGGCGCGGTGGCCTGGGGCGCGACGACCGGCGGAGACGCGGATGAGCACGAGAAGGCCGAGGCCCGTCGCCGCGCCGGCTCCGGTGAGCTGCGCGGCATGTGGCTGTCGACCGTCACCAACCGCGACTGGCCGTCCCGGGCCGGGCTGACCGCCGCCGAGCAGCGCGCCGAACTGCTCGCGCACCTCGACATGGCCGCACGCTGCCGCCTGAACGCGGTGATCTTCCAGGTGCGACCCACCGCCGACGCCCTGTGGCCCTCGCCGTACGAGCCCTGGTCGCAGTACCTCACCGGCGCCCAGGGCGAGGACCCCGGCTGGGACCCGCTCGGCACCGCCGTAGAGGAGGCGCACGCGCGCGGCCTGGAACTGCACGCCTGGTTCAACCCGTACCGGATCGCCAACCACGCCGACCCCACCAAGCTGGTCGCCTCGCACCCCGCCCGCGAGAACCCCGACTGGGTCGTGCCGTACGGCGGGAAGCTCTACTACAACCCGGGGCTGCCCGCGGTCCGTGCCTTCGTCCAGGACGCGATGCTCGACGCGCTGAAGAAGTACGCCATCGACGCCGTGCACTGGGACGACTACTTCTACCCGTACCCGGTCGCGGGAGAGGTCTTCGACGACGACGCGACGTACACCCAGTACGGCGGCGACTTCGAGGACCGGGCGTCCTGGCGGCGGGACAACACAGACAAACTGGTGCGTGAGACGGCGGTCCGCGTCAAGAAGATCCGGCCGGGCACGCAGTTCGGGATCAGCCCGTTCGGAGTGTGGCGCAACGCCTCGACGGACTCGCTGGGCTCGGACACCCAGGCGGGTGTGCAGACGTACGACGACCTGTACGCGGACACCAGGAAATGGGTGCGCGAGGGCTGGATCGACTACATCTGCCCGCAGCTGTATTGGTCGGCACACCCGCTTGACCAGCAGGTTCCTGCTAACTACGCAGTCCTTCTGCCCTGGTGGGCAGAGGTCGCGAGGGGGTCTGGGACACAGCTCTACATCGGGGAGGCCCTCTACAAGGCGGGCGACCCGGCACAGCCCGAGGCCTGGCAGGACCCGGCCGAACTGTCCCGACACCTCACTCTCGCGAAGGAGCACCCAGAGGCGCGGGGCCACGTGTTCTTCGCGGCCAAGGAGGTCGGGGAGGACAAGATCGGGGCCATGGCCCGGGTGGTTGCCGACCACTATCAGCGGTCGGCGCGGACGCCCCGATGATTGCGGGGCAGGCTCTCTACGGGGGTGCTCACGGAGAGACGCGGCACCGCGTTCGGCTGCAGGTCGCTGCAGGTCGCTGCAGGTCGCGGATGCCGTGGGAGAAGTCCGGCTCTCCACGCTCATCGAGTTGCTGACCGGCAGCGTGCCACCGGCCTGAGAGCCGGCAGGCGCCCAGCGGCCGGGATCACCACCGTCACAGAATTGATCCGCCCGCGTGCGCGCCCCAAACCGCCACCGCGGCCACTGACCGGCTGGACGTATGACCCGGACGACCTCGCCGACGTGGTCGGGAACCGCTGATGGCCCGGCACGGACGTGTTGCCCGTACTCCGGTCAGTCCTCGCGACCCCGCACTCCTGACCGCCGCGCTCCCCGCGCCGAGGAGCACGGCCCTCGGCAACGGACGGGCGACGGCGCATCGCGGTGAACTCGCCCGCCTGGCCGAGAACCTGCTGAGCGAGCCGACCGTCCGCAACTTGTGGCGCCAGCAGCTCTCGCTGACGCGGGTCTTCGACTGGCTGGAGGGATTCCCCGCCGACAACTGGCAGGACCGCTGGCTGCTGAGCGGGTCCGATGACTTGGGCTCCGGCTGGGGGCCGCAAGGGCTCAGCGCGGGCACCCGGTCGCGGTTCACCGCTGGTCTGGGCGCCTTGATCGTCCTCCAGGTGGTCCGGCCCTCCTACGGTTGGCTGTTCGGCAGCCGCCTACTGGGCGTCTACGACGCCTACCGTCGCCACAACCAGTCGGTCCTGTTCGCCGAACTCCAACAGCACGCCGGCGGACAGCGCTGCGACGAGCACGCGACCGAGGCCCTGAACGTGCTCACCCGCATGAGCATCGTCACCGGCAAGGACCTGCTGGCCTTGGATCTGGAGGACCTCACCGACTACGCCGGGGCTCGTTTGGCCAGTGGCCGGACAGTGACAGCGCTGCCGCTCGCCTACGACATCCTGCACGCGGTCGGCGGCCTCAATGACTCGCCGCCGACCCTGCGCGAGGCCCAGGCCCGCGGTCAGCTCACCCCGGCCGAGCTGGTGAGATCCCTGGGTGGTGGCGTTGCAGGTCGCCCCAGAACAGGTCGGCCAGCATCTGGGCCTGGTTGACCAGGGAGCCGTAGTCGAGGACGGCGGATCGCTCGGCGATGTAGTGGACGAGCACGTCGCGGACCGCGCGATTAGTGATCGGGTCGCGGTCGACTCACTGAGCCTGCCCGACGAGGTGGCCCAGGCATGGAAACAACGCGTCCGCGTCCTGCCCGACGGGCGACCGCGCCGCACCTCCCACGCCGTGTTCCTGGCCGTCCGCTCCTTCTATCTGGACCTCTCGCAATGGTCGATGGAGGACCCGGCCCGCTGGGCGGCTTGGGCCGCACCCTGCCCAATCAGCGAATCCGACATCCGCGGCTACATCAAAGAGTCCCGGCACCGGCAGGCGAGGATGCAGCAGCGCACGCGCACCCTGGTCCCTGTCCTGCCGCAGCTCGTCCGTGCTGCCGAGGCCCGGCTGCAGCGCGCCACGCTCCTGCTGCAGGCGGCCCGATCCGCAATGCCGGGAGAGGAGTCCACCATCGAGGAGTCGCGGTATCGACGCACCGGACCGGAACGGCAGCCACTGGCGTCCCACCGCGCTGTTCCTCGCTCCAGTCGACGAGCCGGGGCCGCGGTTCGATGCCGAATGCGAGGAGAACAACGCGTTCAGGACCTGGGCCGGCATCGAGATCCTGCGATGCACCGGGGCCAGGATCGAGGAACTGCTGGAGCTCACCCACCTGAGCCTGCGCCAGTACCAGGCACCGACCGGCGAAACAGTGCCGCTGCTGCAGATCAGCCCGTCCAAGACGGACCGCGAGCGCGTCATCCCCGCCGACCCGGACCTGGTCGCGGTCCTCGCCCGGATCATTCGCCGGATCAAGGGCACCGGGGAGCGGGTGCCGCTGCTGACCCGGTACGACGGCTACGAGCGGATCTTCGGCCCACCGATGCCGCATCTGTTCCAGCGCCTTTCCCAGCACCGGCTGCAGGTCGTCTCTCCCAATCGCATCCGCGAGCTCCTCACCGACCATGCGCTGAAGGCCAGCATCGTCGACGTCGACGGGTCACCCTTGAGGTTCACGCCGCACGACTTCCGCAGAATCTTCTCAACGGAGACCGTCAACGGCGGCCTGCCGATCCACATCGCCGCGAAGCTACTGGGCCACCTCGATCTCAACACGACTCAGGATCGATCTCGCGGCGCTGAACAAGGTGGAGACGCTGCTGTCGCTCGGGCCGTTGAACGGTGCCAACTCGCGGTACTCCTCGCTGGGGCGGTGGGTCCGGCGCTGGTCGACGAACTGCCGATAGTGGCGGATGACCTCCTCGGGATAGACCGCGACGTATCCATCAGATCACGGGCCACACGGGCGAGTTGAGCCGGATCATCCGGCAGGTCAGCATAGAGCGGGGCGAGACTACCGGGGTCGGAGAAAGCGCGAGCTCGTTGCCGTCCTGCGCGACGACCAGGACCTCAACCAGCGGCTCGACGAGCTCGCGCAGCTGGTGCGCCAGCCCGTCGTCGACAGGACCGGGGCCTGTCGCTTCAGGTGGGCATCTCGCTGGGTGCGGCCCGGATGGCCGACCTGGAGACCTCGACCCTGGCCGCCGCGCTCAAGGCCGCCGACACCGCGATGTACCGGGTCAAGGGCCGTGGCCGGCGCGGCCGCCGCCCGATCGCTCCCGCCCTGGCCGCGCTCGGTCGCCGCCTCACGCCCCGCCGCTTCCGCCTCGCGGCATGACGATCGCCGCCCTGCGCCGCCTGCTCGATCAGGTGCAGCCCGACGTCGTCCGCCCACCGGCCCCCCAGCTCCCGCCCCGCAAAACCCATCCACGCAGCAAGGAGACCTACCCCGTGAACACGTACAACGCCCTGATCCTGTCCATGAACAACGACGGCTACAGCGACCAGCAGATCGCCGACCGCCTCGGAATCGACGTCAAGGAGGTCACGGAGATCATCGACGACGCCCGGGCGAAGAAGGACGCCGAGGCCGATGCCCCGGTCGAGCAGGCCACCGAGACGCAGACTGTGGCCGACCAGCCGGACCCGGCACCGGAGCCGCCCGCCGAGGCCATACCCGAGCTCGCCGAGCTGCTCGCGTGGGCCGCCGCCCACGACGACGAGGCCGTCCGTGCGGACGGTGAGACGGCGGCCGCCGTCCTCGCCACGCTGCGGGGAGCGCCGCGCCGTCGACGCCGAGTTGGAGCAGATCACCGACGAGAAGAGCCAGCTCCAGATGCGTCTGGCCGAACTGGCCGCCCGCGAGGACACGTTGCGGCCGTCGAAGCCTGCGAAGAAGAAGACCAAGCGGCTCGACTACGACGCTGCCGAGGTGCGGGCGTGGGCCCGCCAGAACGGCCACGAGGTCCCCGCCCGGGGCCGGATCCCGTCGCCCGTGCTCGACGCCTGGCGCCAGCGGCCCGGCGCCCGGCCGCTGGCCGCCGTCAGCTGACCCGCTCGGCACAGCCCTCACCTCCCCGGGGCGGCCGCCATCCCGGCCAGGAACAGCCGGTCGCCCCGGGTGCCTTCCGAACCCTTCACCCCAGGACTCAGGAGAGATCCGAATGAACGACACCGTCCCCGAGCCGTCCGTGATCGTCCTCGTCGGCGCGAGCGGTTCCGGCAAGTCGACGCTGGCCCGTACGTGGCCCGCCGACTACCGGCTGGAGCTCGACTTCTACAGGTCGCTCGTCTCCGGCGACGCGGGTGACCAGGAGGCCACCGGCGACGCGGCGGCCCTCCTGCACCAGGTGCTGGTGGCCCGTGCCGCCCGGGGCCTGACCAGCGTCGTGGACGCTACTTCCCTGAAGATTGGGCGTGTTCAAGCGTCAGGGGAGGCGTCAGTTGCACGACTGGTACGTGGTGTGGGTGCCCGATCCGGGGCAGTGGGGATCGCTGCTGTCTGACCGCTCCCGACAACGTCGTCCCGTTCCCCCAATCGACAACCTGACGGACCCGTGATGTCGCCGCCGCCAACCGGCTTACCCAACGGTCGTACCGTCTCAGAGGCGCCGACGACTTCCCAGGAAATGAGCACCATGGGCCGCCCGGACGCCTTGGCTCACGAGGTGCCGCGGCCGCTGGCGCACAGCGCGTTGTCGATCAGGGTGCTGGCGGCGTTCTCCTGGGCCAGTATGTGCTCAGGGGTGTCGCCGCGTGCCTCGGACATGGAGACCACGGCGCTCCGACGGCCGTCGTCGGTGACGCCGTTGAGAGTGATGTAGCCGCCGTCCCCGCCCTCATGGCTCCAGTAGGTTCCTCCGCAGGTCAGGGGACGTTCTACCAGGCCGAGCCCGTATCGGCCGCCGGGCCACAGCTGCTGTACGTCCGCGCTCACGGGGACGGTCTGCTTCATCTCGGCGAGTTGCCGCGGCGGCAGTAGGCGGCCCGAGAGCAGGGCTCGGAGGAGGCGGTTCTCATCCCGCGTGGTCGTGGTGAACGAGGTCTCGTGGTCCACCGCGACCTGATTGGTGACGTTCACCAGGGAGCCGGGGCCGAAGAGTTGGTAGGCCTCGGCGTGTGGCCGGGGCAGGGCGGAGGAGGTGCCGGTCCACCGGGTCTGGTCAAGGCCGAGCGGGCGCAGGATGCGGTCTTCGATCTCCTGGTGGGCGGGGTGACCGGTGGCCTTCTGGATGATCATGCCGAGCACGACGTAGCCGGTGTTGGAGTACTTCCAGTTCTCGTCCTCGCCGGGCGGTAAGTCCGGAGCGTGGGCCATGGCACGGGCGACCAGCTGCTCGGGGCGGTAGACGTCGTGGCGCTGCTGGTAGTACTCCTCCGGCGTGGTATATCCGGGCATGCCGTCGTCGGAGATACCGCTAGTGTGCTGGAGCAGTTGGCGGATCGTGATCCGGCTGCCGTCGTTGCCGTTACCTCGCACTACTCCTGGCAGCCAGTGGTCGACCGTGTCGTCCAGGGACAGCCTGCCCTCAGCCTCCAGTTGGAGGACTACGGTGGCGACCAGCGTCTTGGCAGTGCTGGCCATGCGGAAGTATCCGTCGGAGGAGACCGGGCGGCCGGTGCGCAGGTCGGCCGTGCCGCTGGTGGCCACCGATTGCCGACCGTCAGGTGCGATCGCGCGGGCCTGCACGCCGCTGACACCGAGGGCGTGGATCGCCTCGGTGTCCCGGCGCAACTGGTCTGCGGCGGAGGAATCCGCCGGCCGGGCTATGGCAGTGGCCGCCTCGGCGGCGAGCAGCGTGGCGGTGGCCAATATCACGGCGAGGCGCGTGCGCGAAGTCGAAGTCATGGCCAAACGCTAGGTCCGCCCCGGGGCGGAGACGATCCGGTGCACCCCAGGATCGGGATGGGGGATATCCCCCGGTACCAGGCTCGATTCATGCCGCACCGCCGGCAGCAGGAGGGTGCCAAGGCGGAGGCGCTCCCGTCGGCAACCCGGGCAGCGAGTTCATGCTGCACATCCACGACGACGGCACCACCAGTTGGCGCTGGCACGACGAGTCCTTCGGCGTGGTGAACGACGACGCATGGCCGACCCCGCAGGCGGCGGGGTCGGCGGCAGCAGGGCGAGATCAGTTGTTACCGACTTCCCGTGCCACGAGCTCCACTCTGCGCCGATGGTCCTCCCACCATGGTTGGTCACCGGGTGGCATGTTGTCGGCCCTTCAAATACCCGACGGACCCGTCGATGAGCTCGCGCACGATGTCGGCGTGGCCGGCATGCCGTTGAGTATGGCTCTGCGTCCTCCGTGTGTTTCAAGGACTTACTTCGCGACACCCACGGCCTTGGGCGAGTCGACTCTCACTCGGCTCCAGGCGGCGCTCCAGCGGTCTCTCGGCTCTCGTTCAGCCTTGAAGTGATTCTGAACAGAAGAACTTGACAGGGAACGCTACGAACACGAGGGCCGATGTGCGCCGGCGCCTGGTGGACACCGCCCACGACTACGGCCTGGACGCCGCCGCGGTGGTGATGACCGCGGCGCTGGAGCAGTGCGTGGCCCGCAACGCCCCCCGCCCGGCCAACCGGCGGGTGCCCGACGGGTCTCGGTGATCTCCGGGCCGTGGCTGCGCTGTGGCCCCCTCGGGGTGCCCGTCCGGCGAGGGAGTCGGGCCGGGCGGCGGGCTTGCTCAGCCGGTGGCGGCATCCTGTTCGGCAGCCGAACCCATCCCTCGGTCCGGCGTGGGTTCGGCCCCCAACGGCCGGGGCCCGGGTGCCGGCGAGCCGGTAGGCTCGGTTCCGGTCTCGATGATGTTGCCGCCGAAGGTGAGCCCGTCCACGATAGCCGCGCACAGCCGCGGATCGATGAAGGTTTTCTTCCAGCCCTCAAATGACTCCTTCGAGGCGATGGCGACGCTGTTCTTCTCCTCCCGCTCGGTCGGAACCTGGAACAGTAACTCGGCGCCGCGGCGGTCCATTTCCTCCGGTGGCACCAGCGCCCCTCACCGCGTCGAGCACTCCGATGCTCCCAGCGCAAGGTCCCGGGCGTTGCCAGAACTCAGAGACATAGCCCTCCGGCAAAACCGGGCGCTCTCCGCTCTGAGCGACAGGTGGTGTCAGCTCCCACGTACAAACCAGCTATCTGAGCTCGAGCGTCAAGAACAGAAGAGCAGGCGCGAAGCGCTGCGCTGAACTGGGCAGGAGGTGTCGAATACCCTCATGTCCTACCGACGCAGTCAGCAGTTGCACCGAGTCGTGCGGCGCGCTAGTCGCATCAGGGGCGGCGCTGTCCCGCCACCGAGTACGCGGCCGGTTATTCGTCGCCTGCCCACCCAGTTTGTCCGCCCGGGCATCCGGCCTTCACAGCCCGACGACGTCCCGCCGCGCGAGGGGACCCTGGACCTGGCTCGCAAGGTGGAGCTTGCCTCGGTTCTGATCGCCTCCGCCGTAGCCGTGGCCGGGCTGTGGTACTCCACCAACCAGGTGCGCGACGAGCTGGCGATCACCAAGGAGGGGCAGATTACCGACCGGTACAGCGCGGCAGTGGAGAACCTCGGTGACGACTCGATGGACGTGCGAAGCGGGACGAGGGGGGCCGGTCGATGACGTGGCGGCCGCATTGACCGTGCTCGCCACCCGGGACACCGATCACGATGCCGACGGCTACAGCCCTCACCTGTGGTACACACACCTGGAGAGCATCCGCCTCCCCGACCACGCGGCGCTGGCTGGCACGAATCTGCACAACGCACGACTCTCCTGGTCGGACTGGCCCAAAGCCAACTTGAGCTGCGCCGACCTGAGATATGCGGACCTCGTTCTGGCGGAACTGCCTCAGGCGAATCTCAGCGGTGCGGATCTGAGCAGCGCGGATTGGACCAAGGTGAACTTGAAGGCGCGAATCCAAAAGGTGCAAACCTGCAAACGGCGGAGTTGGACGCCGCGGACTTGACGGGCGCAGACCTGACAGGCGCGGACCTGGGCGGTGCGAACCTGGTAGGCAAGCCGCATGTGTGGCCCTCGGAGCCGCGTGACACCCAGGTGAGTGTGAAGCAACTCGTCTCTGCCCGCATCACCCCGTACACGAAGCTTCCCCCGACCCTCGCCAAAGACCCGGCCGTGCAGGCACGGATCGCTGAACTCGCGTCAAAGAAGGGCGCCGAGACCGCGCCGCTGGATGGTGGAAACGTTGGCGTGGCTGGTGAGTGCGCGATTTTCGGCGATCTGTCGCAAGCGACAAGTTGACGACAGATCGCTGAGATACCGGCAGATCTAAGCTTGTCTTTTAACCTCGGCGTGAGACGAGACGGGCAAGTGATTCTGTGGGCCAGCAGAGCCACTCAAGAAGAGGACTGGTGACCACGAAGTAGTGGGCGCTGACCCAGCCCCGCTTCTTGTCCAGGATCTGCGGGGCCTCGTCCCGGTAGACGTAGCGGAGGTATCGGCGGCGGATCGGGGCTCCGGCTATCAGCAACACCGGCGAGGAGACAAGGATGGCCACCGGAACCAGGGCTCTCACGGCCGTGAGCTTGGCTCTCTCCTCGTATCGCATGCGCTCAGTGTGCTGATCCGCTTGGTCGCTTGTCAGCCTGCCCTGCGGGTTTTGGTGCCGACGTTGTGGTGGGTGGGACGGCTGTAGGCCTCGCCGGTGGCGAGGACGCGTCCCACGTCGTGCCGGGTAGCCCTGCGACGGTTCTTCGAGCCGAGCGGTCGACCAGGGCCGGGCTTGGACGGTTTCGGTGCACCAGCTGGAGAGCCGGGAGGCTGTCGCACGGCTCCTGCCCGGTGAAGGTCAAGAGCGATTCGTTGTTCGGTTCCGAGGATCAGGGAGCCTCGCCTGTCCCGGCTGTGCGACCGGCTCACCCGGGCAAGACCCCTCAACGCCGCTTCCAAACCGACAAGTTGCCGACAGATTACTCGGACACTGACAACTTGAATCGGAACCTACAGGTGTTCAGGGGCGGGTGGCGCCGAGGTAGTCGGATTCCGGCATGGCGCTGGTGAGGGAGACGACTTCCACGTTCTTGCCGGTGCGTGGCGCGTGGAGGACGTTGCCGTCGCCCGCGTAGATCGCGACGTGGTAGCCGACGGTTCCCCCGAGAGATCAGGAACGCTGGCCGTCACCATCGAGGTGGCCCGGGAGAAGCCTGACAGGGGAGGTGCCGGCTGATTTGGGCAGCGGGCGAGTTCAGCTGGCAAAATCGGTCACTGAGTGTGCAGTCAGACGGCTCGCCTGGATCTACAGGTCGGCTACGAGAAGCCGGTAGCCGACATCGAGTGCCTCTTGGTCGAGCAGGTCGGCATGGCGTTGGTGCCACCGGCCGGAGGACAGGTCGTCGGACAGCCGGGCCAGGCCAGGCTGGATGACGTCGTCGCTGATCTGGGCGAACATCGAGATACCGGCCCGGACCTGCGGATCGAGGTATGCCTCGGGTCGGCGCCAGAAGGCGGCGAGGAATCCGTCGGTGCAGTCGTGCGGGATGGGGACCGTCTCGATGCGGGCGCCTCCCAACAGCGTGACCAGCCGGTCGACCGCGACCGCTCGTGTGTCGTCGAACGCGGCCGCCTCCGGCAGGTACTCGTCCAGTAGCCAGAACCTGCGGCTGATGTCGTGGTCGAAGGTGAAGACGACGATCCGCTGCCGGGCAATGCGGCGGAGTTCCCCGATGCCGGCTTCCAGGTCGCTCCAGTGGTGCACGGTCAGGAGGGCCATCACCGCATCGGCCGAGTCGTCAGCGAGAGGGATCGACTCCGCGGATGCTTCCAGTGCCCGCGCGAATCCGGCCGGCCGTTGGGCGATCATCACTGCGCTGGGTTCAACGGCCAGCACCGTTTCTGACGGTTCGTAGGAGCCGGTGCCGGCCCCCACATTGATCACGGTGGCGGCACCACCGAGGGCCTGATGGATCCTGGCGGCGATTCGGGGGTCCGGTCGCCGGGTGTCAGCGTAGGTCGCACCGATGCTGTTGTAAGTCGCCACACCCGGCAGTATGCCCTTCCCGCTGGCACCGGAAAGAGCCCGCAGCGTTGTCAGTTCTCAGGCTCTGACTCAACTTCTGTGGTCGGTTACGGGGCGTAAGCGTCAGGAAGTAGGCGGGACCGAAGAGAATGCACGATCTCGTCTGCAACGCCAGCGGATACCCGTCGGGGTTCGGGCTGCCTGAGCAATCCGAAGACACGAGGGCCACGCAGTTGCTGGGGCAGGTCGCTCATGCGCGGCATGATGTGGAAGTGCACATGGGCGAAGCCTTCGACCTCAGCGAACTGCGCAACGTAGGTCTTAACGCACCCAGTCACGTCGTGAAGAGCCCGAGACAACCTCACCTGCCACATTCCCAGCGTCTCGGCCTCCAGGTCCGTGAGCTGGTGGATGGCTGTGACATGTCGGCGTGGCAACAGCACCAGCCATCCAGGTAGTGCCGTATCGAAAGCATGGGCCACCCGCCAGTGCTGATCCACGGCGATGCGCTCCCGTAGTGGCAGATCGTCGAATCGTTCTTCCTGGCCACACGTGTAGCAACTGGGCGTCATGCCAGGAATCGTATGGCGGTAAGTCATCCAGTCGTCTGACGACCCCGGTCGAAATGAGGGACGCCCGCTGCACGTTGCCGGTCACGCCAGCAGTACACGTTTTCGTAGGAGGTCAAAGCCGGCTCGGCCGAACATTTGGCGCTTGAGCATCTTGATGCGGTTGACATGGCCTTCGACCACTCCCGAGTTCCACGGGGTGGAGAGTCCGGCGACGACCGCGTCGAGGTCACGTTCGAGGCCGCTGGCGAAGGTGTGGAGGCTGGGGAGGTCGTCGGTGCGGACGGCCGTGATCCACTCCGCGATCTTCTCGCCTTCTCGCTGCGTGAGCATCCGGGCGAAGGAGCGGATGTGACCGGCGAGAGCTTCCAGTTCGGGGCAGTTGGCGAAAGCGGCCTTCAGCCGGACCCGGTCGTCCTCCCGGAGGGCGTCGGGGTGAGTGAGCAACCATCCGGACACCGTCCTGACCGAGGGCGGCTGGACGTCAGGGGGACGTGGTGTCGTCCGAAGGGGACGCAGATAGTCGCGTACAGCGCCGTAGCCGCCGCGTTCGGTGATCTCCTCCCACGGCTGCCAGGCGTTGGTGCAGCCGTCCTCCCACCGCTGGTGGAGGTACGGCTTGAACGCATCGAGCTTGGTCGGCCGGTTCTGCCACTGGCCACGGAATAGCTCCTCCGGCGCGTTCGCGTCTGCAAGTTGCTTGACAGTGCGGTAGGTCATGCGGAGCTGACGTTGGATCGAGCGGCGGCTGTGGCCGGCTTCCAGGAGCGCGTGGACCTGCGCATGGCGGGCACGGATGCGGTCGGCGAAACGATGGCCGGTGGGCCATGGTGAGGCAGGGCTCTCCTCAGCCGACGGCTCCTCCACACGTTCTGCCGCTTGCGGAGCTGCGCGCAGGCAGGTGCGGTGTTGGGACACGCAACGCTCTGCGGCCTGACCGAGGTTGTGCCACAGGTGCCATCTTTCGGCCACCTGGAGGGACGCGAGTGGCATCGCGCCGGGCAGCCGGTGCCGGTCCGCGCGCACGACTTCCCCGAGAAGGGTGCCCAGAAAGCCGTGCCGTACGGGATCTACGACATCGGCGCGGATACCGGCTGGGTGTCGGTGGGCTGCGACGGGGACACCTCTGCCTTCGCGGTGACCACTTTGCGCCGCTGGTGGAACGGTGAGGGGCGCCGCCGCTACCCGCACGCTTCTCGCCTGCTGGTCACCGCCGACGCCGGAGGCTCCAACGGCCACCGTGTGCGTGCCTGGAAGAAGAAACTCGCCGATTTCGCCTATGAGTCGGGCCTTGATGTGACTGTCTGTCACTTTCCACCGGGAACATCGAAGTGGAACAAAATAGAGCACCGGCTGTTCTCACAGATCAGCATCAATTGGCGTGGCAGGCCCCTGACCAGCCACGAAGTCGTCGTCAGCACCATCGGAGCGACCACGACACGCAGCGGGCTGTCCGTCCACGCCGAGTTCGACCCCGGCGCCTAGCCCACCGGCGTCACCGTCCCCGACACCGTCATGGAGCGCCTACCCCTGACGCCGCACGAGTGGCACGGCACATGGAACTACACGTTGCGCCCCGAACCGCTCGCTCCCCAATCGCCCCCGCCCAGCCTCGAGTTCGGGCGCTTTCCCATCGGGGATAAGCTCCCCGCCTGGTTGCGGCACCCCAGCCTCACCGGACTCGAGCCCGCCGCCTTTGACGATCTCGCCGTCCGCTACCGAGCCTGGCGTGCCGAGCACCCGCCGATCTTCCTGCCTGGGAAACGCCCCGACGGCGGCCCCGGCGCCGGCGGCAGACGGCTCTCCGTCTCCGACCAGCTTGTCGTCTTCCTCCTCAAGAGGCGCTGGTCCATGACGAACGCCGCTCTCGCCGAGGCGACCAGCCTGGCCAAGAGCAGAATCGGCGCGACCCTCCAGGAGGTCACCCCCGTGCTCACCGCGCTCGGGCACAAGGTCCCGGCCGGCGCCCTCACCGTGACCACGGCACAACAACTCGCCGCGATCGCCGGGCACGACCCCACCCTCCCGTAATCCCCACCAAGATCGACGAGTTATTGATCGGCAGGCCCCAGGGCCATTGCGTGATCGAGATCTGTCCGGGTTCGTCAGGTGCGGCCGAGGGCTCGTAGGGGCCGGGCGTAGTCGCGGCCGGTGTGGCGGAGGGCGGCGGCGGTGTCGGCGCCTGTGGCGTCGTGGTCGTCGGCAGAGGGCCTTCGGATTTGGGCACCAGGGCCTCGGCGAACCGGAGTTGAACCGTGTACCGCTGCCGCAGGCTGGTCTGCCGCAGCTCGGCGAGTTCGGGATCGGCCGAAGCAGCGCCGCGTACGACCTCCAGGATGGCCGCAGCGTGTTCGAGGATGCGGCGGGCGGCGGCGGCCTGCAGGGCGAGTTGGGCGGCTGGGTCGGGCTCGGCGGGAACTTCGGGGGCCCGGGACGGTCGAGCGTGGCGACTGTGTCGGTGTCACCCGGCGATCGCGACGTCCAGGACCTCCTTCAACGATTGACGGTAGGTCAAGTTCCTTGAAGATTCGAGTAATTGGTTGCCGTGGCGCGTATACAGGGATGTTTGATCCGTCTCAAGGGTCAACACCCCAAGCCTTCGAGCCATTGGAACTGTCATGCACGAAACCACGGTCAGCGGGAGCGATAGAACTCACGTGCCGCTGTCGGCATACAACCCCCACCCCGCCGCGCCTGCCGCGAGGCGCCATCGCAAGCGGAAACCCATGAGCCCGGCGGTCCGCCGAATGCTCGGCCTCGCCGTGACCGGACCCGTCATGGGATCCGTTCTGGCGGGCTACACGTCCTACGCGAACGACAGCGCTTCGCTGAGTCAGGCCGATCAGAAGATTGCCGACGATCTTGAGGCTCGTATCAAGGAGGCCGGCCTCGGCGCCAATCTCAGTGGTTTCGTGATGGACGCCGAGTCCAACGGTGAGATCTTCGACAACAACGCCTCCACGGCGCTGATGCCCGCGTCCAATGCCAAGCTCGCGACCGCGACCGCGGCCCTGACCGCGCTCGGTCCGGACCATCGCTTCACCACCCGCGTCGTCTACGGCGATGGCACGCTCACGCTGGTCGGCGGCGGCGACAGGGTTCTCACCGCCGACGACCTCTCCGTCCTCGCGAAGACGGCTGTCGACGGCCTCTCCGCGGCGGGCCTGACTTCGGTGAAAGTGCGCGTGGACGACAGCCTCTTCCCCGAGCCCACGCTCGCCGAAGGCTGGAACGACGGCTACTTCCCGGACGTGGTGTCCCCGGTCCGGCCTCTGGTGGTCGACGGCAAGCCGGTCATGGACACGTCCATCGATGCCGGGGAGGTCTTCGCCCGGTTACTCACCGACCAGGGCGTCACTGTTGACGGCACGGTCGCCCGCGGCACGGCTGCCGCCACCGATGTACCGGTGGCCAGCCACAACTCCCCGCCGCTGTCCGAGATCGTCAAGAGGATGATGCTCAACAGCGACAACAACATTGCCGAGACCCTGCTGCGGATGACCGCGATCGGCGCCGGTCAGCCCGCCACGTTCGAGGGTGGGACAACAGCTGTGCGCAACATCCTCAGCGAGAAGTACGGCATCTCGTTGGACGGCGTCCAGCTGTTCGACGGGAGTGGGCTGTCCCGTTCCGCCCGGATACCGGCCACCACCCTCGCGGACCTGCTGGATCTGTTGACCGATCCGCAGAACAAGGCTGTCCTCGGGCCCGTTCTGGACGGGCTCCCAGAGGCCGGCGAGACCGGGACCCTGGGGCCTGGCACGGGCCGGTTCGACACCGAGCCCAGCAACTGTGCCAAGGGCGAGGTCAAGGCCAAGACCGGCACTCTCACCGGTGCCCTCGCCCTGAGCGGTCTCACCACCGGTGAGGACGGACGCTGGAAGGTCTTCTCCTTCGTCGAGAACGGCGCTTCCGCTGACCCGGCCGCCACCAAGAAAGTCCTGGACGGCCTGGCCGCCACAGTGAACGGCTGCTTCTGAGCCGGGGCTGAGCCCGGTACCGGGGAGCCGGACACAGCCGCACCCGGTGCAGCGCCGGCCCCGGGCCGCCTCGCGCAGCGTCCTGCGCGATCGCGGCGTGCACGGTGCGCACGCCGCGTCCGCCGAGGTGGAGGTCCCACGCGTAGTTGCTGACGTTCGAGGCCGAGGGGCACACGGCGTTCGGCCGCAGCGCCTGCGCGACGGACGCCGTGCCGCCGCCGCCGACTACGCGAAGCTGCTGCCCTGGTGGGCGGAGGTCGCCGAGGGCGGCAGTACGCGGCTGTATGTGGGGGAGGCGCTGTACAAGGCCGGCGATCCCGCGCAGCCCGACGTCTGGCAGGACCCTGCCGAGCTGTCCCGACGCCTGGCAGGACCCGGCACCTGACCTTCGCCCGCGATCACCCGCAAGCGAGCGGGCATGTCTTCTTCGCGGCCAGGGAGGTCGATGCCGACCCGATCGGCGCCATGGCACGCGTGGTCGCCGACCACTATCAGCAGTCGGCGAAGCCGCCGCGTTGATCCGACCCGCTGGGTCCGGACCTCTGTGGTCCGGGACCTACTGGGTCTTGGTCTCCCTGATGTGATGCTGGACTGTGGTGTCAGGACCAGGGGACATCACGGTCTCGTGGCCGTCCTCGAAGCGGACGCGGAACGGCGGATTGCCGTCCGGCCCCAGTACTTCGACGACTTCCCCGACCCGGTCGTGCTGTCCGACGATCCTGCCGTGCACCAGCAGGTGATCGCCTTTGCTTGCACGCATCTGGAGGGCCTCCTCGTCTCGCACGGGAGTAGCGGTCCGTGGGTCTCAGTCTAGGGCGGGTGGAGCCGGTTGCCACCGGCGCGGTGCGTGCCGGTCAGGCGCGTGCTCGCTGGGCGACCGCGATGCAGACCAGTACGGCCGCGGCGGCCAGGGGTGCGGCGGGTGTGAGCTGCTCGCCGAGGAGCAGCACCGACCACACCAGTGTGAGCAGGGGCTGAGCGAGCTGCAACTGGCTGGCCTTCGGGATGCCGATCGCCGCCATGCCCCGGTACCACACCACCAGGCCCAGGAACTGCGAGCCGACCGCGACCCAGAGCAGCCCGGTCACGCTGTGCGCCGTCAGCTGTACGGGCTCGTACGACAGCGCCACCGTGGCCGCCGGAATCGTGAGCGGCAGGCACAACACCAGAGCCCAGCCGATGACGTGCCATCCGGGCATCACACGGGCCAGTCGGCCGCCCTCCGTGTATCCGGCCGCGCAGACCAGCAGCGCCCCGAAGAGGTACGCGTCAGCACTGGTCAGGGCTCCGCCGCTCTGCGTCACGGTGAACGCGATCACCACGGCGGCGCCCGCGAGCGCCGCGGCCCAGAAGCCACGGGAGGGGCGGGAGCCGACGCGCAGTGCCGAGAACAGCGCGGTGGTCAAGGGGAGCAGACCGACCACGACGGCGGCGTGGGCGGTGGTCGAGGTCTCCAGGGCGAGGGTGGTGAGCATGGGGAAGCCGAGTACGACTCCGGCGGCCACGACGGACAGCCCTGGCCAGTGATGGCGGGCCGGCAACGGTACGCGCAGGGCGAGCAGACAGGCGCCGGCGATGAGCGCGGCGAGGGCGCTGCGTACGGCCACGAGCGACCAGGGGCCGAAGCCTTCCAGGCCCCAGGCGGTGGCGGGGAAGGTGAGGGAGAAGGCGGTGACCCCGAGGGCGGCCCGGAGCACGCCACGGGGTGACACCTGTGGACTTTCGGTGGCTGGTCGCGCCCGGGCGGCGGGGACCGCTACTGAAGTGGGCGCAGTAGCGCTATTCTGTGCTCTCATGCAAGAGCGTAGCAGTGTGGCAGCACTGGCCGATCGGCTGCGGAATGAGTTGGACCGCTACTCACTTGGTGGAAAGCTGCCGTCCAGCCGTGTACTCGTCGAGCGGTTCAGGGTGAGTCCGGTGACCGTGTCCCGGGCCTTGGCGCAGCTGGCCGCCGAGGGGCTGGTGGTGACACGGCCCGGGGCCGGTGCGTTCCGGGCTCGGCCGCGGGGTGACGGGCCTGCCGCGGGGGACACCTCCTGGCAGGAGCTCGCGCTCACCGCGGACGCCGCCGCCGAACTCGTGCCGCGTACCGTCGACGCCTCCGGGGTGCTGGTCACGCTGGCCGCCCCGCCGCCCGGAGTCATCGAGTTCAACGGCGGCTATCTGCACCCTTCGTTGCAGCCGGAGCGGGCGATGGCCGCGGCGCTGGCCCGGGCCGGCCGCCGTCCCGGTGCCTGGGGGCGCCCGCCGGTGGACGGCTTGCCGGAGCTGCGTGAGTGGTTCGCGCGGGGCCTCGGCGGCGCGATCACGGCCGCCGAGGTGCTGATCGCGGCGGGCGGCCAGTCCGCGCTGACCACCGCTCTGCGCGCCCTCGCTCCGCCTGGCGCGCCGGTGCTCGTCGAATCGCCCACGTATCCCGGCATGCTGGCGATCGCCCGGGCGGCTGGGCTTCGCCCCGTACCCGTACCGGTCGATGCCGACGGGGTGCGTCCCCACCTGCTCGCCGACGCGTTCCAGGCGACCGGTGCCCGTGTCTTCGTCTGCCAGCCGCTGTTCCAGAACCCGACCGGCGCCATGCTCGCGCCCGAGCGGCGCGGTGAGGTGCTGCGGATCGTGCGCGAGGCCGGTGCTTTCGTCGTGGAGGACGATTTCGTCCGGCGTCTCGCGCACGAGGACGCGGGGCCGTTGCCGCGTCCGCTGGCCTCGGACGATCCCGAGGGAGTCGTCGTGCATGTGTGCTCCTTGACCAAGGCGACGTCGCCGAGCTTCCGGGTGAGCGCGCTCGCCGCCCGCGGGCCCGTACTGGAACGGTTGCGGGCCATCCAGGTCGTCGACACCTTCTTCGTGCCGCGCCCGCTCCAGGAGGCGGCCCTGGAGCTCGTCGGCTCGCCCGCCTGGCCCCGTCATCTGCGGGCTGTGGCGGCGGAGCTGAAGAACCGCCGCGACACGATGACGGCCGCACTGCGGCTGCACCTGCCCGAGTTCGCCCTCCCGCACATCCCCGCCGGCGGCTACCACCTGTGGCTGCGGCTGCCCGATGGCACGGACGAGTCGGCCCTGGTCGCCGCCGCTCTGCGCGCGGGCGTCGCCGTCACCCCCGGCCGCCCCTACTTCAGCGCCGAACCCGCCGCCGCGCACCTGCGGCTGAGCTTCGCGGCCGTGGCGGGCACGGCGGAGATCACGGAGGGCGTACGCAGGTTGCGCATCGCCTGCGACGAGATGTTCCAGGGCCGGTGAAACGGCGCCCGTCACGGTGTGACCGGTCCGGCCGCCTTGCGGTGACCGGCGCGTCCGCCCCTGCCATGACCGAGTCGGCCTCCCCGCGATGACCGAGCCGGTCGTCCTGTGGTGGGCGTGAGCCTCCCGGTACCCTCAGCTACCCCCTTGACCTGCGCAGTTGCGCACCCCACGATCGCCGCATGCACGTTCGTGTCACGCTCCTCGCCGCCGCCCGCAGCTCCCCGCTGCTCGCCGAGCGCTTCGGCGACGACCGGCCGCTCGACCTGCCGGGCTGGAACGAGGTGCAGCGCGTCGCCCACACCCTGGTGTACCTGGCGGCGGCCGAATTGCGGTACTGCTCGCCGACGCCGCGGAGCCGGGCCACCGGTGACGCGCTCGGTCTCGCGCCGCTGGCCCAGCTCGCCCTGCGGGACTGCGACATGGGCCGCTGGCGCGGCCTCACCCTCGGCGAGGCGATGGCCCGCGAACCGCGGGCCGTGGACGCGTGGCTGGCCGACCCGTACTCCGCGCCGCACGGCGGTGAGTCGCTGGTGGCGTTCATCCAGCGGGTGGGCAGCTGGCTCGACACCCGTCCCGCCGACGACGGCGCCCGCATTGTCGCGGTGGCCGAACCCGCGGTCGTACGCGCCGCGCTCGTCTATGCCCTGAAGGCGCCCCCGTCGACGTACTGGAACATCGACGTCCGCCCCTTGTCGATGGCCACGATCACGGGCCGGGCGGGGCGCTGGAACCTGCGTCTCGACTATCAGTCCCTGCTCGTCTGAATGCTTGCTTCCCTGCCTCCGAAGGTGGCATCACCAAGGCTAGGGTCCGCCGGGCGATCGCGGACGCCAGGGCCCTCCTGACGGACCCTGGGCAGTGCGCGTGTAGTCCGTGGTGAGCACCAGGTCCTTGGCCGGTCCGCCCACCCGCCACGCGGTGCGCCAGTGGTCCGCGTCGGACACGGTGAACTCGCCCCGGTAGAGGTCCGCGGCGCACGGATGGTCCGCAATGTGCTGCCCGGATGTCAGGTCCAGGTCGTGGAAGGGGCGGCCGTCGGCGAACCGTACGTCGGCGCGGCCCGGCGCAGTGCCCGGCAGGAACCGCAGTGTCCGCTCGGCGGGGCGGGCGACGCCCTGCCAGACGAAGGTGCCGGACTCGTGGTGGAGCAGGCCGCCCTCTTCGAGCGGTGCGAACTCCGTCGTGCCGCTGAACGTCCCCTCCTCCCCGCTCGCGAGATCCCGTACGGAACGCTCCACTCGCCAACTCCCCGCCAGATACGCCAATACATCGGCAACCGGCCAGAAACCGTCCACGCTGGTCCGCCTCCTTGACGTGTCCTGCGCAAACCATTGACTCACTCCAGCCCCCTCCCTATCTTGCCGTTCGAAGTATTGATCATTGTCCGATATACCGAACAGTCTAGTACTGCTGAGAACAGCCGAGAAAACCGACACCAGAGCCGCGGAGTATCCATGTCACGCACCCGCACCCGCTGGAGACTCGCCCTGACGGCCACCGGCATCATGGCCGCCTCGCTCCTCGTCCCGGCCGCACCGGGGAACGCCGCCGCCGAGGACACCACCGACTACGCGATCGCCGTCGCCCCGAAGACCAAGGGCGCGAAGATCGACGACACGATGTACGGCGTCTTCTTCGAGGACATCAACCGGGCCGCGGACGGCGGCCTTTATTCAGAGCTCGTGCAGAACCGGTCGTTCGAGTACTCGACGGCCGACCACGCCTCGTACACGCCCCTCACCTCCTGGGCCGCCACGGGCACCGCGAAGGCCGTGAACGACGACGGCCGCCTCAATGAACGCAACCGCACCTACCTCACCCTGGACGGCGGTTCGTCCGTCACCAACTCCGGTTACAACACCGGGATTTCCGTAGAGAAGGGCGAGGTCTACAACTTCTCCGTCTGGGCCCGCGCCGAACAGGCCTCCGCCCTCACCGTGACTCTGGCGGACGCCGACGGCGCGCTCGCCGAGGCTCGGCGAGTCACCGCGCGCGGCGGCTGGGCGAAGTACAAGGCAAGGTTCACCGCGACCCGTACGAGCGCGGCGGGCCGCCTCACCGTCGCCACCGCCGGCCCCGTCGCGCTGGACATGATCTCGCTTCTGCCGCGCGACACATACAAGGGTCACGGCCTGCGCAAGGACCTCGCCGAGAAGATCGCCGCGCTCGACCCGTCCTTCGTGCGCTTCCCCGGCGGCTGTCTGGTCAACACCGGCAGCATGGAGGGATACGACGAGGCGTCCGGCTGGCAGCGCAAGCGCTCGTACCAGTGGAAGGACACCATCGGGCCCGTCGAGCAGCGCGCGACCAACGCCAACTTCTGGGGATACAACCAGAGTTACGGCCTCGGTTACTACGAGTACTTCCAGTTCTCCGAGGACATCGGCGCTATGCCGCTGCCCGTCGTGCCCGCCCTCGTCACCGGCTGCGGCCAGAACAAGGCCACCGACGACGACGCGCTCCTCAAGCGCCACATCCAGGACACCCTCGATCTGATCGAGTTCGCCAACGGTCCCGCGACCAGCGAGTGGGGCAAGAAGCGGGCGCAGATGGGCCACCCGAAGCCCTTCAACCTCACCCACCTCGGCGTCGGTAACGAGGAGAACCTGCCGAACGAGTTCTTCGCCCGCTTCAAGCAGTTCCGCGCGGCCATCGAGGCGAAGTACCCGGACATCACCGTCATCTCCAACTCCGGCCCGGACGACAGCGGTTCGACCTTCGACACGGCCTGGAAGCTCAACCGCGAGGGCAACGTCGACATGGTCGACGAGCACTACTACAACAGCCCGCAGTGGTTCCTGCAGAACAACGACCGCTACGACTCGTACGACAGGAACGGCCCCAAGGTCTTCCTCGGTGAGTACGCCTCGCAGGGCAACGCCTTCAAGAACGCCCTCTCCGAAGCCGCGTTCATGACCGGCCTGGAGCGCAACGCGGACATCGTGAAGCTCGCCTCGTACGCCCCGCTGCTCGCCAACGAGGACTACGTGCAGTGGCGCCCCGACATGATCTGGTTCAACAACCACGCCTCCTGGAACTCGGCCAGCTACGAGGTCCAGAAGCTGTTCATGCGCAACGTCGGCGACCGGGTCGTGCCTTCCGAGGCGACCAGCACGCCCTCGGTGAGCGGCCCGATCTCTGGTGCGGTCGGTCTGTCGACCTGGGCGACGAGTGCCGCGTACGACGACGTGAAGGTGACCGGCGCGGACGGTGCGACGCTGCTCAGCGACGACTTCTCCGGTGACGCCTCGAAGTGGACGCACACGGGCGGCGGCAGCTGGAGCGTCCAGGACGGGCAGTACGTGCAGACCGACGCGGCCGCAGAGAACACCATGGTGTCGGCGGGCGACCCGGCCTGGCACGACTACGACCTGCATGTGAAGGCCACCAAGAAGTCCGGCAAGGAGGGCTTCCTCGTCGCCTTCGGCGTCAAGGACACCGGGAACTACTACTGGTGGAACCTGGGCGGCTGGAACAACACGCAGTCCGCCGTCGAACAGGCCTCGGACGGTGGCAAGTCGACGCTCATCTCCAAGGCCGGATCGATCGAGACGGGCCGCGCGTACGACGTCGACATCAAGGTCCGCGGCCGTCAGGTGACCCTCTACCTCGACGGCAAGGAGTGGGGCAGCTTCACCGACGACAAGCCGGCCGAGCCGTTCCGTCAGGTCGTCACGCGCGACGCGAAGACCGGCGATGTGATCGTCAAGGTGGTCAACGCCCAGTCGGCGGACGCCCGTACGGCGATCGACCTCGGCGGTCTGAAGACGTCGAAGAAGGCCGCTGTGACGACGCTGAAGGCCGCGCCCGATGCGGTCAACTCCGAGACGGAGACGCCCGTTGCCCCGGTCAGGTCCACCTTCGAGGGGGTGAGCAGCAAGTTCACGTACACCTTCCCGGCGAACTCGGTCACCTTCCTCAGGATCAAGGAGAGGTGATCCGAAGGATCGGATGAGGTGATCGGCGGGCGGCTCAGGCGTACTTCGGTGCCTGGGCCGCCCGTACGTCCTCAAGTGCACCAACCGTGGCGGAGAGAAAGGTGTTGCCCGGCGAGCAGTACGCCCGACTCGTGCGCCGTACGTGAGGCGGCGGGGCGGTCGTACGCCCCGAAGCCCGGACCTCGCCTCTACGCCCCCGCAGCGCTCAACTCCCGTATTCGACAAGGACATTCATGCAGTCGTTCGTGAGCTGCCCTCACACACCAAAGGTGATCTGCATGACCATGACCCTCGCCGAACTCACCGACCTCACCGGTCTCGACGTCCTCGATCACCTGGAACGCCAGGTGACCATCCCCGTCGTGGACGGCCTCCAGGCCCAGGGCGACCTGATCGTCATCCCGTACGCGTTCATCGAGCACGGTGTCTCCACACACGAGTACACGCGCTGGCAGGACGTCCCCGCCGCGGGCATCGAGCTGCTGCGCAGCGCCGCGGGCGGCAATCCGCACTCCCTCGTCGCCGACCCGGGCACCTGCCGCTTCACCGGCGACCTCCGCGACCCGACCGGCCTCGCCCTCGGCATGATCGACACCTCGGCAGTCGCGTACCTCATCCACCCGGAGCACGGCGGCACCGGCATCGCACCCGGTCGCTATGTCGTACGCCGTCAGCGGGAGCGCAACACCGAGCCCAGGGGGTGGTTCGGCAACCGGATGATCGCGGACTGAGCGGCCCGACCGGTTACGCGCTCACGGTCACCGTCGCCGACGCCTGGGCCGGGGCGTGCGCCCTGTTGTACGCCCGGACCCAAATCTCGTGGCGACCCGGCTGAAGGCGCAGAGTGGCCGTCAGCCGTCCGGTGGCCGGATCGTAGTGGCAAGGCGCGCGTCGGCCGTCCACCTCGACGCCGACGCGCTCCGCGTCCACGCCCGAGAGGGCCTCGGTGATCCGGGCCTCCACACGTACGTCAGGGCCGTCGACCGTGGTTCCGTCGGCCGATGTGAGCCGGTCGACGGAGGGCGCGAGCGGGATCGGCGTTCCGCGCCTGCGAGACCTGCGCTGGATGCGCGAAACGGAGGGCGAGACGGAGCGGTCGCCGTCCGGGGCAGGGATCGTCGCCTCGAAGACCAGCGGATAGTCCACGCCCCGGCGCACGCCCTTCCCGGCGACGACCGCGAACTCCACGCTCGTACGGCCCTTGGGCGGCACGGTGATCCGGTCCCACGCCCGGGTCGGCCGTACCGTCCAGCCGCCGAAGGCGCGGCCGGTCAGCTCGACGGTCTGGGGCGTGGCGTTGAAGTTGTAGACGTCGACCGTCATCCGGGTCGTGGTGGACAGCCGGTAGCCGAGGGGCGGTTGGGCGTCGCCGTCGGCCTTGTTCGGCGCGGCGTTGGCGATGTCGAACCGCTGGCTGAGCACGATGTGCTCGGCGACTGACAGTTTGCGGGTGGTGGGGTTGCGGTCAGGGGTGGCTCGGGCAGGGCGCCCCGTGCGCCTTCCTGAACGACATAGACCGGGTCTTCCGAGACCTTCACCCGGCCCTCGGGCCCTACCGTCCCCACGCGCCGGCCCATGATGTCGTACACCTCGGCCGTCCCCCCGGAGACCATCGGAACCTCCACCTCCGACACCTCCGCCGCCGGTCCCCAGACCACCGTGACCCGCCGCCCCGCACCCGCCGCGAACACGTAGCACATGTCGGACAGCCGCTCCACGAAACGTGCCTCGCCGAGCAGCGAGGTGAGCGCGGCGTGGGCGCTGTAGGCGGGCCAGGGCTGGAACTCGCGGCTGAGCAGCCCGAAGTACACGCCCTCGTCATGGATGGGCGGCGCGCCGAACCAGAACTGCTTCCCCGTACCGGCCGCCAGGCTCCGCACGGTCGCGCGGACGAGATAGCGGGCCTGGACGGCCTGTTGCGCGGGAGTCAGATCGCTGCCGGGCCGCGCATCGAGGAAGACCCCGCACTCCGTCATCCACATCGGCAGCCGCGAGGCCCCGTAGAGACGGCGCAACTCCCTTTGTACGTCGGCCGATTCGGGGACCTCGGGTTCGTCCTGGTCTGTCGGGTCCGGGTATCCGTGGAAGCCCCATGCGTCGGCGTACCGGGCCACGTCGTTCTGCAGCATCAGGGTCTGGAAGTGGCTGCCCGCGTCGGCGATGCCGGGCAGCACGGTGACCGTGGTGGAGGGACCCGCGTCCGCGATCCCCAGCGCCGCCGCCTTGACGAAGGCCGCGTGCTGGTCGCCGGTGGAACTGGTCGTGTCGACGTCGGGCTCGTTGGACAGCTGGATCGCGTCGGGCGGGGCGGCGGCCAGATGGGCGGCGTAGCGGTAGGCGTCCCGAAGATCGGCGGCCAGCGGCAGCGAGGCCTCCGTCATCGCCCGCTCCGGGGCGGTGGTCAGTACGTCGAGCGTGGCGATTCCGTGGCGGTGGAAGGCCCGCCGCACGTTGTCGTACAGCCGCGTGTCGTACGTGCCACGGCTCGGTTCTGCGGCGGGCCAGGCCATTCCGTCGCGTACGTGTCCGGCGCCCATGTCCTTCATCGCGGCGGCGAACGCGTCGAGACGGGAGGGCGGGACGAGGGAGAAGACGTAGGTGTTGACGCCGAAACGGTTGCCAGGGCCGGTGACGGGCCGTCGCTCGGGCAGCCGGGCGAAGCAGCCCGTGACGCCCGCGGCTGTCACCCGGTAGTGGCCCGGCGGTAGTTGGCGCAATCGTGGGAGCGCGATCGATGTCTGCGCCTGGCCGGCAGGGACGGTCGCCTGCCCTCGTGCGACCTCGTTGCCGAAGTAGTCGGTGACGGTGAAAGGCAACGTGCGGGGCCGTTGCGTGCGCGTTTCCAGGACAAGGGTCAGTTGCGGGAGTCGGGGCTCGTCGCCCCGATACGTACCCAGGTTGTGGGTCGGGTCCCCGAGATGGATGCCGAGCGGCGCGACGCGGGCCACGGGCGTCAGCGTGAACCGGTCGAGCAGGAAACGGTAACCGGTGGAGTCGGACAGCACGGTCGGCTTGTCTGCGACGAAGGTGATCGTGTTCCGGCCGCGCTCCAACTCAAGGACCCCCAGGGCGAGTTCGGAGAGATCGCCCCACGCGGGCACGGATTCGTACCAGTACGGCTGCGAGCGGGCGACCGGCACGAGGGGCCCGTCGCCCACCCCGAGCTTGAAGTAGCAGCCGATCTCCTCGATATGCGGCTGCTCGACCGGCACCGTGGCCACCGCGGTCAGCCGGTACGGCCCTTCGGCCGGGACCTCGACCTCGTACGTCGCGTACCAGCCCTGTTCCGGGGGAGGCTGAGGGGTCGCCAGCGCCAGTAACCCGCCGCCCGAGGCCCGGCGGTCCCGGGCCGTCGGGATGTTGGTACGGACGGCCGACTCGCCCTGCACCGTGATGGCCGCCCCGCGTGCCTTCGGAGCGCTTGTGAACCGGAGCGAGCCGAGCCCCAGCGAGCCGATCCCCAACGCCTTCACCGCCGTACGCCTGTCCATCGCCATGCGATCCAGCGGACCATGCGGCCGGGCCTCAGGCGTCATGCGAACGAAGGGGCCAATCCCTGGAACTGCTTCGGGTAACGTCTCCTTCTGCCGACGGAGAGCAACCCTGAGAGGCGGGCCGCACGACCTGGTGGCCCAGTGCCAGGACCGGCGGAGTGGTGGCCTGCTGATTCAAGCGTGTGCGGCGTGGGTGTTCGGGTCGCCAGGGGAGTGGTGGCGCGGCTACCGTGGGCGCACGGCGTAGGTCAGGTGCGTCACCCGCGACGACGGCTCCGAACGGACCGGCTCCAGCGCGACCCTGGACGCGTCCACGCCCTCGAACAGGCGGATTCCGGAGCCGAACAGCACGGGCGACAGCGCGATCGAGAACTCGTCGATCAGGCCGGCGTTCACGTATTCCAGGATCGTCGCGCCGCCGCCCGCGATGCGGACGTCGCGGTCGCCGGCGGCCTCGCGGGCCTGGTCGAGCGCGGTCTCGATGCCGTCGTTGACGAAGTGGAACGTGGTCCCGCCCGGCCGCTCCCAGGGGTCACGCTTGGTGTGGGTCACGACGAAGACCGGCGTGTGGAACGGCGCCTCCTCCGGCCACATCTGCTCGCCGGCGTCGAACATGCGCTTGCCCATGACGCTCGCGCCGGTGCGCTCGAACGTCTCCCGCACGATGTCGTTGTCGCGCCCCTCCTCGCCGCCCTCTCCCAGCTTCAGGTTCTCCCGGAAGAACCGCTGCGGAAAGATCCACTGCTGCAGTTCCATCCACTGCTGCCCCATCAAGTCCCCGAGGGACTCGGGCGCGATGAACCCGTCCAGCGACATCGACACGCTGAAGAACACCTTCCCGGCCATCAGCCCTCCGCCCCCTTCCGAAGGATCTCGGTGACGTAGGCCGCCAGGCTGCTCAGGGTCTGCTGGCCGCCCTCGATCGCGTGGTACTTCTCGACCGCCTCGTCGCGCAGTTCCTTGGTGGGGAACACCGTGCGCATCACGATCCGGGTCGCCGCGCCGTCCGGCGCGAAGGTCAGGACCGACTCGAAGGCGTTCGGGTCGTCGCGGGACTCACCGTGCAGCAGCACGATCCGTTCCGGCGGGGCGATCCGCAGCCAGCGGATCCACTCGGAGTAGTCGGTCCCGTCCGGCCCGTGCAGCACGAAGTCCCACTCACCGCCCTCGCGGAACTCGAAGGACCGCGTGGTGGTGGTGAACCCTTCCGGACCCCACCATCGCGACAGGTGCCGGACCTCGGTGAACGCCTCGAACACCAGCTCCCGCGGGGCGTCGATGACCCGGGAGATCACGATCTCCCGGTCGGCCGTCGCCGGCTCCGCCCGCGTCCCTTGCCCTGTCCCTGCCATCGGTCATTCCTCCTGCCGTGTCTGCTTCAGGTCCTGCACGTAGGTGTCCAGCCGGTCGAAACTCTCGTTCCAGAACCGCTCGAAGCCGCCGACCCACTCGTGGACCGGCCGCAGCCCGCGGGCGTCCAGGCCGTAGAGGCGCTGCTTGCCCGCCTCGCGGACCCGCACCAGCCCCACCTCCCGGAGCACCCGCAGGTGCTTGGACGCCCGCGGCTGGCTCATCCCCAGCTCCTGGGCCAGGTCGGTCACCGGCCGCTCACCCGCCCGCAGCAGCGCCAGGATGTCCCGGCGCTGCGGCTCGGCGATCGCGTTGAACGCGTCCGACGTCGTCGCTGCTCGTGCCATGGACGCCATCATATTCCTATATCGGCATACATCAAGTTCGAAGGCCGCCGTGGTGATCGTGGAACAACAACCGCCATGGCCGGACCGGTACCGTCGAGGTGGGTGTGGAACTCGCTCGCGCCCCCTTCTTCGACTTGGCTCCCCATTCCGCTGGATGATCGTTCTTCGAACGGCCCGACACCCTGATGGGCATCAACTGCCCCGCCGCCGGCGATGCGGACAAGTGCGTCAGTCAGTGGTGGCGCCAGGGGTGGTGGACCTGCTGTACGTCCGCTTCGAGGACGTCACGCAGGTCGTCGTCGTCCGCGGGCACGTCCAGGCCCAGTGCGGCGGCGACCTCGCGGTAGGACGTCGTCATGAGAGTGGACGCGGTCGGCGAGCGTCATGTGGGGCAGTGCGGCGCCGTGAAGGGCATCGGCCGTGCTCAGTCAGCGGCCGACCGGGGGCCCCGGGACACGATCCTGCGGACGGTGTGGTCCTCCGGCTGGAGCCTGGCGACCAACTCGCCTCGGCTGCGTGCGTCGACCTTGCCGAAGATGGACTTGAGGTGATCCTGCACGGTGTGCGCAGAGATCCCGAGCCCGGTGGCGATGTCCGCGGTGGACCGGCCGGCGATCACCTCCCGGCAGACGTCGCGCTCGCGGGTCGTCAGCGCGTACGCCGCGAACAGCAGTCCGAGGAGTTCGGTGCCGGAGGCCCGTTTGAAGGTGACCACGGTTTCGTCGTCGCCCTCCCCGGAGATCAGTCTGCTGGCCTCCAGCAGGATCCAGCCGCCTGCGGCGTCGCGGACCCGCGCCCGGAACGTCCCAGAGGCGGCGGTCCGCGCACCGACCACGACCGCGCGCAGCATCACAGTGAACCGGCCGGGTGTGATCTCCTCCAGCTCGCCTCGCCACGAGTGGGCCGCTGCCGTGGCTGCCCGGGGCTTGCCGTCCTGGCCGACCACGACGATCCCTGGCTCACCGGGTCCACGACGGCCGCCTGACCGTGCCGCCACGCGGGTCGCGGTGGCGAGTGCCGGTGCCACGGCCGCGACGAATTCGACCTCGCGGTCGCTGAAAGCGCCGGACCGCACCATGCCCGCCGCACCCCAGCACGCGCCGTCGACGCGGAACACGGCGCGCAGTTCGTGAGCGAGCCCCAGAGGCCGCCAGACCTCGTTGACCCGGCCGCTACGGACGATGTCGCGGTGCGGGAGGTCCGACGATCTGGCCACCGGTACCGGTCGTTGGCCCAGTTCGGCGAAGCTGTGCGGTTCGGTGCCGTTGTACTCGTACGTTGCCAGCAGCGGCTCGTACTGCTGCGGGATGCGGCCGGCGCCGCTGGTCATCGAGCTGATCACTGTGGTGTCGGGGTCCAGGGAGGCCCAGCAGGACAGTTCGGCGGCCACGACCCGGCCCATCAGTTCGATCGCGGCCGTGTGCAGTTCGGTGATCCCGAGACCCGCTGTCGCGAGCGCGGCGATGTCGCGGCGCGCGCTGTGCGCCCGTCCTTCCCACATGTCCGAAGTATGCGCCTCCTCCTGACGGTCCGATATCCCAGAATTCCGGGATGGAACGCCCTGCGCCCGGGCCCTAGCTTCGGTTCATGGCACACAAGACACACCTCAGCGGCGTGGGTGAGGGCCTCGAACTGGACTCGCCGGACGCCAGGATCATCGTGAAGGTGGACGCCGAGCACACCGATGGCGCCTACGAGCTGTTCGAGGTCGACGCCCCCAGAGGTCCGACCGTGCCCCCGCACGGCACCCCGTGGGCCAAGACGTACTACGTGCTCCACGGCCGGATGACCGTGTTCGTGGACGGCGAGCTCCACGACCTGGGACCGGGCGCGTCGATCACCATCCCGCCGCACGCCGTGCACACCTTCACCGTCCACACCCCGTCGGTGCGGTTCCTCGCCGTCGGCCTCACTGACGCGATGGGCAGGTTCTTCCGCGACATCGACCGGACGGTGCCCGCCGGCACACCGCTCGAGGAGGCGTTCCCGCTGCTCCAGGAGGTCGTCGGCCGACACGGCATCCGGCTGTCGGAACAGCTGCCGTGAACGCGGTCACGCAACTGTTCGCGGGCCTGGCCGCGGCGATCCACGTCATGGTCTTCGTGTGGGAGACCATCGTGTTCGACCGCCCGGGCGTTCACCGGGGGATCTTCCACATACCGAGTGAGGACCTGCCGGCCGTCAAGCTGTGGTCGTTCTGCGTGGGCTTCTACAACCTGTTCCTGGGCCTCGGCACCATCATCGGGCTGATCGCGCTGCACAGCGGGAGCGAGACCGTCGGACGCACGCTGGTGTTCTACACCTGCGCCTACATGGTGCTCGCGGGCGTCACATTGGGTGTTTCGGACCGTATGGGCCTCGGCCGCGCCAAGGGTGCCGGCATCGGCGGCACCGTGGCACAGATCTCGCCGCCGCTCATAGCGCTCGTCGCCGCAGCGGTGGCGTTGTGAACGGCGCCGTCGGCAGAGCCCTCAGGACCATCTCGCCGCGGCCCTCCTTGCTGCCACCGGTGCCTCCGCCGTCCTCTCAAGCGTCCTGACCCCGAACAGCAGCAGCTCGTCGGAGGCAAGTGGATTCGGTTCTCCTTGCATGTGTGGTCACATACGGTCGGTGAAGTGGCAGACGGCGTGCGCGGACGTCAGCCGCTCCCAGTCGGCAGGCGTGTCCGGGCCCGCGTCGAGCGGGCCGTGCAACAAGACCGAGTCCCGACGGCGCGCGGCCTCCAGCCACTCGGCGGATGCCGACGCCGGCGCAGGCACCGGGGCGCGCCACAGGATGCGGTCGTACACGTCCTGCCGCCACTTCCAGGGCTGCCTCTCGGGCAGCAAGGTCGCGGCCGGCAGCCGGACGACGCCCAACGGTGCGCCGCTCGTGCGGTCGATCTTCAACGCCCACGCCGGATCAGCACTGGGCAGCCCCTGGAAGATGTACGGCTCCCACCCGCGGCGCCGGCGCAGGTCGTCGTAACCGGCCTCGGGGACCCGGCACCAGAGCCACCGACGCGACCCGGCCGGACCCGTCAGCGTCGGGTCCGTGCGGACGCTGTACGAGGCCGGGTGCCCGAGGGCGGAGGGGTCGACCACCACGCCCGGGCCCGCCTTACCCGGATCGCTGCCCTCGACTGTCACAGTGACCATCGACAGCCCCGTCGAACGGATTGCATAAACGTGCAGGGAAACGTATAGTCATGCCATCAAGGAGGAGGCTTCCATGGTGGTACGTGCGGCGGTGGCCGGAGCGAGTGGGTACGCGGGCGGGGAACTGCTGCGGCTGCTCCTCGTGCACCCCGAGGTCGAGATCGGTGCTCTGACCGGCAACTCCAACGCGGGGCAGCGGCTCGGTGCCTTGCAGCCGCATCTGCTGCCGCTCGCCGACCGTGTGCTCCAGGAGACCAGCCCTGACGTTCTCGCCGGGCACGATATCGTCTTCCTCGCTCTGCCTCATGGGCAGTCCGCCGCCGTTGCCGAGCAGCTCGGTCCGGACGTTCTCGTCGTGGACATGGGTGCCGACTTCCGGCTCAAGGACGCGCGGGACTGGGAGGCGTTCTACGGTTCCGCGCACGCCGGGACCTGGCCCTACGGCCTTCCCGAACTGCCGGGTGGCCGCGCCGCGCTGGAGGGGTCCAAGCGCATCGCGGTGCCCGGCTGCTACCCGACCGCCGCCTCGCTCGCCCTCGTTCCGGCGTACTCGGCCGGGCTCGCCGAACCCGAGGCCGTGATCGTCGCCGCCTCCGGGACCTCGGGCGCGGGCAAGTCGCCCAAGCCGCACCTGCTGGGCAGCGAAGTCATGGGGTCCATGTCGCCGTACGGCGTCGGTGGCGTCCACCGGCACACTCCCGAGATGATCCAGAACCTCGGCGCGGCAGCCGGCGAGCCCGTCACCGTCTCCTTCACGCCGACCCTCGCCCCGATGCCGCGCGGCATCCTCGCCACGTGCACCGCGAAGGCCCGCCCCGGCGTCACCGCCGAGTCCGTGCGCGCCGCGTACGAGAAGGCGTACGGCGACGAGCCTTTCGTGCATCTGCTGCCGGAAGGGCAGTGGCCGGCGACTGCGTCCGTCTACGGTTCCAACGCCGTTCAGATCCAGGTCGCGTACGACGCGGCCGCGCACCGCATCATCGCGATCAGCGCCATCGACAACCTCACCAAGGGCACCGCGGGCGGCGCGGTGCAGAGCATGAACATCGCCCTCGGGCTGCCCGAGGACACGGGTCTTTCCACGATCGGAGTCGCACCGTGAGCTGGGGGTACCGCCTGGGGGCACCTCCCGGACGAAGTCTGGGGGAGGTAGCTGGGGAAGCACGTGCTGCCGCCGGGCCGCAGACAACGACTAAAGCCGCACCTCTGCGCTGCATGGGCGGAGAAGCGAACAAGGAGTCACAGTGAGCGTCACCGCTGCCAAGGGCTTCACCGCCTCCGGCATCGCAGCAGGCATCAAAGAGAGCGGCAACCCGGACCTCGCCCTCGTGGTCAACAACGGGCCCCGTCTGGCCGCCGCGGGCGTCTTCACCTCCAACCGTGTGAAGGCCGCGCCGGTGCTGTGGTCCGAGCAGGTCCTCAAGGGCGGCCTCATCTCCGCCGTGATCCTCAACTCCGGTGGCGCCAACGCCTGTACGGGACCCAAGGGCTTCCAGGACACGCATGCCACCGCCGAGAAGGTCGCCGCGGTACTCGGTCACAACGCCGGCGAAGTCGCCGTCGCGTCGACCGGGCTCATCGGCCTGCTGCTCCCGATGGACAAGCTGCTCAAGGGAGTTGAGACCGCCGCAGCGTCCCTGAACGAGCACGGTGGTGAGAAGGCCGCCATCGCCATCAAGACGACCGACACCGTTCACAAGACCTCGGTTGTCGAGGGGAACGGCTGGACCGTCGGCGGGATGGCCAAGGGCGCCGGGATGCTCGCTCCCGGCCTGGCCACCATGCTCGTCGTCCTCACGACGGATGCCGACGTGGAGAGCGACGTACTGGACGAGGCGCTGCGCGCGGCCACCAAGGTCACGTTCGACCGCGTCGACTCCGACGGCTGCATGTCCACCAACGACACCGTGCTGCTGCTCGCCTCCGGGGCCTCTCAAGTCACCCCGGAGTACGGGGAGTTCGCCGAAGCGGTGCGGAAGGTGTGTGACGACCTCGGGCAGCAGCTCATCCGGGACGCCGAGGGCGCCAGCAAGGACATCAAGGTCGAGGTGATCAACGCGGCGAGCGAGGACGACGCCGTCGAGGTGGGCCGCTCCATCGCCCGCAACAACCTCCTCAAGTGCGCGATCCACGGCGAGGACCCCAACTGGGGTCGCGTCCTGTCGGCGATCGGTACAACCCGAGCAGCCTTCGAGCCGGACCGGTTGAACGTCGCCATCAACGGCGTATGGGTCTGCAAGCACGGCGGTGTCGGCGAGGACCGCGACAAGGTCGACATGCGCTACCGCGAGGTGCACATCGTCGCCGACCTCGCGGCCGGCACCGAGACGGCCACCATCTGGACCAACGACCTCACCGCCGACTACGTCCACGAGAACAGCGCCTACTCGTCATGAGCACTACTCGCAAGCACACCGCCCTGCCCAAGGCGCAGATCCTCATCGAGGCGCTGCCCTGGCTGGTGCGGCACAACGGCAAGACCGTCGTCATCAAGTTCGGCGGCAACGCCATGATCGACGAAGACCTCAAGGCCGCCTTCGCGCAGGACGTCGTGTTCCTGCACCACGCCGGCCTCAAGCCCGTCGTCGTGCACGGCGGCGGGCCGCAGATCAGCGCGGCCCTGGACCAGCACGGCATCGTCAGCGAGTTCAAGGCGGGCCTCAGGGTCACCACCGAGGACGCCATGGACGTCGTACGCATGGTCCTGGCCGGACACGTGCAGCGCGAGCTGGTCGGACTGCTCAACCAGCACGGGCCGCTCGCCATCGGCATGACCGGCGAGGACGCGCACACCATCACCGCTACCAAGCACCAGCCCGAGATCGACGGGGAGTTGGTCGACATCGGGCGGGTCGGCGAGATCACCGCAATCGACACAGGCGCGATCGAGGCACTGCTCGAGGACGGCAGGATCCCGGTCATCTCCTCGATCGCCCGTTCCCAGGACGACGGACATGTCTACAACGTCAATGCTGATACGGCGGCTGCGGCACTCGCTGCGGCACTTGGCGCCGAAACCCTCATGGTCCTCACGGACGTCGAGGGCCTCTACGAGGACTGGCCGAACTCCGACGAGGTGATCAGCCGCCTCACCGCGAAGCAACTGGAGAAGCTGCTGCCCGAGCTGGCCAGCGGCATGGTCCCGAAGATGGAGGGCTGTCTGCACGCCGTGCGCAATGGCGTGAACACCGCCCGCGTGATCGACGGGCGCGTCCAGCACTCGATCCTGCTGGAGATCTTCACCGACGAGGGCATCGGCACGATGGTCGTGCCGGACGAGGACGACAAGAAAAAGGGGGACGCGGCGTGAGGGGCAATGAGGGGCTGACCACGCGCTGGCAGGGCGCGCTCATGGACAACTACGGCACTCCACGGCTGCCCCTCGTCCGCGGTGAGGGCACCAAACTCTGGGACGCCGACGGCAAGGAGTACCTCGACTTCGTCGGCGGGATCGCGGTGAACGCGCTCGGCCACGCCCATCCCGCGATCGTCGAGGCCGTCACGAAGCAGATCGCCTCCCTCGGCCATGTCTCCAACCTCTTCGTCGCCGAACCGCCCGTCGCGCTCGCCGAACGGCTGCTCCAGCTCTTCGGGCGTGACGGCCGTGTGTACTTCTGTAATTCCGGTGCGGAGGCCAACGAGGGCGCCTTCAAGATCGGGCGGCTGACCGGGCGTTCACACATGGTCGCCACGCGGGGCGGCTTCCACGGCCGGACCATGGGCGCGCTCGCGCTCACCGGTCAGCCCGGCAAGCAGGAGCCGTTCCTGCCGCTGCCGGGCGACGTCACGCATGTCCCGTACGGCGACGCCAAGGCGCTGGCCGCCGCGGTCACCGAGGACACGGCGCTGGTGATCGTCGAGCCGATCCAGGGCGAGAACGGCGTGGTCGTACCGCCCCCCGGCTACCTCAAGGCGGTTCGCGCCATCACCGCGGCCACGGGCACCCTCCTCGTCCTCGACGAGGTGCAGACGGGCGTCGGACGGACCGGGCACTGGTTCGAGTACCAGGCCCACGAGGGTGTCCTGCCCGACATCGTCACGCTGGCGAAGGGACTCGGTGGCGGGCTGCCCCTCGGCGCGACCGTCGCCTTCGGCCGGGCCGCCCAGCTGCTGAAGCCCGGTCACCACGGCACCACCTTCGGTGGGAACCCGGTCGCCTGCGCCGCCGGTCTCGCCGTCCTCGACACCATCGGGGCCGAGGGGCTGCTCGAGAACGTGAAGCGGACGAGCGAGAAGCTGCGGGGCGGGGTGGAGGCACTGGGCCACCCAATGATCGACTATGTCCGTGGCTCGGGCCTGCTCCTGGGTATCGTGCTCACCGAGCCACTCGCGCCTCAGGCGCAGCAGGCGGCTCAGGACGCCGGCCTTCTGGTGAACGCGCCCGCCCCCGATGTCGTACGGCTGATGCCGCCGCTGAACATCGGCGATGACGAGGTGGACGTCTTTCTCCGGGCACTGCCCGGCGTCCTCGACGCAGCGGCTGACGCGGCCGAGGCAGCCAACGGGGATGGACGAGCCGGAGAATGAGACGACGATGAGTCAGGCGCAGGATCACGAGCATGCCGGGCCTGCCGTACCGCAGACCCGCACCGCACGCCACCGCCGGATCGTGGACATCCTCAACCGGCAACCGGTGCGCTCCCAGAGCCAGTTGGCAAAGCTCCTCGCCGACGACGGGCTGACCGTCACGCAGGCGACGCTCTCCCGGGACCTGGACGAGCTGAACGCGGTGAAAATCCGCAACACCGACGGCGACCTCATCTACGCGGTCCCGAGCGAGGGCGGTTTCCGCACCCCGCGCGCACCGCTGGGCGGGTCGGCGAAGGAGGAGCGGATGCGGCGCCTGTCCGCGGAGCTGCTGATCTCCGCGGAGGCCTCCGCCAACCTCGTGGTCCTGCGTACGCCGCCCGGCGCCGCGCAGTTCCTCGCCTCGGCCATCGACCAGGCCGAACTGCACGACATCCTCGGCACGATCGCGGGTGACGACACGCTGCTGCTGATCAGCCGTGACCCGACTGGTGGGCAGGCGCTGGCTGATCACTTGCTGCGGCTGGCGCAGAACCACCACTGAGAACCGTTGACGCGTACGGTGAGCACGCGCTCTCTCGTACGGGGCTGAAGCCTCACCCCAGGCGTGCGCCCAGCCCACCGGTGCAGCGAACCTCGTCGCCCGCCGTGATGAGCAGCGCCTCGACGTCCGGGAGGGACTCCAGCCAGCTGAGGGCCTGCCGGGAACCCATCGCGAAGGCCGCCGTCGCCCAGGCGTCCGCCCAGGTCAGCCGGGGGCTCACCACGGTCACGGCCACCAGGTCGGTGACCGCCGACCGGCCGGTGCCGGGGTCCACGATGTGGACGCCGCGCTCGGCGGAACCCGAGGTCGCGACGGCCAGTTCGGCGGCGCCCGCCGCGGAGACGACCGCCGCGAGGGAGCCGGGGCGCAGCGGGTCCGAGACGCCGACCCGCCAGGGCCGCTCGGGCCCCGGTGTGCCGAGCAACTGGACGTCACCACCGCCGTTCACGCTGACGCCGCTCGCCCCGGCAGCCATCAGGTGCCGGGCCGCGCGCTCGACCGACCAGCCCTTCACCAGACCCGTCGGGTCGACGACACCGCCGTACTTCGTGCTGAACCAGCCGTCGCTCAATCGCTCGGCCTCGGCGCACAGTTCGAGGACTTCGGCGACCTCCGGGTCGCACTCCTCGACGGTCAGCTCCTCCCGGCCGAGCCGGGAGATCTGGCTGTCCTCTTTGTAGGTGCTGAACACCGCGTCCACCACGTGGAGTTGGGCGATCGCCTCCTGCAACGCGGTCTGCACGGCCGTCGCTTCGCCCCCGCGCACGTCGAACGAGACGACCGTGCCCATCACCTCCTCCGCGTGACGCACCGCGGGGGGCGCCTGCGCGGGATCCGCCACCTCAGCCACCGACCTGGTCCAGGGCGTTCTGGAGGGACTTCTTGTAGCCGGCGCTGGTGTAGGAGGCTCCGGAGACGGCGTCGATGTCGGCGCTGCTCGCGGTGACCGCGGCCTGGTTGAGCTTGGGGATCGAGTTGGCGCTGATCTGGTCGCTGCGTCCGCCCTTCGGCTTCTGTACCGCCTCGGCCTTGGTGATCTTCCCGCCGTTGTAGGTGATACGGACCTGGACGGGGCCGTACTGGGTTTCGGCCACGCTTCCGGTCACGATGCGCGCGTCGGCTGCCACGTCGGCGGACCCGCCACCGCCGCTGCCATTGCCGGAGTCTGCGGACCCGCTACCGCCACTGCCGGAACCGGTCTGACCGGAGCCGGCAGCGGATCCGCCACCGGACTGAGGAGCCTTGTCGAGAGCTGATTGGAGGGACTTCTTGTAGCCGGCGCTGGTGTAGGTGGCTCCGGAGACGGCGTCGATGTCGGCGCTGCTCGCGGTGACGGCGGCCTGGTTGAGCTTGGGGATCGAGTTGCCGCTGATCTGGTCGCTGCGTCCGCCGGTCGGCTTCTGTACCGCCTCGGCCTTGGTGATCTTCCCGCCACTCATCGTGACGCGGACCTGGACGGGACCGTACTCGGTCGTGGCCACGTCTCCGGTGACCGTCTGAGCCTGGGCCGAGCCGGAGGACGAGCCGCCGCCACCCGACTGGGCGGCCTTGTCCATTGCCGACTGGAGGGACTTCTTGTAGCCGGCGCTGGTGTAGGTGGCTCCGGAGACGGCATCGATGTCGGCGCTGCCCGCGGTGACCGCCGCCTGGTTGAGCTTGGGGATCGCGTCGGCGCTGATCTGGTCGCTGCGTCCGCCCTTCGGCTGCTGGACCGCCTCGGCCTTGGTGATCTTGCCGCCGCTCATGGTCACGCGGACCTGGACGGGGCCGTACTCGGTCGTGGCCGCGGTTCCGGTGACCGTGCCGTCCTGGACGGCCGACTGCTGCGCGCCGCCCTGTGGCGCCGCGCCGTCCTGCGCGGATGCGGACGATGACGGGTCCGACGCCGGCTTCAGCGAGAGGACCAGGACGATCCCGGACACGGTGGCGGCGGTGGCGAGCATGGCACGCCGAATGGGGTGACTCTTCTTCATCGCTCCTGACTCCCGTCGCTCACATCTCGAACGACTCGTGATGGATGCGGCGGGCCGGTACGCCCGCGCCGCGGAGTGCTTCGTAGACCTGCTGTGCGAAGCCGGGCGGCCCACACAGGAACACGTCGTGGCGGTCGACGTCCGGCAGCTTTCTGCGCAGGGTCTCCGCCGAGATGTCGGGGCGTTCCCCGTCCGGGCTGTTGACCGCGTACATGAGCCGGGCGCCGCGCTCGTCGGCGATGGCGGCGAGCTCGTCCCAAAGGGCCAGGTCCTGGGTGCTGTTGGCCCGGTACAGCAGCGTCAGATCGCCGGGCGAGCCGGGCAGAGTCTCGAACAGTGCCCGCATCGGGGTGATTCCGACACCGCCGGCGATCAGCAGCACCTTGCCGCTTCGGCGCCGGGATGCGGTCATCGCGCCGTACGGGCCCTCGGCCCATACGCGGGTACCGGGCTCCAGTTCGCGCAGCCGGGAGCTGTGGTCGCCGATCGCCTTCACCGTGATGCGCAGCATGTTGGGGCGGGGCGCCGCCGACAGGGAGTACGGGTGCGAGCTGAGCCGCATGCCCGGTGACAGGAACCGCCACCGGAAGAACTGCCCGGCCTCGGCGCCGATGCGGTGCAGCCGCCGTCCCGAGATCAGCACCGAGACGACCCCGGGTGCCTCCTCGACCACGTCGGCGACCCGCATACGGTGCCGCATGTTGAGGCGGATCGGCACGAGCACCCGGTACCAGAGCGCGAGCGCGGTCACGGTCCCGTACAGCGCGTACCAGGCCGTGGTCGCGGCGGGCTGGACGGCGAAGTCGTTGCCCGTGGACAGCTGGTGCCAGAAGGACAGGTACACGGCTGCGTATGTGAGCAGATGGACGTGGTACCAGGTGTCGTACGGGATCCTGCGCCGGATGCCGCCGATGGAGATCAGGCCGATGAACAGCAGCAGGCTCGTGCCGATCGCGGCCTTGCCCATGTCCGGCAGCGTGTTCACCGAGTCGATGGTCTGCTGGACGATCCCGGAGAATCCGAGCCCGGCCTGCAGCGCGTAGCCATACATGGTCAGGATGAGGTGCGCGAGGACCAGACAGAGCGTGTAACGCCCGCTCATCGCGTGCCAGCGGGCGACTCGGTCCGAGCCGACGCGGCGCTCCAGCGCGGGCACCCGGGCCATCTGCAACACCACGAGGGCCATCAGATAGCCGGCCAGCAGACCGGTGATCCGGCCGGCGTTGAGTATCCGGTCCGTGTTGTTGGCGATGGCCGGAGTGTTGCTCCACCACAGCCAGACCACCCCCACCGCACCCGCCCAGACAGCGAGCAGCAGCGGGACTGCGGGATTGCGGCGAGGGCGGATACGGCGCAACGTCTGGCGCCGCGCAGCGCGACCGCCGGCGATCGTACTCACGGTTCCTCCGTGGGACTGGCGAGAGGGGGAGTGGCCCTTGGCCCAGAGGTACGTCCCGGGACGGCAGCTTGTTCAATGGACCAGGGAACAAGGGGTGAACTGCTGCGACTGCCGGTAACCCGGTGGCGGCACGAAGGGCCTGCGCAAAGGGCGTGGCCGACCTCAGTAGCGGACGATCGAGGTCGGACCGCTCGCCGTCCCGATTGCGATGTGCGGCCTGCGCGCCGGATCCGCCCAGTCCAGGATCCGCTGCATGGCGTCCCGCGGTACGGACACACAACCGGCCGTCGCCCCACGCCCGTTGACATGAAGGAAGATCCCGGCGCCGCGCCCGCGCACGGGCCGCTCGTAGTTGAAGCCGATGACGAGCGCGTACGCGTACCGCGTTCCGTACGAGATCAGGTGCTCGGACTCGGCGGCGCGACAATCGGCGGCCCGGGGCTCGGTCCACCGGTTGTATGCGCGGGAGTCGTTGTCCTGGCACCACCACGAATTCTGGTGAACGCGGCGGTACGGGGCTTTGGTCCCCCTGGGCGCGGCCTTGATCCCGAACGCGTACGGAAGGTCGTAGAGCCCGGTGGGTGTCGTGTTCGTCCCCTGTCGGCGCGAGCCGCCCTCGACCAGCCCCTTGGCGCCGAAGCGCGCGGCTGACGAACCGGTCTTCACCCAGCGCCCGTCGCGTCGGTCCCACCACGTGAGGGTCCCGGTCGTCGAAGACGTGCGCGAGGCCTGCGCGGTGATGAGCTGGGTGCCGCCGCCGGTGTCCGCCATCCGCTCGGGAAGGGCGGGCGGGCCACTCGGGGCCAGGGTGAGGAGGGACGCGGACACGAGGAAGACGGCGGCTCCGAGACGCATGAATCGGACGCTACGGGGAGGCGGCGGCAGGGGCAGCCTGGGTGGGCCGAACGGGCGGCAGCGGCAGCGGCAGGGGCAGCCCGGGTGGGCCGCACGGGCGCCGTCCGTTGGTGTCTCACCGGTATTCCCGTGGGTTCCGGGCGGCCTGCCAGGGCGCCCGGAACCCACGGTGTCCACGGGGGCCGCGCTCACAGACCCGGCGGGGGACCCAGCGGGTTGAGCAGTTCGGCCTTGCCCTCGAACGCGTAGAGCAGCAGATCGCTCATCCGGAAGGTGCTCTGGTCCACAGCGAGGGTGGGACGCCACTCGGGATCACGGACGATGGAGTGCTTGCTGCCCTCCATGGCCCGGTGGAAGACCTCGGCGACGATACGGCCGCCGACCCCGGTCAGCCGGCCGCCGCCCTTCACTTCGGCCTCCCTGAGGATGTAGAACCACAGGGGGGTCTTGGTCCTGACCAACTCCAGCTCTTCTGGGCTCAGTTCCCCCAGCGACGCACCGTCGCCGCTGCCCCGCTCGATCTCGTCCCCGGTGAGCCGCTCGTCCTCGTCGAGCTTGAAGAACTCCGCCATCTCCTGGCCGGTCGCGAGCTTGAGCATGTTGGCCCGGGTGAGGTTCCGGAAGGCGAGATTGCGCTCGATCTCCGGGACCGTGGACCCCCGGGCGCCGAACGACCCGAGCGGGAGCTGCTTGAGCACGTCGACCAGCAGGGTGTCGATCCGCTTCGCCAGATTGAACTGGTCCGCGGTCCTCATGAGCTCCTTGCGGCCGGTCTCGCTGAAGTCGAAGAGCCGGGGGAGATCGGCGACCCAGTTGGTCGGCAGACGCTCCGCGGTGCCCGCGTCCGGGTCGTCGTCCTGGCTGGGCGGGAAGGGCAGAAAATTGCCGCTGGTCGCGGAGAAGACGAAGAGCAGCCGCAGCGTCGCGGGAGTGATGACACCGGGGCCTTGTCCGCTGTTGAACACCCGGTTCCACTCGTACTCGGCGCGGACCATGCTGTGGCCCAGGCGGAAGGCCGCCACCGAGAACTCGATGGGCATGGTGGGCGCGTCGCCGGGCTGAAGGGTTCGGTACATGTCGTCTTCGACAGCGCCGTCGTCGTACCTGATGTCGGGCGCCACGTCGAAGTACCTGCGACCGTGGGCGAAGACGTCGTCCACGATCTGGTCGTCGACGATCTGGATCAGGTAGTCCGTGCGCAGCATCCACTGGTAGTGCTTGACGACCAGTTCGCGCGCGGTGTCGAAGAGCACCGCGCTGTCCGTCCCCTTTGCGGCCAGGTCGCTGACGACCTTGTTGTGGAAGCGGATGAAGGCGCAGTGGATCTGGGCGACGGCGAGGTTCTCGTCGTTGCGGGGATCGGGGATCAGCGCTGCCCGCCGCTCCCCGATCGACGAACCGATGCCGACGCGGGGCAGGTCGAACCCGTCCAGTTCCCGCTGCGGGACATCGTTGACGCCGTCCGGCCTTCCTCCCACCGGCTGGGTCCTGCCGGTGCGCAACCGGATTCCGTCGGGCCCGTAGAACTTCCGGTCCTGCGGCTTCTGCGGCCCCCGCCCGTACAGGCTGTCGAGGTCCAGGGCCGGAGAGCGGCCCTGGATGAGTTCCTCGACGGTGACGTCCTGCTCCAGGTCCCGGATGGTGGCGTCGAGCGTCAGATCGTGGTCGACGAACTGCCCCAGGTAGGTGAATCCCGCCGGAATGGCGGGGCGGGAGGAGTCCGGCGACTCTCCGGCAGGGCCGGCGGGGTCGGGTGTCATCGCCTTGGCGAGCGCCTCGCGCACTGTCCTGCTCGTCACCGTGGTCCGGGGCCCGGGGCTCAGACGGGAGAAGCGGAACTTGCGCAGCGAGGCGATGGTCGACGGCGTCGACGGTTCGACCGGGGCGTCGCTGCTCGTGCCCGGATCGTTGAAGATGCCCTCACCGAGTACGTAGTAGGAGTTGCGGACATGGCGTTTGGTCTGAGGTTCGCGTGCGGGTCGGAACATGGATCCCCCATCTGTTCCTGATGTCGTGCTGTCCCTGTGTTCCTTGTGGGCTCAAGCCCCGGTCCGGACGGGTGCGACTTCTCCGGACGTCCCCTGGTGGCGCCTTGAGCGCGCTGGCGCCGAGCGTAGGCGCTGCGAACGGCGGAGGGGAGAATTCCGTCAAATGGCCCAACAGCCTTGTGTGCCAAGAAGATCCGCAAACCACGCGCATCCGTGCATGGCGGCACGGAATGGCGCAAGGTTCTCAAGGCGTACGAGCTCAGGCTGGAGTGGGAGGCAGTGGCAGGGGTAGCCCGGGCAGGCCGTCCAGGCTCGTCGCTATGTGCTCCTTCTTCCCGAAGTACTCGCTCAGTGAGGTGTCGTCCTCGCGTGCGAAGCGCTTGGCGTGCACGTCGCGGTCCTCGTCGTAGGCCATGAAGGGCACCGAATAGCCGCAGGAGTCCCGGATGAGTTCGGCGGTCACCACGATGATCGCGCGCAGGCCGTGCGGGGTCGGGTCGATGTCCGGGAAGTGGGTGAGGAGGTCCTTGAAGCGCGGGTCGTCGCGGAAGACCGGCTCGCCGCGGCCGTGTACGCGGACGATGTTCGGCGGACCCTGGAAGGCGCACCACATGAGGGTGATCCGGCCGTTCTCCCGCAGGTGGGCGATCGTTTCGGCGTTGCTTCCGGCGAAGTCCAGGTAGGCGACGGTGAGTTCGTCGAGGACCGCGAACGAGCCCTTGAGGCCCTTGGGGGAGAGGTTGACCGTGCCGTCCCCGGACAGGGGGGCGGTCGCGGTGAAGAAGAGGGGCTGCTCCTCGATGAACGTACGGAGCCGGCCGTCTATGTGCTCGTAGGTCTTTCCCATGCCTAACGATTATTGGCGCAACTCCTTTGGCTGTCTAAGGAATTGCGCGCTCTGGGGAAAAACGGGCTCCGTGGCCGCCCCGGCCCAGCGCTCGGGGCGGCCACGGAGGGCCTGGTGCGTCGGTTACTGGTTGAGCTCGCAGGCCGCGAGGGCTTCGAGGCCCTCGGGCTTCTCGGCTGCGCGGCCGATCGCCGTCTCGATGCGGTTCAGAGCGGCGACTCGCTTGTCCTCGAGCGGGCCGAGGATCGCGTTCTGGACGAAGTTGGGGCCGCCCTGGCCGACGGTGTCCACGAGGCGCTGGTTGGCCTCGGAGATCTGGGTGTCGAGCTGGGCGAGGTTGCTGTCCACCTCGGCCTGTGCCGAAGCGGGGATCTCGGCGGGGAGGCTCGGCTCGACGTCGGGGCAGCTGATCGTGCCCGCGGCGCCGGCGTTGCCCGCATCCTCGGCTCCGGCCCCGTTCTCGTCGTTCTCCGCGTTTCCGGCGTCCCCGGCTCCGGCACCGCCCGCGTTCTCGTCGGCCGCGCCGGTCGCCGCCTCGGTCGGCTCCTCCTCGGCCTCGCCGCCCGCGTCAGCCGCGCCACCCGCATTGAGGTCACAGGCCGCGAGGGCTTCGAGGCCCTCGGGCTTCTCGGCTGCGCGGCCGATCGCGGTCTCGATGCGGTTCAGCGTGGCGATGCGCTTGTCCTCGAGCGGGCCGAGGATGGCGTTCTGGACGAAGTTGGGGCCGCCCTGGCCGACCGTGTCGACCAGTCTCCGGTTGGCCTCGGAGATCTGGGTGTCGAGGAGCGTGAGGTTGCGCTCCACCTCGGCCTGCGCGGAGGCCGGGATCTCCGGGAGACTGCCCTCCACGGCCGGACAGTTCACCGTGCCGGGCGACGCGTTCGTAGCGGCCTGGTCGCCGTTGTTCGACGTCTCTCCGGCCAATGCCGATCCGGCGATCACGGCACCGGACAACACCACCGCGGCGGCGCCGCCGATCATCGCCACGCGGCGCTTGTGGTACTTCGGGAGAGCCCTGGACATGCGGAAGCCTCGCTCTGGTCGGGGGTTGGGCCGCCCGGGGTCGATCGGACGGCGTACTCCAGCTGTCGTTTACAAACGCGGCGCCTGCGTTCAGCGGGAGATACGGGAAAGCGATTTCGCCCGTTCAGCGAAACCCTGAGATTTGTTCGCGACCTTCTCCGGCGGACCCCGTGATTGACGAATCATGCGGACTCCTGCATACTCATGCATGTCAGCGAATGCACTGTGAGGAGAAACCCGTGACCGAGCGCGTCGTACTCGCCTACTCGGGCGGCCTGGACACCTCCGTCGCCATCGGCTGGATCGCCGAGGAGACGGGCGCCGAGGTCATCGCCGTTGCCGTGGACGTCGGCCAGGGCGGCGAGGACCTGGACGTCATCCGCAAGCGCGCGCTCTCCTGCGGTGCCGTAGAGGCCGAGGTCGCGGACGCCAGGGATGAGTTCGCCGAGGAGTACTGCCTCCCGGCGATCAAGGCCAACGCCCTCTACATGGACCGCTACCCGCTGGTCTCCGCTCTTTCCCGGCCGACGATCGTCAAGCACCTCGTAGCCGCCGCCCAGAAGCACGGCGCCACCACGGTCGCCCACGGCTGCACCGGCAAGGGCAACGACCAGGTCCGCTTCGAGGCCGGCATCGTCGCCCTCGCCCCCGACCTCAAGTGCATCGCCCCGGTCCGCGACTACGCGATGACCCGGGACAAGGCGATCGCCTTCTGCGAGGACAAGGGCCTGCCGATCGCCACCACCAAGAAGTCGCCGTACTCCATCGACCAGAACGTCTTCGGGCGCGCCGTCGAGACCGGCTTCCTGGAGGACATCTGGAACGCCCCGATCGAGGACGTCTACGAGTACACGCAGAACCCCGCGCTGCCGCGTGAGCCCGACGAGGTCGTCATCACCTTCAAGGCGGGCGTCCCGGTCGCCATCGACGGCAAGCCCGTCACCGTCCTGCAGGCCATCCAGCAGCTCAACGAGCGTGCCGGCGCCCAGGGCATCGGCCGGATCGACATGGTCGAGGACCGCCTCGTGGGCATCAAGTCCCGTGAGGTGTACGAGGCTCCCGGCGCCATCGCGCTGATCACGGCCCACCAGGAGCTGGAGAACGTCACCGTCGAGCGCGAACTCGCCCGCTACAAGCGGCAGGTCGAGCAGCGCTGGGGCGAGCTGGTCTACGACGGCCTGTGGTTCTCCCCGCTCAAGCGCGCCCTGGACGGCTTCATCAACGAGGCCAACCAGCACGTCTCCGGCGACATCCGGATGACCCTGCACGGCGGTCGCGCCGTCGTCACCGGCCGCCGCTCCGAGTCGTCGCTGTACGACTTCAACCTCGCGACGTACGACACGGGCGACTCCTTCGACCAGTCGGCGGCGAAGGGCTTCATCGACATCTACAGCCTGTCGTCGAAGATCGCGGCACGGCGTGATCTGCAGGCGTAGCCTGACGGAGACCTGGCGTAGGCCTCGCCCGTACTGACCTGACAGCCGCCTCCTCACCTGCAAGGGTGGGGAGGCGGTCGCACATTCACCATTCTCCGAGGAGTAGAGCAAGTGAGCAGCAACAGCGGTGACGTACGGCTCTGGGGCGGCCGTTTCGCCGACGGTCCCGCCGAGGCCCTGGCGAGGCTGTCCGCGTCCGTCCACTTCGACTGGCGGCTCGCGCCCTACGACATCGCCGGTTCGCGGGCCCACGCGCGCGTGCTGCACAAGGCGAACCTCCTCACGGCCGATGAGCTGGAGCGTATGCTCGCGGGCCTCGATCAGCTCGAAACCGATGTCGCCGAAGGCTCGCTCGTCGGCACCATCGCCGACGAGGACGTCCACACCGCCCTGGAGCGGGGCCTGTTGGAGCGGCTCGGCCCCGACCTCGGCGGCAAGCTGCGCGCGGGCCGGTCGCGCAACGACCAGGTCGCCACGCTCTTCCGGATGTACCTGCGCGACCACGCCCGCATCATCGGCGGCCTGATCGCCGACCTCCAGGACGCCCTGATCGGCCTGGCCGAGGCCCACCCGGACGTCGCCATGCCGGGCCGTACGCACCTTCAGCACGCTCAGCCGGTGCTGTTCGCCCATCACGTACTGGCCCACGCGCAGGCCCTTTCCCGGGACGCCGAGCGCCTGCGTCAGTGGGACGAGCGGACGGCGGTGTCGCCGTACGGCTCGGGGGCCCTGGCCGGCAGCAGCCTCGGCCTGGACCCGGAGGCGGTCGCGAAGGACCTGGGCTTCGAGCACGGCAGCTCGGGCAACTCCATCGACGGCACGGCTTCCCGTGACTTCGCCGCCGAGTTCGCCTTCATCACCGCGATGATCGGCGTCAACCTCTCCCGGATCGCCGAGGAAATCATCCTCTGGAACACGAAGGAGTTCTCCTTCGTCACCCTCCACGACGCCTTCTCCACCGGCTCGTCGATCATGCCGCAGAAGAAGAACCCGGACATCGCGGAGCTGGCGCGCGGCAAGTCGGGCCGCCTCATCGGCAACCTGACCGGCCTGATGGCGACGCTGAAGGCCCTCCCGCTCGCGTACAACCGCGACCTCCAGGAGGACAAGGAGCCGGTCTTCGACTCCTGCGACCAACTGGAGGTCCTGCTCCCCGCGTTCACCGGCATGATGGCGACCCTGACCGTCAACCGCGAACGTATGGAGGAACTGGCTCCCGCCGGTTTCTCACTCGCCACAGACATCGCCGAGTGGCTGGTCAAGCAGGGCGTCCCGTTCCGCGTAGCGCACGAGGTAGCGGGCGAGTGCGTAAAGGTGGCCGAGTCCGAGAACAAGGAACTGGACCAGCTGACCGACGACCAGTTCGCAAAGATCTCCGCACACCTGACCCCCGAGGTCCGCTCGGTACTGAACGTCCCCGGCGCCCTGGCCTCCCGCAACGCCCGAGGCGGCACGGCCCCCAGCGCGGTGGCGGTGCAGCTGGCAGAGGTGAAGGCGGACGTGGCGGCACAACACGAGTGGGCAACGGCAAAGGAGAAGCCGTAGAGGAGTGCCCTTCCAGCGTGCGGGGCTGTGTCGATGTGCGGCTCCGCCGCGATGGGGGTCCCCCCGGGTTCGAGCGAATCCGAGAACTTGGGGGAGCGACAAACCACGACGAACTCGCACCCGCCGAATCCGCCCCGACCATCCGAGCTCTCATGCGGGGGTCCAGGGGCGCAGACCCTCCGGATGATGGGGGAGGGCAGGGCGGCGGGGCGAGAAACACCTGTGGCGAACCCGCCGCGAGTTACGTTGGTCGAGCACCCGTACCGGAGCCGACCGAACGGAGCCCGCGATGCCCTTCGCACGTCTCGCGACCGCCACGACGCCCACCTGCCACATCGGCCTTGGCCTGGCCGCCGTGGGCCGCCCGGGCTACATCAACCTGGGCCGCGATCGTGACCTGCCGGAGGCACGTAGCGTCGACGCCCTACGAGAACGCACCCACGAACTCCTGGACGCCGCCTATGCCCAAGGCGTCCGCTACTTCGACGCAGCCCGCTCATACGGCCGTGCCGAGGAATTCCTGGCCGACTGGCTGCGCACCCGCCCCGACATCGACGACGTGGTCATCGGCAGCAAATGGGGCTACACCTACACCGCCGACTGGCGCACGGACGCAGAGGAACACGAGGTCAAGGACCACAGCGTCACCACGTACGAGCGCCAGCGCGCCGAGACCGCCGACCTGCTCGGCGACCGCCTCGACCTCTACCAGATCCACTCCGTGACCCCGGACAGCCCGGCCCTCACCGACAAGGAACTCCACGCCGAGCTGGCGGAAGCCGCCGCCCAGGGGCTCACGATCGGCTTCTCCACCAGCGGACCGGCCCAGGCCGACGCCATCCGGGCCGCGCTCGCCGTGACCGTCGACGGCGAGCCCCTCTTCCGTACCGTCCAGGCCACCTACAACGCCCTGGAAACGTCCGCCGCGCCCGCACTCGCCGAGGCCCACGACGCCGGGCTCACCGTGATCGTCAAGGAGGCCATGGCCAACGGCCGCCTCGCCGGTCCGCAAGCCCCCGAAGCGGTACGCGCCATCGCCGAGGCGGCGGAACTCGGCGCCGACGCGATCGCCCTCGCCCTGATCCTCCGGCAGCCCTGGGCCGGCGTCGTCCTCTCCGGCGCAGCCACCGTCAACCAGCTCGTCTCGAACCTGCACGCCGCCGTCGTCGACCTCGACGACGAACAGGTGGCCCGGCTGACCGCACTCGTCGAGGAGCCGGGCGCGTACTGGGAGCGACGCGGGCAGCTGCCCTGGCACTGAACATCCGCTCGTGGCGCTGAGCGCCCACTCGTGGCGCTGAGCGCCCACTCGTGGCGCTGAGCACCCACTGACCCCGGAGTGCATCACCAGGTACGCATGGATGAGTCGCGTACGCCTTGAATGGGACATCAATGTCTCACATGGGTTATCGTCGTCTCATGGCTGTTGATCGCGCACATGTACTCCGCAGCGCCGCCGCGCTCCTCACCCGTAAGTCCACGGCCACCATGGACGAGGTCGCCAAGGCGGCCGGGATCAGCCGGGCCACGCTGCACCGCCAGTTCGCCGGGCGGGACGCGCTCGTCCGGGCCCTCGAAGCCCTCGGCATCGAGGAGTGCGAGGCCGCGCTGGACGCGGCGCGCCCCGCCGAGGGGCCCGCGAGCGAGGCCGTACGTCGGCTGGTGCGCGAGATCGAGCCCGTCGCTGGACTGCTCTCCTTCCTCTACACGGAGAACCAACTCTTCGAGGGCGAGCAGCAGAACGAGGGCTGGGAGCGGCTCGACGCCCAGATCGCCGCCCTGTTCCGACGTGGCCAGGAGAGCGGCGAATTCCGTATCGACCTCACCCCGGCCTGGCTCACCGAGGCGTTGTTCGGGCTGATCGCGTCCGGTGCCTGGGTCGTCCTGAGCGGCAAGGTCGCCGCAAAGGACTTTCACCACATGATCGTCGAGCTGTTGCTCGGTGGCGCACTCCGGAGGGAATCATGACCAGCACACAGCAGTGGACGGCGGCGACGGAGGTGGAGAAGCGCCCCGGGCGCTGGCTCGCGCTGGCCGTGCTCGTCCTCGCCGTGCTGTTGGTGGCCGTCGACGCGACCGTGCTGGGGCTCGCCACCCCGTACATCAGCGAGGATCTGAAGCCGTCCGGCACGCAGTTGCTGTGGATCGGTGACGTCTACTCGTTCGTGATCGCCGGCCTGCTTGTCTCGATGGGCAGCCTCGGTGACCGTATCGGCCGTAAGAAGCTGCTGCTCATCGGCTCGGTCGCGTTCGGTCTGATCTCCTTGCTCAACGCCTATGCGAGCACTGCGGAGTTGATGATCGTGGCGCGGGCGCTGCTCGGCGTCGCGGGCGCGACCCTGATGCCCGCCACGCTCGCGCTCATCCGTCACCTCTTCCACGATCCGCGTGAACGCAGCCTCGCCATCGGCATCTGGGGCGCGACCTCCTCCGCGGGAGTGGCGGTCGGCCCGATCGGCGGCGGATTCCTGCTGGAGCACTTCTGGTGGGGCTCCGTCTTCCTCATCAACCTCCCCGTGATGGCGGTCCTCGTTCTCGTCGGCATGAAGCTGCTGCCCGAGTCCCGCAATCCCGAGCCCGGCCCGTGGGACCTCAGCAGCGTCGCCCTGTCCCTCGTCGGCATGGTCGGCATCGTGTACGGGGTCAAGGAGGCCGCCGCGCACGGGGTGAGCGGGCAGGCGGCTGCGGCGGGTCTGCTCGGCGGCCTCGCGCTCTTCGGCTTCGTACGCCGTCAACTCGCCCTGGATTCACCGCTGCTGGACATGCGACTGTTCCGTAACCGTGGCTTCTCGGCGGCCGTGCTCGCCGATCTGCTGACCATTCTCGGTCTGTCCGGGCTGGTCTTCTTCCTCTCGCAGTATCTGCAACTCGTTCAGGGGATGCGGCCGTTGATGGCGGGTCTTGCCGAACTGCCCGCCGCGGTGGGCGCGGTGGCGGCCGGTCTGATCGCGGGCACGGTAGCGCGCCGGTACTCGGTCCGTGCCGTCGTCGCGGGCGGGCTCGCCGCGATCGGCCTCGCGCTGGCCACGCTCACACTGCTGGGCCAGTCCACCGGCTACCCGCTGCTCGGCAGCGCGCTGCTGTTCGTGGGCGTCGGCGCGGGCTTCTCGTTCACCGTGACCGCCGACGTGATCCTCTCCAGCGTGCCCAAGGAGCAGGCGGGCGCCGCGTCCGCGGTCTCCGAGACGGCGTACGAACTCGGCGCCGCCCTCGGTATCGCGCTCCTCGGCTCCATCGTCACCAGTGTTTACGCCGGCTTCACGGCTCCGGCAGGTACGCCCCCGGAGGTGGCCGCCGCGGCACACGAGTCCCTGGGCGGTGCGGTGGAGGCGACGGCGGGCCTGCCGAACGCGGAGGCGCTGCTGGATGCCGCCCGCGCTGCCTTCGTCGACGGGCTCACGCTCGCGGCGGGTGCCGGCGCGGTGGTGCTGCTCGGCGCGGCGGTGGCGGCGTGGTTCCTGCTGCGGGGTCAGCGGCTGGAGGGCGGGGCGGAGCACCCGTAGCCGCCGTGCCCGCACACAGCTCAAAGCACGTGGTCAGGGGGTCCTTTAAGCTCGCTTTCGCCTTCACCTGATGGTCTTGGTCGCGTACCCGATGTCGTCCCACACGGCTGAAGGAGCCACCGACCATGACACGTCGTACCCGTAAGACAGTTTTCGTCGCCGCCACCATGCTGGCCGCCGCGGGTCTGGCCGGAGGCGGCGTCGCCATCGCCGCCGACGGTGACGAACCGCCGCGCGACAAGGTCGAGTTCGTCGTCGAGGAAGGCACGTCGAAGAGCGGAACCAGCCTCTACGACCGAGAGGACTGCCCCGAGAAGAACGGGACCGGCGGCAGCAGCCCGTCCGAGTCCACAGGCGATCCCGCCGAAGCGCTGTGACCGCCGCAGTCCCGTCTCCTGGAGGCCGCGAGAGCCTTGACGGCCGTGAGAGCTTCGACGGCCGGGAGGACAAGCTTCTCGAGGAGGCGCTCTTCGAGGTCAAGCGGGTGATCGTCGGCCAGGACCGCATGGTGGAGCGGATGTTCACCGCGGTCCTGGCCCGCGGGCACTGCCTGTTGCAGGGCGTGCCGGGTGTCGCCAAGACGCTCGCCGCGAAGACCCTGGCCGAGGTCGCGGGCGGAAGGTTCGCGAGGCTCCAGTTCACTCCGGACCTCGTACCGTCCGACATCTCCGGCACCCGGATCTACCGGCAGTCCAGTGAGACCTTCACCGTCGAACCCGGCCCGGTCGTCGCGAACTTCGTCCTCGCCGACGAGATCAACCGCGCCCCCGCCAAGGTGCAGTCCGCGCTCCTCGAAGTGATGGGCGAGCACCAGGTCTCCATCGGCGGCACCACCATCCCCGTCCCCGAGCCGTTCCTCGTACTCGCCACCCAGAACCCCATCGAGTCCGAGGGCGTCTACCAACTCCCCGAAGCCCAGCGCGACCGCTTCCTGCTCAAAGTGGAGATCGCCGCCCCGAGCGAGTCCGAAGAACTCGCGATCCTCTACCGGATGAGCGTCGACCCGCCGCGGGCGCGCCCCGTCCTCACGCCGGAGCGGCTCATCGCGCTCCAGCGCACCGCCGACGAGGTGTTCGTGCACCACGCGATCGCCGAGTACGCGGTACGGCTGATCGTCTCGACCCGTGAACTCGCGAGCCGCGACGGCCGGCTGGCGCACGGTGCGGGACCTCGCGCCACCCTCGGCCTGGTCGCCGCCGCCCGCGCGCTCGCTCTGCTGCGCGGCCGGGGCTACGTCCTTCCCGGGGACGTACACGATCTGGCCCACGAGGTCATCGCGCACCGGCTCGTGCTGTCCTTCGACGCGCTCGCCGACGGCGTCACCGGAGCCGAGATCGTCGACGAGGTGCTGGCCGCGGTGGAGCAGCCACGGGTCAGTCCGCGCCACGACCTCGGGCCCGACCCGGAGGGGAATGCGGCATGAGCGGCAGCACCCCGAGCCTGCGCGAACTCACCCCCGAACAAGCCCTGAAACACTTGGAGTTGCTCTTCACCCGCCGCCCCGACGGCCTCCTCCAGGGCGATCACACAGGGCTGGTGCCCGGTCCCGGCAGCGAGGTGTCCGAGACCCGTCCGTACGTCATCGGGGACGACGTGCGCCGGATGGACTGGAGCGCCACCGCGCGCACCACCGTCCCCCACGTGCGGCTCACCCTCGCCGACCGTGAACTGACCACCTGGATCGTGCTCGACGCCTCCGCGAGCATGGACTTCGGCACCGCCGACATGGAGAAACGGGATCTGGCCGTCGGCGCCGCCGCGGCGGTCGCCTTCCTCACCGAACGGGCCGGGAACCGGATCGGCGCCCAGATCACCGGACCCGACGGTATCCGGCGGATCCCGCCGCGCACCGGCCGCGCCCATCTCCTCAGAGTCCTGCGCGCCGCCCTGGACCGTCCCCGTGTGGCACCCGGCCCGGCCGCCGCCGGTCAGAGCCTCGCCGACGCCCTGTACGCGCTGCGCACCCTGCCCGGCCGCGGCCTCGTCGCCGTCGTCTCCGACTTCCTGGAGACCGGCTGGGAGCAGCCACTGCGCACCATCGCCCACCGCCACCAGCTGCTCGCGGTCGAGACGGTCGACCCCCGCGAACTGGAGCTGCCCGACGTCGGGTTGCTCACCGTCGTCGACCCCGAGACCGGCCGCAAGCGCGAAATACCCACCAACGCACGGCGGTTGCGCGAGCGGTACGCCGCGGCGGCGCTGGAACAGCGGGCGTTGATCAAGGCCTCCATACGCCGGGCGGGCGCGGCCCATCTGCGGCTGCGCACGGACCGCGACTGGGTGCGTGATGTCGTACGCCATGTCGCGGCCCAGCGGCGCAGGACCGGAGGCGGTGCCGCGTGAACGCCCGGCCCGCGCAGGTGAGCGACACATCACCGCCGTCCGCATCCGTCATCCGGGAGCTGTCATGAGTCTGCGTTCCCCCGGCTGGCTGCTGCTCCTGGTGCCGCTGCTCGCGCTGATCGCCGTGTATCTGGTGGTGCAGCGCCGACGCGGCCGGTACGCCGTCCGGTTCACCAACCTCGATCTGCTGGACAAGGTCGCGCCCAAGCAGCCCGGCTGGCGCCGGCATGTCCCCGCGGCCGCCTTCTGCGCCATGCTCTGCCTGCTGATCGTCGGCTTCTCCCGGCCCACCACCGAAGTTCAGGTACCGCGCGAACGGGCCACGATCGTCGTCGCCTTCGACGTCTCGGCCTCCATGGAGGCCACCGATGTCGAGCCGACCCGCTTCGAGGCGGCCCAGCAGGCGGCCCTCGCCTTCGTCGACCGGCTGCCCGAACGCTTCAACGCCGGGCTCGTCCCCTTCAGCGGCACCGCGAACGTGGCGGTGCCGCCGACCACCGACCGGGCCGCGCTGCGCACCGCCATCGAGCGGCTCACCACCGGCGAGGGCACGGCGATCGGCGAGGCCGTCGTGGCCTCGCGCGACGCCGTCCGCATGCTCGACCGGGAGGCCGAGCGGCGCCCGCCCCCCGCGCACATCGTGCTCCTGTCGGACGGCTCCAACACCACGGGCCGCTCCATCGAAGAGGCGGCCCAGGAGGCGGCCGGCGACCGGATCCCGGTCTCGACCATCGCGTACGGCACGGAAGGGGGCACCATCGAGCTGCCCTCGGGCGACAGCGTCCCCGTTCCTGTGGACGGCCCCGCTCTGGAGAACCTCGCTGCCAGCACGGGCGGCGACTTCCACGAAGCCGCGACAGGAGAAGAACTCCAGGCGGTGTACGAGGACATCGGCAGCTCCGTGGGGCATCGCACGGAGGAACGCGAGATCTGGCAGTGGTTCGTGGCTGCGGGGCTGCTTGCGGCACTGGCTGCCGCAGCGATGTCCCTGCTCTGGTTCTCGAGGTTGCCGTGACGGCTGCGACGCGCTCCGCTGGAAGGGCGGTTCGGCACTGCGGGTCCGTCGGGGCTGGTCGCTCCCCCAAGTTCTCGGCTTCGCTCGAACCCGGGGCCCCCATCGCGGCGGAGCCGTATATGTCACAGCCCCGCGCCCCTTCGAGGGGCGCGGTACCGCACCGGACTTCGGAAAGTCCGCTTGCCACGGCCGCGGCCCCGACCAGTTCCACTTCCGTGACCAAGGAGGAGCTTTCGTGTCCGACAACCGATACACCGGCCACCCGGGACCCGCGGCCCCTCCGGGCCCCGGGCCCGACGGTCGCGACCATCCGTACGGTGACGCCGGACGTGCGGACGATGGCTGGTCGAGGCCGGAGGCCGGCGACAGGTACCCCGGTCTGGCCGCGGCGCGCGGCGGCGCCTTCGGCGGCGCGGGCGCGGTCGCGCCGTCACATGAGCCGGATGCCGGTGCGAAGCCGGGCGCCCAGGCCGGCGGCCCATCCTCGGGTGGGCCTGCCGACCCCCCGCATGTCGGCCTCGGAGAGCCCCGCGGGCCCGCGTTCGTGCCGGGCCGGCCGCCGCCGGCCTTCGGGCCGCTGCCGCAGGCGGACCGGACACCGGAGGCGTATGCGTCCCCGTACGCCACCCCGCAGGCACCGGCCCAGCGGGCTCCCCGTAAGCCGCGGCCGGTCGTCGCGGCGGTGATCGCCGCCGTGCTCGCGGGTGGGGCCGCGGGGTACGCGGCCGGGGGCTTCGGCGAGTCGGACTCCGACGCGCCCGCCGCCGCGCAGGACGTCGGTGGGCTCGAAGCCGTCGCCGCGCGGGTGCTGCCCAGCGTGGTGTCGATCCAGACGGACGACGGGCAGGGCTCGGGGTTCGTGTTCGACGAGCGCGGCCGGATCCTCACCAACGCCCATGTGGTGGCGGGCAGTTCACAGGTGTCGATCGAGCTGCAGGATGGCCGGCGGCTTCGTGCGGACGTGCTCGGCGATGATCGCGCCAACGACGTGGCCGTCCTCGAACCCGAGACGGCACGCGGTCTGCGCGCCGCCGATCTGGCCACCGGCGCCCGGCCCGGCGTGGGCGACACCGTCCTCGCCATCGGCTCCCCGCTGGGCCTGAGCGGAACCGTCACCTCCGGCATCGTCAGCGCCCTCGACCGCTCCGTACGGCTCGGCGAGGGCGGCGAGCGGCGCCCCGCCCTGCAGACGGACGCGTCGATCAACCCGGGGAACTCCGGCGGACCCCTGGTGGACGCAAGGGGGCGCGTCATCGGCATCAATACGGCCATCGCGACGTTGGACCAGCAACGCGGTGGTTCCATAGGCATCGGGTTCGCCATCCCGGTGGCCGACGCCAGGGAAGCCGCTCAGGCGATCATCGACGGAAGTTAGCGGCAGGGGGTGGAGCAGCCATGAGGCTCCTGGTGGTCGAGGACGAAGAAGACCTGGTTGTCGCGCTCAAGGTCGGCCTCGTCAGGGCCGGGTACGCCGTCGACGTCGCCCCGGACGTCGACACGGCCACGGAGAAGCTGGCCGTGAACGACTACGACCTCGTCCTGCTCGACCTCAATCTGCCGGACGGCGACGGGTTCTCGGTGTGCCGGGCGGCACGAGCGACGCCGGGCGGACCTCGCATCCTGATGCTCACCGCCCGAGACCGGCTCGCCGACCGGGTCCGCGGCCTGGACGAGGGCGCCGACGATTACCTGGTGAAACCCTTCATGCTGCCCGAACTCCTCGCCCGTATCCGCGCCCTGCTGCGCCGCGAGGACGGCGGCACTTCGGTCGTCGAGGTCGGCGAACTCCGCCTGGACACTGCCCGCTTCGAGGCCTTCCGCGGGGACCGCCCACTCCACCTCACCCCCAAGGAGTTCGGCGTCCTGCACTACCTGATGACCCGCCCCGGCCGCGTCGTACCGGCCGAGGAACTGCTCGAACACGTCTGGGACGAGAACGCCGACCCGTTCACCAACACCGTGCGGGTCACGGTCGGCTCACTGCGCCGGAAGATCACCGGAGACGAGGAGCCCCTCATCGAGACGGTGATCCGGCAGGGCTACCGGCTCAAGGAGGACCACGGGCTCAGGGAGGACACGGGATGAACGGCCACCGCCGCCGGGGCCGGCTGATCGCCGCACTCCGGCTCGTGCGGGCGAAGCTGCGTCTGCCCGCCTTCACCCACACCATCCGCTTCCGTCTCACCGTCCTCTACTCCGGCCTGCTGTTCGTCCTCACCGCCCTCGTCCTCGGCGCGACCTACATCGCGGTCGAGCGCAGCGGCGAGGCGCACCCCGTCAGCAATTCGTTCCCGGCGAAGAAGTACATCAACGGCGTCTACATGGGTGAGTTCGACGCCGTGAAGCTCAAGGAGGTCGAGGCCGCCGTCAACTACTCCACCCTGGACAACCTCCGCCGCTCCTCCTTCTTCGTACTCGGCGGCCTCGGCGTCACCAGCCTCGCCATCGGCTGGATCCTCTCCGGCCGGGTACTGCGTCCCGTACGGGCCATCTCCCGTACGGCAGCCGACATCCAGGCCACCGACCTCTCGCAGCGCATCCGGCTCGACGGGCCGAAGGACGAGCTGCGCGACCTCGCCGACACCATCGACTCCATGCTCGACCGGCTGGACGAGGCCTTCCGCGCCCAGCGCCAGCTCATCGACGACGCCTCGCACGAACTGCGCAGCCCGCTCGCCATCATCCGCGCCAACCTGGACGCGGTCCTGACCACCGAGGAGTCCGACGAGGCGGAACGCAGGGCAGCCGCCCGCAGCGTGGACCGTGCGACGACGCGTATGACCCGTCTGGTCGAGGACCTGCTGGCGACGGCCCGCCGTACCGCGCCCGCGCTCGCCGACGCCGACGTGGACCTGGCGGCGGCGGCCGGCGAGGCCTGCGAGGAGTTCGCGCCGCTCGCCGCCGAGCGCGGTCTCGTCCTGCACCGCCACCTCGCCACGGGCCTGACGGTCATCGGCGACCACGACGCGCTGCGCCGGGCAATGGGCAACCTGCTCTCCAACGCCGTACGACTCGCTCCGCCCGGCACCCGAATCATCGTCACGGCAGGCCGCTCGGAGGGCTGGCTGTGGACGTCGGTGCAGGACGAGGGCCCCGGCATCCTCGACGACGACCAGGTACGAGTCTTCGACCGCTTCTGGCGAGCGAAGGGCAACGGCGGTGGCCGCGACCGCCACGCGGGCCTGGGCCTCGCCATAGTCCGCCAGATCGTGGAGTCCCACGGCGGCCAGGTCCGCCTGTTCTCCCGGATGGGAGAGGGCTCGACGTTCGTCCTGTGGTTCCCCGCACCGGGTGCCGAGCACGTGGACGGCGGGCCACCAGAAGAAAGGCCCGCGCCCCTTTAGGGGCGCGGGGAACTGCGCGACCAGCCACCACGAACCCGCAGCCGACAAACACCTTGTAGTGCCCGGTGCTTGGTCGCCCCTGCTCAACCCGGCGGAGCGCTTACGCCGCTTTGGCCTTCGTGGCGTACATGTCGACGTACTCCTGCCCCGACAAACGCATGACCTCCGCCATCACCGAGTCGGTGACGGCACGCAGTACGTACCGGTCGCGATCCATGCCCTCGTACCGCGAGAACTCCATCGCCTCACCGAAGCGAACCGTGACGCGCCCGGGACGCGGCATGCCCGCGCCGCCCGGCTGGAGCTTGTCGGTGCCGATCATCGCGAACGGAACGACCGGCGCGCCGGTCATGAGGGTCAGGCGAGCGATGCCCGTACGACCGCGGTAGAGGCGGCCGTCGGGGGAGCGGGTGCCCTCCGGGTAGATGCCGAAGATCCGGCCCTCCTCCAGGATCCGGCGGCCGGTCATCAGCGCCGCGACCCCGCCGTTCGCACCGTCCCGGTCCACCGGGATCATGCCGACACCGGTGAAGAACCAGGCCATCAGGCGGCCCTTGAGGCCCTTCCCGGTGACGTACTCGTCCTTGCCGATGAAGAAGACCTGACGGTCGCAGACCAGCGGCAGCACGATCGAGTCGATGAACGTGAGGTGGTTGCCGGCCAGGATGACCGGTCCGGAGCCAGGGATGTGCTCCGCGCCTTCCACTCGTGGGCGGAACATCAGGCGCATGATCGGTCCGAGCACTGCCTTGATGAGCGCGAAGCGGGACAACGGGCCCTCCGGTGTCAAGGGAAAGAGAAGAGTCTCTGCAGGTGAGGACGATACTCGTGGCACCCGGGGTATTGCACACCGGGTTCACGCAGTGGATACGCAGTGTCGCTACTTGTTTACCTGGGGTGGCGCGCTGTTGCACGCCCGACACCTGGACGAGATGTGTGACAAATGCCGCATCCATCAAGCCCGGGTTCCCTCAACTCCCGCACCTCATACGACACTCAGCATCATCCGCGTATTCCGTCCCAGGTCTCCCGCCTGTCACCCAAGGGCACCTACGATCGTCCGGATTTGGCAGGTGCAGGGCAGCAACCGGAGGAGCGCTCATGGGGACGCAGGGGTTGGACGAGCAGGGTCGGGGCACGGGACGGCGAGCACTGCTCGGGGCCGCCGTGCTGGGCGTGGGCGGAGCGGCCCTCGGGCTGCCGGGCGCGGCAAGAGCCGCCGAGCAGCGCGGCGGCAGGGGCTACAAGAGCCTGCCCGTGCCGACGATCATCGGGCACCGTGGGGCCAGCGGCTACCGACCGGAGCACACGCTCGGCGCGTACCAACTGGCCCTCGACATGGGCGCGCACGTCATCGAGCAGGACCTCGTCCCCACCAAGGACGGCCACCTCGTGTGCCGCCACGAGAACGACATCACGGGCACGACCGACGTCGCCGCGCACCCGGAGTTCGCCGACCGCAAGGCCACGAAAGTCGTCGACGGCACCTCCCTCACCGGCTGGTTCACCGAGGACTTCACGCTGGCCGAGCTGAAGACGCTGCGTGCCAAGGAGCGTATCCCGGGCACGCGCCCGCACAACACGCTCTACGACGGCCGCTGGGCGATCCCCTCCTTCGAAGAGGTGCTGCGCTGGGCCGACCATGAGACGAAGCGCCGCGGCAAGCAGGTCTGGCTGCATGTCGAGACCAAGCACCCCACGTATTTCCGCAAGCTGGGACTCGGCCTGGAGGAGCCGCTCGCGAAGCTGCTGCGCAAGTACGGTCGGCACAGGCAGGACTCGCCTGTCTTCCTGCAGTCGTTCGAGCCGACCAGCATGCAGAGGATGAGTCGGCTGGTCGGCACGCCCAGGGTGGTGCTGCTGTGGACGCCCGACGACCGGCCGTACGACTTCATCGAGGTGGGCGACCCACGCACCGTCGCCGACCTGGTCAAGCCCGAAGGCCTTGAGTGGATCGCCTCGTACGCGCAGGGCATCGGCCCCCTGCTCGACCTGATCATCCCGAAGGACGCGAGCGGCAACCTCACCACGCCGACCACACTCGTCGACGACGCGCACGACGCGGGCCTGATCCTGCACCCGTACACGATGCGCAACGAGAACTCCTTCCTGCCCGCGAACTTCAGGAAGGGCACCGATCCGAACGCCTACGGCGACGTGTTCGGTGCCTTCCAGGTGTACTTCGAGACCGGCATCGACGGCATCTTCACCGACAATCCGGACACCGGTCTCCTCGCCCGCGAGGACTTCGTCAACGGCTGAGGTCAACTGCCGAGGTCAACGGCTGAGCCCCGATGCAGCGGTTGGGGTGAAAAACGGTCGCTCCGGGCAACCTCTCCCGGGGCGACCGCGTCGTGCCGCATATGACGTATGACATGTCTGCCACGGATATGGCAGCCACGTATGTTTCCGCCATGGGCATGGTCGGCGCGCTGAGCCCGCTGCTCGCCGCCGAGGCCTCCGCGGAGGCGCATGCCTCCGGGGTCGAGCCCGGCGACCTCGAACAGGCCGTCTGGCTGCGGCTCCTGGAACGCCTCGACGGGGACGGTCCGCCGTCCGATCCTGCCGACTGGCTGCGCATCGCCGTCCGCACCGAGGCCCGCCGCACCCGTCACGCCGCCGGCATCGAGCTGCCGTACGCCACCGAGCCCGCCGACGACAGCGGCCCGGACCCGGAGCAGCTCGCGCTCACCGCGGCCCGGCGTCGCGCCCTGCACTCCGCCGTGCGCCGGCTCCCTGGCCGCTGCCCGCGTCTGATGGCTGCGCTCTTGTCCCCGCAAGACCTGACATACCGGGAGATCGCAGGGGAGTTGGGTATCTCACAGGGCAGTCTTGGCCCGGAACGTTCCAGATGCCTGGGATGTCTGCGTCGAATGCTCGCCGCGGAGGTTGCGGCCGACGAACCGCGGGGATAGGAGTGAGGGACAACCGGCGGAACAGGTGAGCGGGAGGCATGCACACATGGGCATGAGCGTGACCATCTCGGGGGCGACCGAGCAGGACGCCGAACAGATCCTCAAACTGCAGTTCCTCTGCTACCAGAGGGAGGCCGAGCTGTACGGCGACTACAGCATCGAGCCCCTCACCCAGAGCCTCGCCTCCCTCAAGGCGGAACTGGCGAGCGGCACGGTCCTGGTGGCCCGGCTCGGCGACGAGGTGGTGGCCTCGGTGCGCGGCTCCGTGGACGCGGACGGGACGGCGCGCATCGACAAGCTGATCGTTCACCCCCGCATGCAGCGGCACGGCCTGGGCGGACGACTGCTCCAGGCCATCGAGGCGAAGCTCTCCGAGGGCGGCGCGGTCAAGAGCTTCCAGCTGTTCACCGGGCACCGTAGCGAGCACAATCTCCAGCTCTACCGGAGGCACGGCTACGAGGCCGTGGCCAGGCGGCGCATCCACGAGCGCCTCACGCTGGTGACGCTGGCCAAGCCGGTGGAGGCGGGCGCGTTCGTCGCGAGTGCCTAGCTCCGCTCCGCGGCAGGCGCCCTGGTACGCGCCTTGCGCAGCCAGAACATCGCCGTGACCGGGAGCAGTACGGGGATGAACAAGTACCCCATGCCGTAGTCCGACCACACCGTGGCGTCCGGGAAGGCGGAGGGGTCCGCGAGGGTCCAGGTGCCCACGGTCAGTACGCCCGCGAGCTCGGCGGCGCAGCACACCAGCGCCGCCTTGCGGGCCGTTTCGCCGCCGCGGACCAGGGAGTACGTGATGAAGCCGTACACGAGGCCGGCGACCGCGGACAGCGAGTAGGCGAGCGGCGCCTTGTCGAACTCCGTCGCGATCTGCACGACGGAGCGCGAGACTGCGCCGACGACCATCACGCCGTACAGCCAGACCAGCAGCATGCCCGGACCGCTGATGAGCCGCGTCCGCGCGGGCTTCTCCTCGGTCACAGGCCCTCAGCCTCCCCAGATGTCATAGAGCCGCACCTGAAGCACGGCGAGCACCACACCACCGGCCGCGACCGTCACCGAGCCCCAACGGGTGCGCTCCGCAAGCGACATGAAGCCCGCCGCCGGGATACAGGCGAACGCGCCGATCAGATACGCCACGAAGATCGTCGTGCCCTGCTCCGGCTTCTCACCGCGCGCCAGATGGACGATCCCGACCACCATCTGGACCAGGGCGAGCAGTGACACCACCGCCATACCGATGAAGTGCCAATCCTTCGTCGGCTGGTCGCGATAGGCGGCCCAGCCGCACCACGCGGCGAGCACGAGCGCGGCGACGGCGGTCGTCCACGTCAGGGCATCAAGCATGCTCAGACCCTATTACGGGCCAAAAGAGGCGGCGCCCGCGCCCCTGCCCGCGCTCCTGACCGCCCCGTGGTGCAGTTCGGTGCTCTGATGCTGCATGCTGGGCAGTTCAGCAGGCCCGACGGTCCCTGAAGGTTACGGAGCGGCGCATGACGAACACCTTCCCCGACATCTCCCTCAGCACGGAGCGGTTGGTGCTGCGCCCTCTCGAGGACGACGATGTTCCCGCCCTCACCGAGATGATGAACGACGAGCTGGTCGTCGCCTGGACGCCGGTGCCCCAGCCCTTCACCGAGGGCGCGGCCCGTACCTGGGTCACCGACGAGGCACCCGTCGAGCGCACCGAAGGCCGGGGTATCGCCCTCGCCGTCACCGAGTTCCTCACCCAGCGTCTGGTCGGCGTCATCCAGCTGAGCAAGGCCAACTGGCATGTACGCGCCACCGAGATGTCGTACATCATCGCGCCCTGGGCACGCGGCGAGGGCTACGCCTCCGAGGCCGCACTCGCCACCGCCCAATGGCTGCTGCGCGACCAGAAGTTCGAGCGCCTGGAGCTGCGTACGGCGGCCGACAACACCGCCTCCCAGCAGGTCGCCCAGAAGATCGGCTGTATCAGCGAGGGCGTCCTGCGCGGTGCCTGTATAGCCAGGACCCGCACGGAGGACGGCGGCTGGGCCGACCTGCGTACGGACTACATAGTGTGGAGCCTGCTCCCCGAAGACCTCGACGGCGTCGGCGAGGAGTCCGCCGACTCCGGCGGTTTCACGTACTCCGACTGGAACTGACCGGAACCAAACGGAGGGGCGGCCGCCGCGACCCCCACCCACATCACCACAAGTCACCAGGTACGCTCACGGGGCTCCACACTTCCCCACTCCGGGCTTCTCCCCCCACTCTCGACTTCGCTCGAGCGGGGGACCCCATGAGCGGGAGACCCCCATCACCACACGACCTGCGAAGACTTCGGGAGACTGACGACGATGGCCGACCGGGTCACGGTGATCGGCTGGGACGGCTCGCCACTGACCGACGCGGCGCGCTCCGCACTCGGCGCCGCCACACTGGTGGCCGGCGCGGCCCATCACCTGGCGCTGCCCGAAGTGCCCCTGGCCGCCGAACGCATCCGGCTCGGCAGCGTCGGCCTCGCCGCCCGCCGTATCGCCGGACACCGCGGCAGCGCCGTGGTCCTCGCCGACGGCGACCCGGGCTTCTTCGGAGTCGTACGCACCCTGCGCGCCCCCGAGTTCGGCCTCGAGGTCGAAGTGGTGCCCGCCGTCTCCTCGGTCGCCACCGCCTTCGCCCGTGCCGGAATGCCCTGGGACGATGCCCAGGTGGTCGTCGCCCACCGCCGCACCCTGCGACGCGCCGTGAACGTCTGCCGCGCCCACACCAAGGTCGCCGTCCTCACCTCGCCCGGCGCAGGACCGGCCGAACTCGGACTGCTTCTCGAGGGAGTCCACCGCACCTTCGTCATCTGCGAGGAACTCGGCACCGACCGCGAACAGGTCACGATCCTCACCTCCGACAAGGCCGCCGATCACACCTGGCGCGACCCGAACGTGGTCATCGTCATGGGCGGACCCGTCGCCCCGGCCGAACGCGGCGGCTGGATCGCCGGACGCGACCCGGGCGCAGGACCGCGCGGCTGGGCCCTGCCCGCCGAGGCGTACGGCGGCGCGGTCGGCGAGGGCGAGAACGAGCCGCTGCGGGCCGCTCAACTCGCCCATCTGGGGCCGCGCGTGGGCGACCTCGTATGGGACATCGGCTCCGGCAGCGGTGCCTTCGCCACGGAGGCCGCGCGCTGCGGCGCCGGGGTCATCGCCGTGGACCGCGACCGGGACGCCTGCGCCCGCACCATGGACGCCGCCCGCCGCTTCGGCGTACAGCTCCAGATCGTGCAGGGCACCGCGCCGCACATCCTGGAGAACCTGCCCGAACCCGATGTCGTACGCGTCGGGGGCGGGGGGGCCGCGGTGGTCTCCGCCGTCGCCGACCGGCGCCCCCAGCGGATCGTCACGCACGCCGCGACACGCGACGAGGCCGAACTCATCGGCAGGGACCTGACGGAGCACGGTTATCAGGTCGAGTGCGCGCTTCTGCAGTCCGTCGAACTGGACACCCGCGCCTGGACGGAGAAGGAACGCAGCGTTGCTTTCCTGCTTACAGGCAAGCAGGTGCGGCGCGATGGGGATACCCCCGGGCGTTGAGCACGGGGGGAGCCTCGTTGAGGGGTGGTGGTCGGGCGACGGGCGGGATGCCCGATCGCGCCCCGTGATCCTGTTGTCGTACCGCTCGCGGTAGGCTGGCCGACCGTTGTACTGCGTCGGCTTGTCCGAAATTTCGTCGGTCAATGTCCGGAAAACGGGCCCGATTTGGGATGCGTGTGGTACGGCGGACCGGAGGGCGCGCAACGTGGCGCAGTCCACAGCGGGCCATGGCGGATCACACTGCCATGGTGACCGGCCGACCGCGACAATGCCTGTTAATGGCTTTGTCGACTGGCCGTTCGTGCCGCCCGGCACGCATGCTCGTTCTTCACTGCGGGCGGTCGACGCACCGCTCCGGACGAGCAGGTCGTAGAGCACAAACCGATGGGCGAGGGGTACGCATGACCGACACCGGCCAGGTCCCGGGCGAAGGACTGCCGGAGAGCGCAGGCGTGGTGGAGCAGCCGGGCGCCCAGGCGCCGGGTGCGTACCCCTACCTCTCCGAGACCCCCGCCGAGGACCACGAAGACCTGTTGCTGCTGCCGGGCGCCCAGGGCGCCTGGGGCAACGAGGTCCCTCCGCCACCACCGGATCCCGTCCCCGAGGTTGTGCACGAGCCCGGGCCGCACGAGATGTCGGGCCGGGACAGCGGATCGGTCGACTTGGGAGGGGTCCGGCTGCCGGAGCCCGAGCGCGCCCCTGCGTCCGCTCCTGAGCCCGCGCCGCAGCCGGTCGCAGCCCGTCGTCCGCTGCACCTCGGTCCGCCGACACCGGACAGCGCCGGGAGCCCGGTGCGCTCGCTGGCCGACCGCGGTCCGGCTGGGGCGACGCCTTGGGGAGTCCAGGCCCAGGCGGGCCCTGAGGCGGGTGTTGCAGAAACGGTCGTCCGGGGTACTGAGGAGGCCGACGGAGCGGGGCAGGGCTCCGAAGGCGTGGGGGTCGGTGAGGTTCCTCAGGCTGGGGTGGGCCAGGAGGTTGCCGCTCCGCAGGCCGTTGAGGAGGCGCCTGGTGAGGCGGCTGCTGGTGCCGATGCCGCCCAGAGTTCCGAAGGCGCGCAGGCTTCCGCCGACGTGCCGGTGACGGAGTCCGTACAAGCTTCCGAGGTCACGGGCCTGGCCGGAGTCCCGGACACCGCGGAGGAGTTCGTGCTTGCGGCTGCGCAGAGCCCGGAGGCCGAGCAGTTCCCGCAGGAGCCGGCTCCGGAGGCTACTCAGGTCCCGGATGACGCGATCCGGGCATCGGAACCCGCGCAGTACGAGGAGCCCGCGCAGTACGAGGAGCCCGCGCAGTACGAGGAGCCCGCGCAGTACGAGGAACCCGAACACCTTGCGGCTCCCGCGCAGGCGCCGCACGCGGCCGACCACGCCGAAGCCGCGCACTTCCAGCCCGCACCGGCGGTCTCGCACTTCCCGCCGGCGCCCGAGCCCCACCTGCCCGCGCACGCCGCCGAACCGCAATTCCCGGAGTACGCCGAGCAGTTCGCAAAAGCCGAGCCGCAGGCCCCGGTCACCGGCGCGGACGAGGTGGCACAGCCCGTGGTCACCGAGGAAGCCGCGCAGTTCACGGATCCTGCGGAGGCGCCGGCGCTGCCCGACGCGCCGACCCCGGATCCCGCCGAGCCGCAGCTGGTCACGCCCGCGGACGCCGCCGTACCCGCGCAGGCCCCTGAGCAAGCCCAACCGGGGCAGCGCGTCGGCCAGTTCGTGCCCGTCGAAGGCACCATCCCGACGACGCCCCACCTCGCCCCGACACCCCCGCACGCCATGACCGTCCCGCCCCTCCCGGAGGCGGAACACCCCGCTCAGGCGGAACCGGCACCGGCCGCCGAGGAGGCGCCCGCACCCGCCGCCGCGGAGACCGCCGAACCCCCGGCTCCCGAGAACCCCGTGGTCACGCTCCCGGCTCCCCGCGAGGCCGAACAGGCCGACCAGGCTGAACCTGCCGTCGCCGGACCGGAGGCAACTCCCGTGCCCGAACCCTCCTTTGAGGACGCCGAGCATGCTGAGGCCCCGGAGCAGCAGCCCGTAGCAGCTCAGCAGGCGGAGGACCTGGACACCCTGGCCGCCGCCGACCAGGACGATGAGGCTGAGCAGGAAGAGCAGCGCGAGCAGGAGGAGAGCCCGGCCGCCGTAGCGGATGTACGCGAGTCCCCCGGCCCCGCCGCGCCCGGCTACGACGACGCCGAGCGCGAGGCCGTCCTGCGCGTCATGCGCGAGCGCCGTGACATCCGCAACGGCTTCCGCGGTGACCCCATCCCGCACGAGGTACTGCTCCGCGTACTGGAGGCGGCGCACACCGCGCCGTCCGTAGGCCACTCCCAGCCCTGGGACTTCGTCGTCATCCGCTCCGCCGACACCCGGCGCACGATGCACGAACTGGCCATGAGGCAGCGCGACGCGTACGCGAAGTCGCTGCCCAAGGGCCGCGCGAAGCAGTTCAAGGAACTGAAGATCGAGGCGATCCTCGACACCCCGGTGAACATCGTCGTCACCGCCGACCCGACCCGCGGCGGCCGTCACACCCTGGGTCGCCACACACAGCCGCAGATGGCCCCGTACTCCTCCGCTCTCGCGGTCGAGAACCTGTGGCTGGCCGCCCGCGCCGAGGGCCTCGGCGTCGGCTGGGTCAGCTTCTTCGACGAGCGCGAGATGGTCCGGACCCTCGGCCTGCCCGAGCACCTGGAGGTCGTGGCGTACCTCTGTGTGGGCTACGTGGACGAATTCCCGGAGGAGCCCGAGCTGCTGCAGGCCGGCTGGTCCAAGCGCCGGCCCCTGTCCTGGGTCGTCCACGAGGAGACGTACGGCCGCCGCGCCCTGCCCGGCGAGGAGCCGCACGACCTGCTCGCCGAGACCGTCTCCAACATTCGCCCGCTCGACGCGAAGGCGCTCGGCGAGGCGTGGGAGCGCCAGAAGCGCATGACGAAGCCCGCGGGCGCCCTCGGCATGCTGGAGATCATCTCCGCACAGCTGAGCGGTCTGTCCCGGATGTGCCCGCCTCCGATCCCGGAACCGGCCGCCGTCGCGATCTTCGCGGGCGACCACGGCGTGCACGCCCAGGGCGTCACCCCGTGGCCGCAGGAGGTCACCGGTCAGATGGTGGCCAACATCCTGGGCGGGGGAGCGGTCGTCAACGCCTTCGCCAGCCAGGTCGGCACCGAGGTCTGCGTCGTCGACGTGGGAGTCGCCTCCGACCTGCCCGCGACCCCCGGCCTCCTGCCGCGCAAGGTCCGGGCCGGCACCGCCGACATGACGACCGGCCCCGCGCTGACCCGCGAGGAGGTCAAGCAGGCAATCGAGGTGGGCATCGACACGGCCCGCGACCTGGTGGCCGCGGGCAACAAGGCCCTGGTCACGGGCGAGATGGGCATCGCGAACACCACCGCGTCCGCCGCCCTGATCGCGGTCTTCACGGACACCGACCCCTCCGAGGTCACCGGCCGCGGCACCGGCATCAACGACGAGACGCTGGCCCGCAAGACCGAGGTCGTACGCCGCGCCATCCAACTCCACCAGCCGGATCCCGCCGACCCCATTGGCGTCCTCGCCGCGGTCGGCGGCCTCGAACACGCCGCGATGGTCGGCCTGTTGCTGGGCGGCGCATCCCTGCGTACGCCGGTGATCCTGGACGGCGTAAGCGCCGGCGCCGCCGCCCTGGTAGCCCGCGCCATCGCCCCCGAGGTCCTGGCAGCCTGCATCGCAGGCCACCGCAGCGCCGAGCCGGGCCACGTAGCCGCCCTCAACAAACTGGGCCTCCGCCCCCTGGTGGACCTGGACCTCCGCCTGGGCGAGGGCACAGGCGCCCTACTGGCCCTCCCCATGGTCCAAAGCGCAGCAAGAGCAATGCACGAGGTAGCAACGTTCGACTCAGCAGGGGTAACGGAGAAGTAGCCGCCGCCGGTCTGTGGGCAGGCGTTCCGCATGGCGGAACGAGTGGCCACAGACCGACGACGGCCCGCACCAAGAGCGCTGCCCACCCGCCCCCACCCGGGGTCCCGGGGGCGGAACTCCCGGTTTCGGGAAGGGGCGGGCTTGGGGAAAGAAAACCCACCCACCCCAGCCGCCCACCACCCCGCACCTTAAAATCCGCATGTCAGGGGCACTCCAGAGCCGCAGGGCCCCGCCCCCGCACCGCCGCATGAGGAGCTGCACCTCCATGGCCGAACACCCCGCCTACCCCGTAGGCCTCCGCCTCACCGGCCGCCGAGTAGTAGTCCTCGGCGGCGGCCAGGTGGCCCAGCGCCGCCTCCCGGCCCTGATCGCAGCAGGCGCGGACATCCACCTCGTATCCCCGACAGCCACCCCCTCCGTAGAGGCAATGGCAGACGCAGGCGAACTCACCTGGGAGAGGCGCCCCTACGAGGAGGGCGACCTGGCCCAGGCCTGGTACGCCCTCATCGCCACCAGCGACACGGAAGCGAACACAAGGGCCTCGGCCGAGGCAGAAGCCCACCGCGTCTGGTGCGTACGCTCCGACGACGCCGACGCAGCCACAGCCTGGACCCCCGCGACAGGCCACAGCGAAGGCGTCACGGTGGCCGTACTCACGACGAACGCCCGAGGCCGAGACCCCCGCCACACCGCCGCCATCCGCGACGCGGTGGTCGAAGGCCTCCGCGACGGCACCCTCGTAGCCCCGCACCACCGCACCCGCACCCCGGGCGTCGCCCTGGTCGGCGGCGGCCCCGGCGACCCGGACCTGATCACGGTCCGCGGGCGTCGCCTTCTCGCCGAGGCGGACGTCGTCATCGCGGACCGCCTGGGCCCCCGCGACCTGCTCGCCGAACTCCCGCCGCACGTCGAGGTGATCGACGCGGCGAAGATCCCGTACGGCCGTTTCATGGCCCAGGAAGCGATCAACAACGCGCTCATCGAGCACGCGAAGCAGGGCAAGTCCGTGGTCCGTCTCAAGGGCGGCGACCCCTTCGTCTTCGGCCGTGGCATGGAGGAGGCCCAGGCGCTCGCCGAGGCGGGCATCGCCTGCACGGTCGTCCCCGGCATCTCCAGCTCGATCTCGGTCCCGGGCGCCGCGGGCATCCCGGTCACGCACCGAGGGGTGGCCCACGAGTTCACGGTCGTCAGCGGGCACGTCGCCCCCGACGACGAGCGCTCCCTGGTCGACTGGCCGGCTGTGGCCAAGCTCCGCGGCACCCTGGTCGTCCTGATGGGCGTCGACAAGATCGGCGCCATCGCACGCACGCTGATCGACAACGGCAAGCCGGCCGACACCTCCGTGGCCCTCGTCCAGGAGGGCACGACGGCCGCCCAGCGCCGCGTCGACGCGACCCTCGAAACGGTGGCAGAGACCGTACGCGCCCAGGACGTGAAACCGCCGGCGGTCATCGTCATCGGCGACGTGGTGAACGTGGGCCCGGAGACCTCCGCGTAACCCGGGGTAACTCAACCCTGTCCGAGCCGTTGGCACCGCACCCAGGACAAGGCAGTATCACCCTGTGGCAGATCTCATCACCGTTGAGGAACCCGACGACCCGCGCCTGCGCGACTACACGGGCCTGACCGACGTCGAGCTGCGCCGCAAGCGCGAGCCCGCCGAGGGCCTGTTCATCGCCGAGGGCGAGAAGGTCATCAGACGGGCCAAGGACGCCGGTTACGAGATGCGCTCGATGCTGCTCTCCGCCAAGTGGGTCGACGTCATGCGCGACGTCATCGACGAACTCCCCGCCCCGGTGTACGCGGTGAGCCCCGAACTCGCCGAGCAGGTCACCGGCTACCACGTGCACCGCGGCGCCCTCGCCTCCATGCAGCGCAAGCCACTGCCGACCCCCGACGATCTGCTTCAGACGGCCGGCAGGGTGGTCGTCATGGAGTCGGTCAACGACCACACCAACATCGGCGCGATCTTCCGCTCCGCCGCCGCCCTGGGCATGGACGCGGTCCTCCTCTCGCCGGACTGCGCGGACCCGCTCTACCGCCGCAGCGTGAAGGTCTCCATGGGCGCGGTCTTCTCCGTCCCGTACGCGCGTCTCGACACCTGGCCCAAGGGCCTGGAGACGGTCCGCGAGGCGGGTTTCGCCCTCCTCGCGCTCACTCCGGACGAGAAGGCCAAGAGCCTCGACGAGGTTGCCCCGCATCGGATGGACCGGGTCGCCCTGATGCTGGGCGCGGAGGGCGACGGCCTGTCCACCCAGGCCCTGGTGGCGGCGGACGAATGGGTCCGCATCCCGATGGCACATGGAGTGGATTCGCTGAATGTGGGGGCCGCCGCCGCGGTCGCGTTCTACGCGGTCGCGACGGGGCGCCCTCAGCCCTGAGGCTGCGTCTCGATCGTCGACCCGTACCGCTCGGACATCAGCGGCGGCAGGTCCTGCGTTTTGAACTCCGGCTGTACGGGCTCGAGTTGCCGCTGCTCACCGCCGAGCCCGCGCTCCGGGCCCTGGCAACCTTGCGCCGCCGCGATCCCGAGGGCCACCAGCAAGGTCACCACGACGAACACGAACAGCCGCTGCCGCAGCAACCGTGGATTGGCGGGCCGCCGCCCTGCCCCGGTGGTCCGCGGCCCCGGACGCCCGGAGCCACTGCGCGGCGCCGCGGGCCGACCGCCGGAGCCGGAGCGCGTCGAGTTGCCCCGCGACGGCACCGGCCGCGCCCCGGACCGCGGCGGCGTACCGTTCCGCGGCGGCGGGGGACTGCCCTGCGTACGCCGCTGGGTGCGCTGGTCCGGGTGGTTCTCGGTGAGCCGCCCCGTCGGCCGCTCGGCCCCGCTCCCACGCGGCGTGGGCGGGCGGGCGGCACTCAGCCCCTGTGCCTCGCGGGCCGCGATCTCCTTGAGCCGCAACGACAGTTGCAGCGTGCTGGGCCGCTCCTCCGGATCCTTCGCCAGACACGCCCGTACGAGAGGGGCCAGCGCATCCGGCACGCCCTTCAGCTGCGCCTCCTCGTGCACCACCCTGTAGAGCATCACTTCGGAACTGCCGTGCCCGAAGGGCGAGTCGGTGGTCGCCGCATACGCCAGCGTGGCCCCAAGCGCGAACACGTCCGTGGCCGGCGTGACGGCGGCACCCCGCACCTGCTCGGGCGCGAGGAAGCCGGGAGACCCCACCGCCGTACCGACGTGCGTGAGCGTGCTCGCCCCCGTCGCCCAGGCGATGCCGAAGTCGATGATGCGTGGCCCCTTCGGGGACAGCAGGATGTTCGAAGGCTTGAGATCCCGGTGCACGACACCGGCCTCGTGCACGGCGACGAGCCCCTCGGAGAGGGCGGCGCCGACGGCCGCGATCTCGGCCGCGGTGAGCGGCCCCTCCTCGGCGACCTTGTCGTGCAGCGAGGGCCCGGGGACGTACTGCGTCGCGAACCACGGACGGTCCGCTTCCAGATCCGCGGCGACGAGACGGGCCGTACACCCGCCCCGGATCCGCCGCGCCGCCGACACCTCGCGTGCGAACCGGGACCGGAACTCCTGGTCCTCCGCCAGATCCGGCCGGATCACCTTCAGTGCGACTCGTTGGCCACGCCGGTCGGAGCCCAGATAGACAACGCCCATCCCACCCGCGCCGAGCCGTCGATGGATCTTGAATGAGCCGACGACACGCGGGTCCTCGCGCCTCAGGCGCATCATCGCCATGTCCATCCCCGCTGCCCGGTCCGTTTGACGTGGCACAGCTTACGTTTCCGTGGCCGGGCGCGCGCAGAGGCCGCGCCCTCGTGGCCCGGCCGATTGTCAGTGCCGGGTGCGAAACTTGAAAGGTGGTCAGGGGACGGGCGAATTCAGCGGCTTTGGGCTGCCGGGATCCCCAACCATCTGTCGCAGAAGGGGGATTGGGCCCGTGAAGGGTGATCGAGTGGAGATAGTCGTGGACGCCGGGGACACGACACGCACATATGAGGTGGTGGCGAGCCGCGCGGGGCGCCGAGTGGAGACGGCGGTCCGCAGGGGAGTCGTGGAAGTGAGCGAAGTCACCCGCAGCGGAGGGGTGGTCCGCACGGCCCGCTTCATGGCGAACAGGGTGCTGGCCCTGGTCGAACAGCCCGTGCCCAGGGAGGACAGCTCGGAACAGACGGGGCAGACCGGACGTCCCCTCCGGGAAGACCCCGAGACCTAGGACCTCGTCTCCACCCAGGGGAGTACTTCGCAGGTCATCGCTCATCCTCCGGGAGGCCCGGCAATCGATACGACGGCATGACGCCCCACGGGCCCCGCCCACCTAGATTTGAAGTCAAGCGGCGGGTGCAGCACTCGTCCCCCGAGGTCAGCCACCCGCCGCTGTCAGACAGCAGGAGATCAATCAGCAACAAGAGCTTCATCAACAGAAGGTCAGGAGAGGGACCATGGCGGACACGGCATCGCGGACGATGATCCGCACGCGGGGACGCAGGGCGAACAGCGCCGCGTTCGGTACCCGCCGGTCCGGCCAGCGCCACCCCTTGGTGGCGACGGCCATGGTCCTCCCCCTGGCGACCCTGCTCGTGGTCGTCTTCGGCGGCTGGGAAGCAGTGGTCACACAAGCGTCGTCCGTGGGCGTGATGCTGGGGCGCTGAGCGGCGCCCCAGGCCCGGAAGAGCGGTCCGGGCGGGGACATCCGGCCATGAAACCCCGTGGGGACGGGGGTGCGGCGGACGGCACAGACGCCCGCGCAGCTGGGGAGCTGCGCGGGCGCCTTTTTTGCGCCTGGACCGGCGCCGGCCTCGCGTACCAACGCTCGCCGTTGTGGTTGCTCAATTGATGGTTGCGGTTTGAGGGCCGTCGTGGATGGTTGCGGTTCCGGGTCCGTGGCTGCCTGCGTACGCTCACGGGGTCGACCCGGGCCCACCGGGTTGAGCCGGCGATGTACGACCCCGGGGGATCCGAGTGACCGCAGACGTGCTGCCCGCCCTCACCGCGAAAGTGCGCGCCGCGGTGCACCCGGGCGCGAGTGTCTGTGCCTGCGGTACGGACACGTCCGTGCTGGCCGATCGGCCCGATGGCACCGTCGTGCGGCATGCGGACACCGTGGCCAAGGCGCACGCCTCCGGCACCGACACCGGCGAGCTCGCGGCGCGTATGGCCGTCGCCGCCCACCCGGCCCTCGACGGTGTTCTGCTGGCGCCGCTCGCTGCGAGCGCTGCCGAAATGCACGGCCGCCTGGTCACGTTCTGGCCGTACGGCACCCCCGTGGACCCCGAAACCCCCGAAGCCGCCCCCTGGGAGGACGCTGCCACCCTCCTCGCTCGCCTCCACCGGACGTCCCGAGCCGCGCTCCCGTCCGGGCTCCCACCGATGCGCGGTCCGGCGAAGGCGGCCCGAGCCGTCGAGCGGCTCCGGGCGGCGGGCCCGCACCCCGCCGCCGGGCCGGTTCTGCGCGCCTGGTCCGTCCTCCCGGCCTGGGCGAAGAACGAGGCCCCGATGGTGAACGCGGCCACGCTGTGCCACGGTGACCTCCACCTGGGCCAGCTCGTCCGCGACCCGGGCGGCGCCTGGCTGCTGATCGACATCGACGACCTTGGACTGGGCGAGCCGGCGTGGGATCTGGCCCGCCCAGCCGCCTGGTTCGCCTGTGGACTCCTCCCGCCCGACGAATGGACCCGCTTCCTGGCGGCGTACCAGAAGGCCGAGGGCTCCGCGCTCCCTGCGGACACCGACCCCTGGCCCGCCCTGGACGTCCCGGCCCGCGCCCTCACCGTCCAGACGGGAGCTCTGGCGATTGTGAAGGCGATGGCAGCCGGCCGTGCGCTCGACGAGGTGGAGGTGGCCGTGATCGACGCCTGTGACCGAATGGCAGCTCACCCGCCGGAGTTGGCTCCGGGTTTCCCGACGTAGGGTGCAACCGACCGAAGCCGGGCAGTGTCTGTCATGGCGAAGCAGTACCGACCGGCGAGGAGTTGAGCCGACCATGCAGTGTCCGAAGTGCCGTGCGCCGATGCACACGTACAACCGCAATGGCGTCCAGATCGAGCAGTGCAGCGGCTGCCGCGGGATCTTTCTCGACTACGGGGAGCTGGAGTCACTGACCCGCCTGGAGTCCCAGTGGCAGCAGCCCGCGCCGCCGCCCCCGGCCGCTCCGGCGGCCCCCCAGGCCTACCCGGCCGCTCCCGCACCCGCCTGGGGCGCCCCGCACGGCGGCCATGGCGGTCACTACGGCCACAAGCGCCAGAAGAGCTTCGGCCGCATGCTCTTTTCCTCCTGACAGGTTCGAGGAGAGCGCACGACGAAGCCCCCGGCCGTACGAGACGGCCGGGGGCTTCGGCTGGTGCGCGATACTGGGATTGAACCAGTGACCTCTTCCGTGTCAGGGAAGCGCTCTCCCGCTGAGCTAATCGCGCGGGCGGCCTGTCCGGCCGGTGGACAGATACTGACACGCCGCTGGCCTGCATCGCAAATCCTTTGACGTCCGTGGACGTTCGCCGCTGTGCGTGCCGGTTGTCACGCAGTTGGTCACTCAGTCCGCGCGGTTGGTCACTCACTCCGGGGGCTGAGGTCGGCGGAGTCGCACCCTGCTGCTCGCGCTCCTCATGCGGACTACGGGCACGGAGGTCGCAGAGGTCGTTGAGGTCTGGTGGGCTGGTCAAACGGGCTATTGGGGGGATGTGCGGTTGGCGTCGGTCGGCGGGGTTGCTGTACTTCGCTGCTGTACCGATCAGGAATCGGACGCCTGTGACCCCTACGTCTCCGCCTTCCTGATCCGGCGAAGGTGCACGGCTCCGGCAATCCAGCTTGCGAACAGCATGCCAAAAGCGCACTCGAGCATGGCGACCCAGCGGTCCCCGTCCGTGATGAACTCGGCAACGTAAATTCCCGCGAAAAGGCTCCCCTGCGTGAAGAGGGAGATCGAGAACCAACCAAGCGATCCACGTGTCTTGCCGGTTCTTGCTCCCGCTTGGACACTCTGCATGTTGCTCATGATGAGTGCGATCAGGCCACATGGCTATATCTCTACAGCTCTTGTGATCGTGGGACGACGCCACCACTTGCCCACGCGGTCGGCGGAACGACTTTGGGCGGGAGCTGCCATGGGGCGAGTGATCACGGCCCGTAAGCTTCCGGCGAGTCGGGCAGTCTGTGGACCGTCTGTGGACCTGCCCGTTAAAGCACGACGTTGGGGCCATGATCTTCGAGGCTCGCCCCATGGTGGCTGCCTAAAGTCGTGGAGCCGACCGCCCCAGCCCAAGTGGGTTTTCCCCCGTCCGCCCACTGCACGTAGCGCGCCGCCTGGCGGGGCCGCCGCTGGCGAAGACAGAGCGGCGGCCCCGCCAACAAGGCGGCGCGCGCCCGCGCTGTGCGCGGGCCTTGACCGCCGACGAGGTGGACAAGTGGCTGGCTGACAAGGCCAAGGCGCTCAGTACGAGCACGCTGCAAGTGATCCGGTCGTGCCTGAACCGAGCGGTCAAGCGAGCCATGGTGCGGGACAAGGTGAAGCGCAACGTCGTTGAGCTGTGCTCCGTCCCGACCGGCCAGGAGGGGCGTCCGTCCAAAGCGCTCACCCTCGCACAGGCTGAGGCGGTGCTGGACGCTGCCGCTGACACGCCGCTGCACGCCTACATCGTGCTGTCTCTCCTCACCGGAGGTCGGACGGAGGAGCTGCGCCCGCTCACGTGGGATCACGTGGACCTTGAAGAGGCGCCGGACGAGGATCCCCCGATCCCGCCGCACATCGCCGTCTGGCGTTCGGTCCGTGCCAGTGGGGACACCAAGACGCGGAAGTCGAGGCGCACGCTCGCGCTGCCTGCTCGCTGTGTGGAGGCGCTGGCCGAGCAGCGGAAAGCGCAGGATCGGCAGCGTGAGAAGGCGGGGGAGCAGTGGAAGGAGAAGGGTCTCGTCTTCACGTCCGCAGTCGGCACAGAGCTCGATGCGGCCAATGTCCGGCGGGCCTATCGACGTGTCCTTGCTGCGGTGGATGGTCTCGACCCTGCGGACTGGACGCCTCGGGAGCTCCGGCACAGTTTCGTGTCCTTGCTCTCCGACAACGGCGTTCCGCTGGAGGAGATCTCCCGGCTCGTGGGGCACTCCAGTACGGCGGTCACAGAGAAGGTCTACCGGAAGCAGATCCGCCCGGTGATCCAGACAGGAGCGGTGACCATGGACCGCATCTTTGAGGGTGGCGAGGATCGGTAGTCACGCAGATTGTCACTCGTCACGAGCCAGAGGCCGTCTCCCGTATCGGGAAACGGCCTCTGGCCTGTGTGGACGATACTGGGATTGAACCAGTGACCTCTTCCGTGTCAGGGAAGCGCTCTCCCGCTGAGCTAATCGTCCTTGGAGGTGGAGACGGGATTTGAACCCGTGTAGACGGCTTTGCAGGCCGTTGCCTCGCCTCTCGGCCACTCCACCAGGGGAGCGGGGTTCGGGAAGATCCCCCACTTCCTGCGAGCGGACGACCAGGTTCGAACTGGCGACCTCAACCTTGGCAAGGTTGCGCTCTACCAACTGAGCTACGTCCGCTTGTCTTTTCCGCCTCGCTCGTGCGGGTCGGTGACGTGTTGAACTCTAGCGGATTCCGGGGCCAGTACAAAAACGCGTTTGTGCAGCGTGCTGCGGTGCGCCCGGTGAGCGACACGGCCGGCGCACGCGCGCGGCGCCCGCCATAGACTCGCACGTGTGCACGACCTCCCAGCTCTGGCCCGCTTCGGCCCTCTCGTCGCGACCGGCCTCCTTGATGTCACTAGTGACCCCGCGGCCCTGGAATCGAGTGGCTTCTGGGCCGTCACGGCGGACTTCGAGGGGCGTCTGGTGTGCGCCCGTTTCCGTGACGTACGCCATCAGCCGGTGCCCGCGCCGGTGCCGGGGGAGTGGCGGGGGCCCGCGATCGATGACTGGACGTCGTCGCTCGACCGCGCCGCGTACACGGCGGGTGTGCGCCGCATCCGCGAGCACATAGCGGCCGGCGAGGTCTACCAGGCGAACCTCTGCCGGGTCCTGTCCGCACCGGTTGATCCGGACGCCGACGTGGACGCGCTCACCGCGCTGCTCGCCCGCGGCAACCCGGCACCGTATGCCGGAACGATCCGCCTCCGTGACCACGGCGTCGAACTGGCCACAGCGTCCCCCGAGCTCTTTCTGCGCCGCGACGGACGGTTCGTCGAGTCGGGCCCGATCAAGGGCACCGGACGCACCGAGGCCGACCTTCTGGAGAAGGACCACGCCGAGAACGTGATGATCGTGGACCTGGTCCGCAACGACTTGGGGCGCGTCTGCGCCACCGGCTCGGTGACCGTGCCCGACCTGTGTGTCGTCGAGAAGCACCCGGGCCTCGTCCACCTCGTCTCGACCGTGTCCGGCGAACTGCGCGATGACGCGGGCTGGCCGGAGCTGCTGGAGGCGACGTTTCCGCCCGGCTCCGTCACCGGCGCCCCCAAATCCAGCGCCCTGCGGATCATCGACGCCCTGGAGACCGCGCCCCGAGGCCCGTACTGCGGCGGCATCGGCTGGGTGGACGCCGACCGCGGGACCGGAGAACTGGCCGTCGGTATCCGTACGTTCTGGGTGGTCCGGTCCGCCAAGGACGGAAGGGCCGCAGCAGTGCTGCGCTTCGGCTCCGGCGCGGGTATCACCTGGGGGTCCGACCCCGAGCTCGAGTGGCGGGAGACCGAGCTGAAAGCCGCCCTACTGCTGGCTGTAGCGTCAGGGGCGTACGACTCAAGTGGAGGGACACTCACGTGAAGCTCTGGCTCGACGGTGGGCTGCTGGACATCGAGTCGGCCCGTGTCTCCGTCCTCGACCACGGACTGACCGTGGGCGACGGCATCTTCGAGACCGTCAAGGCGATCGACGGCCGGCCGTTCGCGCTCACCCGCCATCTCAAGCGGCTGGCCCGCTCGGCGCACGGCCTCGGGCTGCCCGAGCCCGACCTGGATGAGGTGCGCCGGGCCTGCGCGGCCGTCCTGGACGCCAACCCGATGCCGCTGGGCCGCCTGCGGATCACGTACACCGGTGGCCTCTCACCGCTCGGTTCAGACCGCGGCGAGCACGGTCCGACCCTCGTCGTCGCCTTGGGCGAGACCAGCCGGCGCGCCGACTCCACCGCCGCGATCACCGTGCCGTGGACCCGCAACGAACGCGGCGCGCTCACCGGCCTCAAGACCACGTCGTACGCCGAGAACGTCGTCGCCCTCGCCCGCGCTCGCGAACAGGGCGCGAGCGAGGCGCTGTTCGCGAACACCGTGGGGCAGCTGTGCGAGGGCACCGGGTCCAATGTCTTCGTGGTCCTCGACGGCGAGATCCACACCCCGCCGATCCCCTCCGGCTGCCTCGCGGGCATCACACGCGCGCTCACCGTCGAGTGGACCGGCGCCAAGGAGACCGACCTGCCGCTGGACGTTCTGGAGCGGGCGCAGGAGATCTTCCTGACCTCGACCCTGCGCGATGTACAGGCCGTGCACCGGGTCGACGCACGCGAACTCCCGGGCACGCCCGGGCCGGTGACCGCCAAGGCCATGCGGATCTTCGACGAGCGGTCGGGAGACGACCTCGATCCGTGAATGCCGCTCACAGCCGAGCACAATTGGGCTGACGCCGGTAATCAACGTGGGTACAACATCCCTGATGACCACCACCCTGCGGCCGACCGAGCCGCTTCAGCGCGAAGCCGACGGGGCGCTGTCACGCCACTACAAGGTCTGCGTGAACAGCCGGCCCGTCGGTGCGATACACCTTGCGACCCACCCCCTCTCCGGGCCGTCGGTCGCGCAGATCCGGGAGCTGGGGATCGACGAGCCGGACCGCCGACGGGGGCGCGGCACAGTGGCCGCGCTCGCTGCCGAAGAGGTGGCGCGCGGCTGGGGCTGCCGGCGGATCGAGGTGCCGGTGCCGGGTGCCGCCGAGCCCGCGCTGCGGCTGGCCACGGCGCTCGGTTACGTGCCGCGTGACCGCACCATGGAGAAGCGGCTCGGCGGCACTTCTCCCGTACTGCCCGCAGGCAGCCGGGGCCGGCCGATGACAGAGGCCGAGGCACGCGCCAAGTACGGGCAGGATCATGCCACTTCGCTGGCGGCTGGGCTCGCCCCCGAGGGCATGGCGTTCAGTGTCCTGGAACACGAGGGGACACCGGTGGGCACACTGTGTCTGGGGGTACGGGATGGGATGGCGTTCGTCCTCGACGTGGAGACCGGCGAGCGGTACCGGCGCCGAGGACACGGCCGTACGTTGATGCTGCTGGCGGAGGCGCAGACGATCGCCGCCGGACGGACCGGGATCCGCATGAACGTCCCCGCGGGGAACACCCCGGCCGAGCGGCTCTCTGAATCACTCGGCTACGAGACGATCACCTACCTCCTCAGCAAGGACCTGCTGTAGAGACCCGTACAGGAACCTGCCGTGGGGCCTCAGGCCCGCTGTCCGGCCAGCAGCCGGTCCACGATCTCCTCGATGCGCTCGCGCAGCCCCTCCTGGCTCTTGCCGCCGTCGAGGCGCTCGCCGTCGATGACGTACGTCGGCGTGCCGGTCACGCCGATGGCCTTGCCCTCGGCCTGGTCGGCGTCAACGATCAGGATGTGCCGGCCGTCGATCAGGGCGGTGTCGAACTCTTCGGCGTCCAGACCGAGTTCACGGGCCACCTCGACCAGGAAGGGTTCTCCCTTACGGTTCAGCTCCTCGACCCGGCCCAGTACCGCCTCGACGTACTGCCAGGCGTGGCCCTGTTCCGCGGCCTCCTCGGCGGCCTGCGCGGCCGCGAACGCGTGCTTGTGCTTCTCCAGCGGGAAGTGCCGCAGCCGCAGCTCCAGCCGGTCGCCGTAGCGGGCGCGCAGCGCGCGCAGGTCAACGAGGGCGCTACGGCAGTCGGCGCACTGGAGTTCGCACCAGACGTCCAGGACGGCGACGGCGGGGTGCGCGGGGGAGGAGTCGCTCATGCGCACCAGTCTCCCAGCCGTGGCCGAGGAGGCCCAAACCGTGGCCGGGCGACCCCTGCGGGGGACCGTCCAGCGTGCGGAGGGACCGGACCCTGAGGAGGACCCGACCCGGAGATGTCCCTGAGGTCTGCCCGGACCATGGCATACCGGGCACGGTGCGGTGCAGGATGGAAGGGACGAAGTGACTCTGCCCGAGTGAGTTCTGCCCTGGAGGACCGGATGATTGCCGAGACCGTCTGTTCCGCCGTCTCCGCGGCAGGCCTGGGTATCGCCGCGGTCACCGCGTATCGCAAGCGTTTCCTCGCGGCGGCTCGCCTCGTGGCGTACTCGTTGGTGCCCCTCGGCCTGGTGATGACCGGGGCCGTCGAATGGGCGGCCGACACCGCCTTCAGCCCGGTGGCCTGGGCGGGCTTCGGCGTGCTCGGCGCCTCGTGGCTGTTGTTCACGACCACGCGGGCCGTCGAGCGGCGCGGCGGCGGGACCCGCAAGGAGCGCAGGGCGGCCCGTGCCGCGCAGCGTGACGCGGTGGCTCCTTCGGCCTCGGCGCCCTCGCTGGGCCCGTCGACGAGCCCGGCGACCCGCCCCGAGTCCAAGAGCAAGGCCAAGCCCCGCGCCGCCGAGTCCGGGGACGACTTCAGCGACATCGAAGCCATCCTCAAGAAGCACGGCATATGACGCCGTGAGCACGGCATAAGCCGCTCCGAAACGACACGGTGAGCCGACCGTGAGCCGTGCGGTGCACGGAGGAAGCCACTCCGGGATGCACGCCGGGATCCGCGTCGAAGCGGTCTATCCCAGATACTGGACCGTCACATCACGGATTTCGGCTAACTCCCCCATTTTTCGGGCGTGTTGATCGCGTCGAGGGTCTCAGCTGCGTCATCATCGCCCGCGAGATGCTGGACACAACACAGAGCGACACCGCCGCGTCCGAAGGGGAGCGGCGAGGTTGTCTCTTCGCACTTTCCCAGCCACCGCTGATGATCTTCCTTGCGGTGATCGGCTGTCTGCTGCTCATGGCTTCGCTGCACGATCTGCTGCTGCTCTGAGCCGTACGCGGAGTCCCTGGCGCCACCCGCCGAGGACTCCGTCAGCCCGCCGCTTCCTTGCGTCGCGCCCTGTAGGCGGCCACATGCAGACGGTTTCCGCAGGTCCGGCTGTCGCAGTAGCGGCGGGAGCGGTTGCGGGAGAGGTCCACGAAGGCGTGCCGGCAGTCGGGCGCCTCGCAGCGTCGCAGCCGGTCCTGTTCGCCGGCCACCACGAAGAACGCCAGTGCCATCCCGCAGTCGGCGGCGAGGTGATCCGCGACGGACGCACCAGGTGCGAAGTAGTGCACATGCCAGTCGTAGCCGTCGTGATCGGTGAGTCGTGGCGTGGTGCCGGCCGCGGCGACCAGCTCGTTGATCAGCACGGCGGCGGCCCGGGCATCGGGTGCCGCGAAGATCCCGCAGAACCGGCCGCGGATCTTCCGTACAGCCGTGAGATCGAACTCGGACAGTGACCCGACTTCGCTGATGTCGTGCTTGCGTACGAATTCGTCCAGATCCGCGACGCTCGCGAGCCCGTCCGCCGTGTCGTCCTCCGGTGCGGTGTTCACCAGATCGACCACGATGTCGAGGGCGCACCGGGTGTCGTGGGTGATCAGCACGTTTCGCTCCCTGGCCTGGGGTCGGGCGGGCGCCCGCCGATGCTGGCCGATGCTAGCGGCTCCATGAATCGGGGGATTCGGCGCCATCCATGCCGAACGGTCGGTGGGCAAAGCAGTCCGCGTCCTGGTGTCGAGCGTACGTTCGGCCGTGGCCGGGGGCACGTAGGCGTTGGGTCGCAGTTCGGGTGCGCACGCGTTTGTCCATGCCCGGGGCACGCGCGCAGACGCCGCCTCCGCGGAATCCGCGGCGACGGCGCCGGTGTATACCGTATGGGGACGGTCCGAGCCCGCGCCGTCTCCCCGAGTGGACGGCGCCGGGCGGCTTGTGCGGAGCCTCGGCCTAGCTCTCGGCCAGGATGTGGGAGAGCTCCGTGTCGAGATCGAAATGGCGATGCTCCGTGCCCGGGGGTACGGCGGCGTCCGTTCGCTTCAGGAACGACTCCAGGGCCCGCGCCGGGGCCTCGAGCAGAGCCTCGCCCTCGGGGGAGCTCAGGGCGATGCACACGACGCCCTGACCGTGACTGCGGGACGGCCAGACACGGACGTCGCCCGTGCCGGTGGGCCGGTGCAGTCCCTCGGCGAGGAGATCTCGGGCGAACACCCACTCGACGGTTTCCTCGGCTCCGGTGTGGAAGGTGGCGTGCACGGCGTAGGGATCGGCCGTGTCATACCGCAGTCCTGCGGGAACAGGCAGTGAGGACTCGCTCGACACAACGAGGCGCAGGTGCAGCTCGCAGCTGACCGTGGTGTTCATAAGCGCCAGGGCCTTTCGCTCAGTGTGCGCTCGGGGATTCGCACGTCGGCGAAATCGACATGCCACCTACGGTGCCGTTGTAAACCCCTCTGAGTGTTTTGCGTGTCTTTAGGTAGCTCATCCGGCCGAGTGTGCGTTCGTCGACTACGACCATTCCAGTGACTGGTTTCTGTCCGGTAGGGTTTGGCCGTATGAATACGGGGAGTGACGAAACGGGGGAGGCCGTCGTGGCGGCCGACGAGACGAAGGGCGAGCCGGCGCTTGGGTCCCGTGCGCCGCAATTCATCAAGGCGCGACGCGCGCTGCACCTGAGCTGGCAGGTGGGCGTGTTCGTGGTGGGCCTCGCGGTCGTGGTGGCCGGCGTGATCATGCTGCCATTGCCCGGGCCGGGCTGGCTGGTGATCTTCGGCGGCATGGCGATCTGGGCCACCGAGTTCGTCTGGGCGCAGCTGGTGCTCCGCTGGACGAAGCGCAAGGTCACCGAAGCGACACAGCGGGCGCTCGATCCCAAGGTGCGCAGACGCAACATCATCCTGACGACGATCGGTCTGCTGATCGTCGGGGTGCTGGCCGGGATCTACCTCTATCGGTTCGGCTTCGTGATGCCGTGGAAGATCAAGGAGTAGCGGGGCTCCGCGTGCTCGGCGGGCGGTCGGAAGCACGCCCTGACATGGGGTAATGTTTTCCTACGTCCGGGCGATTAGCTCAGCGGGAGAGCGCTTCGTTCACACCGAAGAGGTCACTGGTTCGATCCCAGTATCGCCCACGATGTCGATGGCGACCCGGCCTGCGCAAAGCGCAGGCCGGGTCGCCATCGTCGTTATTGCGCGGCTTCGCCGCGTGTGGCGGGGCTCGGTCGCCCGCACCCCCACGGTGCCCGTCGGGGTGAGCGCCCTCGTGCGCATAGCGCACCAGAGGGTCCGCCGGGGGTCGAGGCCGGCGGCTGCTGGGGCATCCCACCAGCACGCGCCACCCTCGTCCTTTCCGTGAGGCCGCACGGGGTGCGGCGGGGGCCTCAGCAGTTGCGTACGCCCTCAAGGGCTACTTCTCGGATGGGCCGGGGCCTTCCAGCGGCCACAGCCAAGGTCGTACGCCCCTGAGGTCGGCCGAGACGGCGAAAGCGACGGCAAGCTCCAGGTCGAGCCCTCAGTGCATCGCGTGCCTGCCCCGGCATGCCTGCCCGACTCTCCGTCAACTCTCCACCCCAGCCGCGAACCTCCCTCCCCATCCGCCCCAACTTCCGTAAGGCGTCACCCCGTTCGACCGGTCGACTCCACGCGCTCCACCTGCGCAGTCGTCCAACGCCCCAGCCGGCCCGGCCCAGTTCACGCTGTCGCGCCGACGACCCCGTCCACATCAATTCCTGTCCGAGTCATTGACGTGCCCGAAGGGCCTCCGTAACTTGTGGCGGCAAGCGCTTACTTGAAACGATTCATGAGGCGGACGCATCGTCGCGGGGAGGCTCAACCATGCAGCAGAACAGAAAAGTTGAGAGGCGAACGATCCTCAAGGCGGGGGGAGCCTCACTGGCCGCGCTGGGGCTGGGGACCACGGCGACGGCGTGTGGGGGAGGCAGTGGCGCCGGGGACGGGACGGTGACGATCCGTTACGCATGGTGGGGTGCTGAAGACCGAGCCAAGCGGATCAACGAGACCGTCAAGCTCTTCGAAAAGAAGTACCCGAAGATCAAGGTGAAAACGGACTTCCAGGTTTACACGGACTTCTGGAAGAAATTCAATACCCAGGCTTCCGGCGGCAATCCGCCCGATGTCTTCCAGAACGCCATCGGGTTCCTGCGTAAATACGACGCGAAGAATGTGCTGCTCGATCTCAGCGAGCAGGTCGAGGCGGGCAACCTCTCCATGGACGGTTTCCGCGCAGGCCTGGACAAGTTCGGCGAGATCGACGGCAAGCTGCTCGGTGTTCCGGTCGGCTCCAACTCGATGGCCCTGGTCATCGACAAACCCGTCTACACCAAGGCCGGCGTGAATCCGGAGCAGGGCTGGACTTGGGACGACTTCGACGCGGCGATGAAGAAGATCCGCGACAAGGCGGGGAGGGCCGGGGACACCGGCCCGTACAACGTCATGTACCTCTACGACCTTTACCTCCGCCAGAACGGCAAGGCGTTCTTCACCGAGGACGGGCTCGGGTTCACCGAGGCGGACCTGAAGGAATGGTGGACGAAGGCCAAGAAGGCCGTCGAGGAAGGCGTCTACGCCGACCAGAAGAAGGTCGCCCAGATCAAGCCCAAGTCGGCGGTCGCCGCGGAACTCTCCGGTGGTGAGTTCACCTGGGACAACTTCACCGTCCGCTACACCTCCGAGGGCAAGAGCGAGTACGGCCTGGCTCCCATCCCGACCACGGACGGCAAGAAGACCGGCCAGTACCTCGGCTCTCTCATGCTCAGCGCCTCCAAGCGCACCCAGCACCCCAAGGAAGTCGCCCAGTTCATCGACTTCATGGTGCACGACCCGGAGGTCGCCAAGATCATGGGCTACGACCGAGGTGTGCCCGCGACGCAGGCTCAGTACGACGCCTTCAAGCCGACCGACCCGGTCAACATGGAGATAGCCGCCTACGAGGAGTCCCTGGTCAAGGCGGGGGTCCTGGAGCCCATCACCCCACACCCGAGCGGCGCGGACGTCTGTGAGGCGGCGTTCCTGCGCCTCGGTGAGGAACTCGGCCTGGGCAAGCGGTCGGTGGACGAGGCCGTCAAGCAGTTCTTCACCGAGTCGAAGACGGCTCTCAGCAGCTGATGGGAACCACCGTGACACACGCCCCTGCGATGGAGGGCCTGTCCAAGGACTCCGAGCCGCGGCACGGTCCGGTGAAATCCCCGCGCCCCGCTGAACTCAAGCGGCGGGGCCGCCGGGAGAACCTGGCCGGCTATCTCTTCATGTCCCCCTGGATCGCCGGATTCCTGCTGCTCACAGCGGGCCCGATGGTCGCCTCGCTCTATTTCGCGTTCACCGACTACAACCTGTTCGACTCGCCCAAGTGGATCGGCCTCGACAACTTCTCCGAGATGTTCGGCGACCCGCGCTGGCGTCACTCGGTGCAGGTGACGATCTGGTACGTCATCGTCGGTACGCCGCTCAAGCTGCTCGCCGCCCTCGGTGTGGCCCTGCTCCTGGCCCAGAAGCGGCGCGGACAGGCCTTCTACCGGGCCGCCTTCTATGCGCCGTCGCTGATCGGGGCGAGCGTCTCCATCGCCATCGTCTGGAAGGCGATCTTCTCGGACGACGCGATCGTCGACCGTACGCAGAAGATCTTCGGCGTGAACGTCGGCGGCTGGACCGGCGACCCGGACATGATCATCTACAGCCTGGTGGCGCTCACCGTCTGGCAGTTCGGCGCCCCCATGGTCATCTTCCTCGCCGGCCTCAAGCAGGTGCCGCGCGAGTTGTACGAGGCGGCCGAGGTCGACGGAGCGGGCAAGCTGCGGCGGTTCTGGAACATCACACTGCCGATGATCTCCCCGGTCCTCTTCTTCAACGTCCTCCTGGAGACCATCCACTCCTTCCAGATCTTCAGCTCCGCGTACATCGTCGGCGGCGGCGCCGGAGGCAACTCCTGTGGCCCCGCGGACGGTTCGATGGTTTACACCTGCTACCTCTACGTCCAGGGCTTCGAGAACAGCCGGATGGGTCTGGCCTCCGCCATGGCCTGGATGCTGCTGGTCGCGGTCGCCCTGGTGACGGCGGTGCTGTTCTGGTCCCAGAAGCGCTGGGTGCACTACGAGGAGGGCGCCTGATGAGCGCGCAGGCCACAGAGATCACGCCGACGCAAGGTCCGTCGACACAGGGCCAGTCGACGAAGGCGGGCAACTTCCGGCGCAGGCTGCCCGGTTCGCTCGCCTGGCACATCGGGTCCCTGGCGATCCTCGCGGTCATCCTCTATCCGGTGGTCTGGGTCATCGGCGGCTCGCTCAAGAAGAGCGAGGACATCGTCGGCAGCCTGGACCTCTTCCCGACCGACCCGATCACGTCCAACTACACGCGCCTGACCGAGGGCATCGCGGACATCTCGATCTCCACGTTCTTCTTCAACTCGCTGTTCCTCGCGGTCGGTTCGGTGATCGGGATCTTGATCTCGTGCTCGCTGACCGCGTACGCCTTCGCGAAGATCAAGTTCGCGGGCCGCAATCTCATGTTCACGCTGATGATCGGCACGCTCCTGCTGCCGTACCACGTGCTGCTCATTCCGCAGTACGTGCTGTTCCGCAACATGAACATGATCAACACGTACACCCCGCTCCTGCTCGGCAAGTACCTCGCCATCGAGGCGTTCTTCGTCTTCCTGATGGTGCAGTTCATGCGCAACCTGCCCAAGGAACTCGACGAGGCGGCCCGTATCGACGGCTGCGGGCACTTCCGCATCTACTGGTCGATCGTTCTGCCGCTGTGCCGTCCGGCCCTGATCACCAGCGCGATCTTCACCTTCATCAACTCCTGGAACGACTTCATGGGCCCGCTCATCTACCTCAACGAGCCCGACAAGTACACGGTCTCACTCGGCCTGAAGATGTTCGTCGACCAGGAGGGACTGGCCGACTACGGCGGCATGATCGCCATGTCGCTGGTCGCCCTGCTGCCGGTGCTCGCCTTCTTCATGGCCTTCCAGCGCTACTTGATCGACGGCATGGCGACATCGGGTCTGAAGGGCTGAGGCGCCATATGAGCCAGGCACCGGTCAAGACAAGCGGTCCGCCGCGGGAGTCCGTGTTCGCCGAGCGGTTCGGCCTCTTCGCCGAGTGTCTGCTCACCGGAGTGTGGATCGCACTGGCCTCGTTGCCCCTGGTCACCTACCCTGCCGCGTTCGCCGCGGGGGCGCGGCATCTGCGGCGGCGTACGGAGCACCAGGGCGGCGGCTGGCGGGAGTTCGTCGCCGACTTCCGGGCGGCCGCGCGCCGCGGGTGGGTCGTCGGCGTCGCCGGCTGGGTCGCGGCCGTCGCGGTCTGGGTGGATGTGCAGGCCGTACGGGCCGGGATCCCCGGCGGGCCGCTCGTCGGCGCCGTCGGGCTGTTCGCCCTGATCGGACTGGTCGTCGCCGGAATGCGTGCGGCGGCGGTCTGGGAGCCCGATGCGTCGTGGCGCGTGCTGCTCGGGGCCGCCGGGCGCCGTACGGTCCTCGATCCCGCCGGGTCCTTTCTGCTCGTCGGCGGACTGGTCGTGGTGGCCTGCTCCGCCTGGTTCGTCGTGCCACTGGCGGTCCCCGTCCTGGGGGCCGTCGCCGCGGCGGCTCTCGCCGTGGAGGCGCGCGGCCGACGCCGCTGAGCGGTCGCGCCCCAAGCAAGGTCGGCGCCCTCGGCGTCGCACCTCTCTCTGTCATGCCCCTGACTTCCCCGCACGGAAAGGAAAGGCCATGTCTCCCATCCCCCGCAGGTCCCTCCTGAAGGCCGCCGCAGTCGCCGGCGCCGCCGCCCAGTTCAGCTGGGCCTTGGGCACCCAGGGCGCGCAGGCCGCGCCCAGAGCCGAGCCGGGCGATGCCGACCCGGTGACCCTGGACTGGCTGGAGGAGGGCGGCCTGGGCGCCGCCCCCGGCTCCACTGTGGGCGTGCCCTGGCCGAAGGGCGCGTACGAGAAGGACCAGACGTTCGCGCTGAAGGACGCCGACGGCAAGGAGGTGCCGGTCCAGTCCTGGCCCATCGGCTACTGGCCCGACGGCTCGCTGAAGTGGACCGCGCACGCGGTCGCCGCCGGAGTCGGCGCCGGGAAGCTGACGCTCGCCGCCGGTGCGCCGGCCGCGTCCGAGAAGAAGGTCACCGTCGACAAGAGCGGCGGCACGATCGACATATCGACCGGTGTCATCACCGCGAAGATCGGCAAAAACGGCTCCACGCTCATCAAGTCCGTCACCCGCGGCTCCACCGAGATCGCCAAGGACGGCCGGCTCGTGCTGCTGCGCCAGCCCGAGATCGAGGACGGCGACCAGGGCGCGGAGAAGTACGAGCGGTTCGAGAGCGTCATCGGCGAGGTGGAGGTCGAGCAGGACGGGCCGGTACGTGCCGTGGTCCGTATCGACGGCAAGCACCGTAAGGGCGGCCGGAGTTGGATGCCGTTCTCGATCCGGCTCTACTTCTACGCGGGCGCCGAGTCGTTCCGCATGGTGCACACGATCACGTTCGACGGGAAGCAGGAGCCCGGCAAGGCGAGCGGCGACTTCATCCGCGGCATAGGTGTGCGCTTCAAGGTGCCGATGCGGGACGCCGCGTACGACCGGCACATTCGCATCGGCGGGGAGGGCACCGGTCTGCTGCGCGAGGCGGTCAAGGGCATCACCGGGCTGCGGCGCGACCCGGGGGCGGCCGTGCGGACGGCCCAGTTCGAGGGCAAGAAGCTGCCCGACCCGTCCACCTGGGACCAGCGGGTGACCACCCGGCTGCAATACATCCCCGAGTGGGGCGACTACACCCTCTCGCAGCTCTCGGCCGACGGCTTCGGTGTCCGCAAGCGCACCAAGAAGGGCCACGGCTGGATCCCCGCAGGCGGCGGCCGTCGGGCCAGCGGCTTCGGGTACGTCGGCGGCGCGAGCGGTGGATTCGCCTTCGGCCTCAGGGACTTCTGGGAGAAGTTCCCCGCCCAACTCGACATCCGCGACGCCCAGACCGACGAGGCCGAGGTCACGCTCTGGCTCTGGTCGCCCGAGGCACAGCCCATGGACCTGCGCTTCTACCACGACGGCATGGGCCAGGACACTTACCCCGAACAGCTCGAGGGCCTCAACATCACCTACGAGGACTACGAGCCCGGCTTCGGCACGCCCTACGGCATCGCCCGCACCAGCGAACTCCTCTTCTGGGCCCACGAGTCCACACCGAGTGCCGAGGCGATGGCCCAGCAGGTCGAGGTCGTACGCACTCCGCCGCAGCTTGTCGCCCCGCCGGGGCAGCTCGTCAAGGCGGGCGTCTTCGGCAAGCTGTTCGCCGAGCCGGACCGCTCGACCGGCGCCAAGGCGAAGATCGAGGATCATCTCGACTTCCTCTTCACCTACTACAAGGATCAGGTGGAGATGCGCCGTTGGTACGGCTTCTGGGACTACGGCGACATCATGCACAGCTACGACCCGAGCCGTCACCAGTGGTGTTACGACGTCGGAGGCTACGCCTGGGACAACTCCGAGCTCTCGCCCGACCTGTGGCTCTGGTTCGCGTACATGCGCTCCGGCCGCGCCGACATCTTCCGCTTCGCCGAGGCGATGACCCGGCACACCGGCGAGGTAGACGTCTACCACCTCGGCAGGTGGGCGGGCCTCGGCACCCGCCACGGCGTCCAGCACTACGCCGACAGCGCCAAGCAGCAGCGCATCGCCAACACCACCTACCGTCGCTACTACTACTTCCTCACCGCGGACGAACGCGTCGGCGACCTCATGCACGCCAATGTCGACTCCGACGAGACGTTCCTCGTCCTCGACCCCATCCGCAAGATCCGCACCGAGCCGTACACGCCCGACCGCAACGCGCTGTCGATCGGTTTCGGCACGGACTGGTCGGGGCTGGTGTCGGCTTGGCTGACCGAGTGGGAGCGGCGCGGCCCCAAGTGGGAGAAGGCCAAGGCCCGCGTCCTGTCCACGATGGAGACCATCGCCGCCCAGCCCAACGGCTTCGTCCAGGGCAACGCGCTGTACGACCTGGACACCGGGAAGTTCGCCGTCGCCAAGGAAGCCAAGGTCAGCGTCTCGCACCTGTCGGCGATGTTCGGCCTGGTCGAGCTGACCGCCGAGCTCATCGATCAGATCGACATGCCGAAGTTCAAGGAGGCGTGGCTGGACTACTGCCGCTACTTCAACGCCACGAAGGCCGAGCAGAAGGCCCGTTACGGCTCCGACTTCGGCTCCCTGCTGCTCTTCCAGGGCCACTCACGGCAGGACGCGTACGCCGCTGTCCAGTTGGGCGACGACAGGCTGGCCGCGCGGGCGTGGCAGCAGTTCTACAACAGCCGGGACACCTGGGACTACAAGGAGTCCACCGACTGGTCCACGAAGAAGATCGAGGGTCCGACCGCCCTGGTGCCCGGCAGCGAGGCGGCGTGGGTGTCCACCAACGCGACGGCGCTGTACGGGCTGGCGGCGATCCAGAACCTGGCGCTGGTCGGCGACAAGATCCCGTCATGACGGTCGCCTGACGCAACCTCCCCAGCTCCTCCCGCACTCGCCGCGCGCAACGACCGGCGAGTGCGGGAGGCAACCACCGGGTCAGTGGGCAGACTCGGGCCATGGACTGGACGCACTACCGCTTCCGCAGCCTGTGGGTTCTCGGCGCATCGGCCGACGACGTCTACGACGTGCTGGCCGACGCCGAGAACTACCCCCGGTGGTGGCCACAGGTGCGTGAGGTGACGCGGATCGACGACCGCAGCGGGATCATCCGTATCCGCTCACTGCTCCCGTACGACCTGGTGTTCACCGCCCGGGAGGTACGCCGCGACCGGGCGGCCGGAGTCCTGGAGATCGCGATGACGGGCGACCTGAACGGCTGGGCACGCTGGACGCTCACCTCGGAGGGGCCGGGCACGCGCGCCCGCTACGACCAGGAAGTCCACGTGACCAAGCCCCTGCTCCGGCGCCTCTCCTTGCCCGGACGGCCGGCGTTCCGCGCCAACCACGCGCTGATGATGCGGGCCGGGCGGCGTGGGCTGGCCGCGTACCTGGGCGGTAGCCATCAACAGGTTTGATGAGAACCCCGCTCGACCTGTATGGTTCAGTGCGTTCCCGGGCGATTAGCTCAGTGGGAGAGCGCTTCGTTCACACCGAAGAGGTCACTGGTTCGAACCCAGTATCGCCCACCCGGAGACAGCCGGTCCGTCACAGACGGACCGGTTTTTCGCATGTCAGGGCTTGTGTCGCGGGACCTGCTCCACGTCTTACGCCGCCGCCGGGAGCTCCGGACGCAGAGGCCATGCCGGATCGACCGCCTCCTCCGTGCCGCTGCGTGCGAACCACGCCTCCAGGCCGCGGGCCTGTGCCGCGTGCCACACCGCCTGCAACGTGTGCAGTTCGGCCGGCGAGAGCCGCTCCAGGCGGGCCGCGAAACGCCGCCCCACCGCGCGTACGACATCCATCGCGGCCTGCGCGTCGGCCGCCGCGTCATGGGCGCCCGCCAGCTCCACACCGTAGTGCGCGCACAGATCGGTCAGCGTGCGGCGGCCCTTGCGGTAGCGGTCCAGGTGTTTGTCGAGGACCCGCGGATCGAGCACGCGCAGCGGCACGGTCTCGAACCAGTGGTCCAGGGAAGACGCCCGATGCCGGCGCAACTCCCGGTCGAGCAGCGTCAGATCGAACGGCGCGTTCATCACCACGAGCGGGCGTCCCGCCGCGCTCTGCTCGGCCAGCTCCCTGACTATCTCGTCCATCACCGGCGACGGCCATCGGCCGTTGCGCTGCAGGTGATCCTCCGTCAGACCGTGTACCGCCGTTGCCCCTTCGGGCACCGGAACGCCCGGATTGACCAGCCAGCGGCTCACCCGCGGCCGGCTTCCGGAAGCGTCCTGGACGACGACGGCGGCCGACACGATCCGGTCGGTCTCCACGTCCACACCCGTCGTCTCGGTGTCGAACGCGGCCAGTGGACCTTCGTACCAGCACGTCATGCGCACGCAACTCCTCGTTCGCCCTCAGCAGTTGACGCGCCGTCCGCGCCGCCCTCTGCCCGATTCGGTGATACCCGCGCTGTTTGCGCCGTACGCCGGAAGGAGACAACAGAGATACGGGTCTTTGCAGTTCAGCGGCCCGTCGCGGGAATTCACCGGTTTCGGAAGGCTGTTGGAAATGGCCATCGCGCAGCCCGAACAGGGCGGGCTGCTGCCTCAGCGGACACCACCGCATCGCGGCACACTCGCCACCACTGCCTGCATGGAGACACTGCAGGTCGGCTATCTGCACGCAGTCGCGGCAGCCGCGGGCTGCTCCCTGTCCCAGCCCTTTCCGGACAACGGCATCGACTGGCACGTCAGCCACAGCGCCCCCGGGCACACGGTCGACGACGAAGTCACCATCAAGGTGCAGCTCAAGTGCACGTACCAGATCCCGCCGAACCCTCCGGGCCCGGCCTTCTCCTTCACGCTCGACAACGCCCACCTGGAGAAGCTCGCCCGCAGCCCGGTCTCGGTGCACAAGATCCTGGTCGTGATGCTCGTACCCAGATCCCAGGACGACTGGCTGCGCGCCAGCCACGACCGGCTCGATCTGCGGCACTGCTGCTACTGGACCAACCTCGCCGGACATCGCATCACCGGCCGGCGCAGGACCACCGTGCGGATACCGACCTCGCGCATCTTCGACGACCGGGCGCTCTGCGAGATCATGACGCGGGTCGGAACCGGAGGCAGACCGTGACGCACCGCCCGACTGACGAACCGGCACGACCAGCCAGGCCCCACCCGGTGGAGCCGCCGGGCCAGTGGGACCGGCCGCCCAGGCCCGACCAGGTCGACCCCGCCGTCCTCAGCGCGCTGCTGCATCGGCACGGCTGGCAGCGCCGCGGCGGAGCCGCCGGACGGTACGGCCGCTGGACCCCGCCCGGCCCCGGCGGCGCCGGCACCAGCCTGCTCGTGCCGGAGAGCCGGGCCTTCCCCGACAGCGAGGACCTCCTCGGCGAGGCCCTCGTCGCGCTGTCGCGCAGCGGCTTGCCCTCCGCGCGCGACGTCCTGGTCGGCCTCGCCGTGCCCAGCGACGAGATTCACTGGTCGCGCGATGTGCCCACCGGGCCCGTTGGCGCCACGGCCTGGGCCGTCGAGGAGCAACTGCGCAAGGCAGCCCGCCAGATGCTCCTAGCGGGCGCCCTCGCCGTACGCGCGCGTGCGGGCTACTACGGCGCCCGCCACCGCAGGCCCGCCGCCGCGTCCCTGGAGGACGTGCTCGTCTCCGCCGCACCCGGCGGCCGGCAACTGACCGCCCTACTGCCCGTCGCCACCGGCCGGCCGCTCGCCGTCCGGCTCCACCAGGCGGTGTACGCGGCCCGCGAGGCCATCGACTACCGACGCGCCACCGGCGGCATGGACGCCTTCGACGGCGCCGTCGAGGCGGGCGTCAGCCATGAGCTCACGGAGGCTCTCGTAGCCCTCGTGAAGGGCACCGAGGGCGCCCGGATCGCCGTCGAGTGGGCGCCCGCCGCCGGAGTCCCCGAGGGCTGCGCGACACCCGCCGAGCCCGTCGAGTTCTCACCCGGCGACCTGCCCGCGCTGCGCGAGGCCGGTGCCCGCTACCTGCGCGAGGAGCCGTCCGTGGCGGTGCGGATCACGGGCACGGTGGTACGGATGCGCAGGTCGGAGCCGCGTGGTGACGGCGCCGTACGGCTTCGGGTCATCGCGGGCGCCGAGGTCCCACACGTACGGATGACGCTCGACGAGGAGGCGTACCGGATCGCGGGCCATGCCCATCTGGTGGGGCTGCCGGTGCGGGTGCAGGGGAGGCTGGAGAGCCGGGGCGGCTTCCGGCGGCTGACCGGGGCGTCCGGGGTCGTGCCCGTGCAGGTGGACGAGGCGGAGCGGGACCGGCTGATGAAGTCGCTGCAGGAGACGGCGGAGATCACGGCATTCTTCGAGGAGGCGTACGGCGGGGACTGAGGCGGCGTACGGCGGGGACTGAGGCGGCGTACGGCGGGGCAGACCTGACCGTTTCGCAAGGGGTGCCCCGGGCTCGGTACGATCGCCCTTGTCTATTGCGCGCGTAATCAAAGATCCGCGCGCCCCTTGCAGTCAGGAGAGACCGGTGTCAGACGTCCGTGTGATCATCCAACGCGATTCCGAGCGGGAAGAGCGCGTGGTGACGACGGGCACTACGGCCGCAGATCTGTTCGCCGGAGAGCGCATCATCATCGCCGCACGCGTGGCCGGCGAACTGAAGGACCTCGCGTACGAGGTGAAGGACGGCGAGACCGTCGAGGGCGTCGAGATCTCCTCCGAGGACGGTCTGAACATCCTGCGCCACTCCACCGCGCACGTCATGGCCCAGGCCGTGCAGGAGCTCTTCCCCGAGGCCAAACTGGGCATCGGCCCGCCGGTCAAGGACGGCTTCTACTACGACTTCGACGTGGAGAAGCCGTTCACGCCCGAGGATCTCAAGGCCATCGAGAAGAAGATGCAGGAGATCCAGAAGCGCGGCCAGCGCTTCTCGCGGCGTGTGGTGACCGACGGGGCCGCGCGTGAGGAGCTGGCCTCCGAGCCGTACAAGCTGGAGCTCATCGGGCTGAAGGGCTCGGCTTCCTCTGACGACGGCGCGGACGTCGAGGTGGGTGCCGGCGAGCTGACCATCTACGACAACATCGACGCCAAGACCGGTGACCTGTGCTGGAAGGACCTCTGCCGGGGTCCGCACCTGCCGACCACCCGGAACATCCCGGCGTTCAAGCTGATGCGCAACGCCGCCGCGTACTGGCGCGGCAGCGAGAAGAACCCCATGCTCCAGCGCATCTACGGCACTGCCTGGCCGTCCAAGGACGAGCTGAAGGCGCACCTCGAGTTCCTCGCCGAGGCCGAGAAGCGCGACCACCGCAAGCTGGGCTCCGAGCTGGACCTCTTCTCGATCCCCGAGCAGATCGGCTCCGGCCTCGCCGTCTTCCACCCCAAGGGCGGCATCATCCGTCGGGTGATGGAGGACTACTCGCGGCGCCGCCACGAGGAGGCGGGCTACGAGTTCGTCTACACCCCGCACGCGACGAAGGGGAAGCTCTTCGAGACCTCGGGGCACCTGGACTGGTACGCGGACGGTATGTACCCGCCCATGCAGCTCGACGAGGGCGTGGACTACTACCTCAAGCCCATGAACTGCCCGATGCACAACCTGATCTTCGACGCGCGTGGGCGGTCGTATCGTGAACTGCCCTTGAGGCTCTTCGAGTTCGGTACGGTCTATCGCTACGAGAAGTCCGGTGTGGTGCACGGCTTGACCCGGGCCCGCGGCTTCACCCAGGACGACGCGCACATCTACTGCACGCGCGAGCAGATGTCCGAGGAGCTCGACAAGCTGCTCACCTTCGTTCTCGATCTGCTGCGGGACTACGGTCTGACCGACTTCTACCTGGAGCTGTCGACCAAGGATCCGGAGAAGTTCGTCGGCTCGGACGCGGCGTGGGAGGAGGCGACCGAGACGCTGGCCCAGGTCGCCGAGAAGCAGGGCCTGCCGCTGGTCCCGGACCCGGGCGGCGCCGCCTTCTACGGGCCGAAGATCTCCGTCCAGGCCAAGGACGCGATCGGCCGCACCTGGCAGATGTCGACGATCCAGCTCGACTTCAACCTGCCGGAGCGCTTCGAGCTGGAGTACACCTCGCCCGACGGTTCCAAGCAGCGTCCGGTCATGATCCACCGCGCGCTGTTCGGGTCGATCGAGCGGTTCTTCGCGGTACTGCTCGAGCACTACGCGGGTGCGTTCCCGGCGTGGCTGGCTCCCGTGCAGGCGGTCGGTATCCCGGTGGGCGACGCGCACGTCGAGTACCTGGAGAAGTTCGCTGCCGAAGCGAAGCAGAAGGGGCTGCGGGTCGAGGTGGACGCCTCGTCCGACCGGATGCAGAAGAAGATCCGTACGCAGCAGAAGCTGAAGGTTCCGTTCATGATCATCGTCGGCGACGACGACATGAACGCGGGGACGGTGTCGTTCCGCTATCGCGACGGCTCACAGGAGAACGGCATTCCCCGGGACGAGGCCCTGGCGAAGCTCGTGGACGTGGTGGAGCGCCGGGTCCAGGTGTGATCGTGGCCCTGCCATAGCGGCGCTTTGGCCCCCGGGTTTTCCCCGGGGGCCTTTGCCGTGCATGGTGTGTGAAGCCATATGCTGCACCACATGACGAGTGAGCCGGAGCAGCAGATCGGGGTGGGGACGCAGGACGCGTTCCAGCGCTTGTGGACGCCCCATCGGATGGCGTACATCCAGGGGGAGAACAAGCCCAGCGGCCCTGGTGCCGACGACGGCTGCCCGTTCTGCTCGATCCCGGCCAAGTCCGACGAGGACGGGCTCGTCATCAAGCGGGGTGAGCAGGTCTACGCGGTGCTCAACCTGTACCCGTACAACGGCGGCCACCTGATGGTCGTGCCGTACCGGCACGTCGCGGACTACACCGAGCTGACCGCTGAGGAGACCGCGGAGCTCGCCGAGCTGACGAAACAGGCGATGGCTGCGTTGCGCTCCGCGTCGGGGGCGCATGGGTTCAATATCGGCATGAACCAGGGTGGTGTCGCGGGCGCGGGGATCGCCGCGCACCTTCACCAGCATGTCGTGCCTCGGTGGGGCGGCGACACGAACTTCATGCCGGTCGTCGGGCACACCAGGATCCTGCCTCAACTTCTCGCGGACACCCGCAAGATGCTCGCGGAGGCGTGGCCTACGGCGGCCTGAGCGCTCCGCTGGGAACGCGGTGCGACGCCGCGGGTCCGTCGTCGTGGCTGGTCGCAGTTCCCCGCGCCCCTGAAGGGCGCGGTGCTGCCACCGGCCGCCACAGGGGCATCCTTGCCTCCGGGCACCCCACCCCCGCTGAACCGCCGGAGGCCTACGCGTCGTAGACGTCTGCCTTGCTGGGGGCCGCGTCCTGGACCTGGGTGCTCAGGAACGCTGAGCGGGTGCCGAATTTTTCGGTGTTCACGCCGTTCTCGTCGAGGACGCGGATGGCCGCGGCGTGGACCACGCGGAGCACGGGTGTCGCGGCGCGCAGGGCGTCGTCTGCCATGAAGCGGTGGCGCCAGGGCTTGTCGGCCCAGGCATGGCGCAGGCCGAAGGGCTCCGGGAGGACCAGCTTGCCGCCCAGCCAGTCGAGGATCGGCGGATACCAGGTGAAGGGGGCGCGCACCGCGAGCCGTACCACCTCGTCCGTCTCGACCAGCGGCAGCTTCCGCTCCGTCGTCTCCCAGAACTTGACCGTCTTGGCGACTTCCTTCGTCTTGGCCGCGGGCTTCGAGGTGAACAGGGAGTGCACAGGGCCCAGGGCATGGCCGGTGACCTCGATCCGCAAGGTCTCGTGCAGCACGGTCACCGTGATCAGCATCGTGATGATCAACTGGCCGTCCCAGAGCGTCCACTGGACCCCGAGGTAGTGCCGGTCACCGCTGCCGAACTGCTGCTTGTTGCAGATGTCCTGGATGGCGTGGTTCTTGATCTGGTACGCGTCCACGTCCGTACCCCCCGGCCGGGACACCTCCGCGGCGTTCTCACCGATCGGCGTGACCACCCAGTGCCGTATCGAAGGCTTCGGGAAGCCACCGGTGTTGAGCGGCCCGCGCTCCAGCATGCGCAGCTGATCGTGGATCGAGCGTATGACGTCCCAGCTGCGGAAGGGGTGGATCTCCTTGTCGGCGTCCGCCGGCATCAGATCCTCGGCGAGATGCCAGCTGCCCCAGCGCGTACCCATGCCGAGTATGCCCTTGGGGCCCGCGTAGAACACGGAGTTGGACTGCTGCTCGGCGGTGAGCCGGGCCAGCCCCTGGCGCAGCCGCTCGGCCGCGGTCTCACCGGGACTGCCTGGCACCGCCTCGGGGATCTTGGCGCCTACGCCGCCGCCGGCCAGCATACTGGCCCAGCGCTCGCGCATGTCCTTCGCCGTACGCTCGCAGATCTGCCTCGCCCAGAACCAGCCGAGGACGGGTGCGACGACCGCCGCGCGCGCATACCAGGCCCAGAAGCCGGTGAACGGCATCCGGATCAGGAAGATCACGGCGAGGGCGGCCACACCGATCAGAAGGGCCGTGGCGAGGGCCGAGGCACGCTTGTTGGTGGTCTTGTCGATCGTCCGGCGGATCTGGAAGACCAGCAGCCAGACCAGCAGACCGGGCAGGAAGATCAGCCCGGTCAGCACCATCACGGCGGTGAGCCAGCTGTCCCGCTCCTTGCGGATGCGGTTCGCCGCCAGGCAGTGCTCGACGACGACCTGCGGCTCCGTGCCGAACGACTGGATGAGCGGCTTGCGCGCACCGCCCAGCATCCTCAGCTGCACGGCGCGGGCGAAGGCCTCACCCAGGTTCGGCTTGCAGATCGTCGCCCACTTGAGGCCCGGCTTGACGGTCGACTTGTGCCACTCGCTGTTGGCTTCGAGGATCTTCTCGACGGGGTCGTCGCGGTACGCCGCCGAGGCCAGGGCGAACGTCGCCGCCGTCTGTCCCGCGGCACCCTGGAGCGGAATCTGCGCCCCGGGCCTGAAATCGAATCCGTCGTCCGCCACTGACCGCCCCCATCGCCGCCTTGCTCCGCTCCTGCGGCTTTTCCCGACTTCCGTACTCCGCACACCTGTTGATCAGGTCGTCGCCTTGATCAGGTTCTCAGAGTAGCCGCCGGGACCGACAATCGTCGGCGGACAGCCCAAGCTGTCCGCCGACCCTACGGGAGATCAACTAGGGGGAGTCCTGGGCCTGTTCGCGGATCTTCTCGGCCAGGTGCGCAGGCATCGGCTCATGCCGCGCGTAACGTCGGCTGAACCGTGCGGTGCCGTGCGAGAGGGAGCGCAGATCGACCGCGTACCGGTCGATCTCGATCTCGGGGACCTCGGCCCGTATCAGCGTCCGCCCGCCGCCCGCCTGCTCGGTGCCGACGACCCGACCGCGCCGCCCCGACAGATCGCTCATCACGGCGCCCACGAAGTCGTCGCCGACCAGGACCGTCACTTCGGCGACCGGCTCCAGGAGATGGATCTTCGCGTCGGCGGCGGCCTCGCGCAGGGCGAGCGCGCCGGCGGTCTGGAACGCGGCGTCCGAGGAGTCCACCGAGTGCGCCTTGCCGTCGAGCAGCGTCACCCGTACGTCGATGAGCGGATAGCCCGCGGCCACACCCTTGGCGGCCTGGGCGCGCACGCCCTTCTCGACGGACGGGATGAACTGCCTCGGCACGGCGCCCCCGACGACCTTGTCGACGAACTCGATGCCGGAGCCGCCGGGCAGCGGCTCGACCTCGATCTCGCAGATCGCGTACTGCCCGTGCCCGCCGGACTGCTTCACATGCCGGCCGCGACCGGCCGACTTGGCCGCGAACGTCTCCCGTAGGGAGACCTTGTGCGGTACGACATCGACCTGGACGCCGTACCGGCTGCGCAGCCGCTCCAGGGCCACGTCGGCGTGGGCCTCGCCGAGGCACCACAGGACCACCTGGTGGGTGTCCTGGTTCTGTTCCAGGCGCATCGTGGGGTCCTCGGCGACCAGCCGGCTCAGGCCTTGCGAGAGCTTGTCCTCGTCCGCCTTGCTGTGCGCGTGGATGGCCAGCGGCAGCAGCGGGTCGGGCATCTCCCACGGCTCCATGAGCAGCGGGTCCTCCCTGGCCGAGAGCGTGTCACCGGTCTCCGCGCGGTTCAGCTTGGCCACGCACGCCATATCGCCCGCGATGGCGTGCGTGAGGATGCGCTGCTGCTTGCCGAACGGTGCGGACAGGGCGCCGATGCGCTCGTCGACGTCGTGGTCCTCGTGCCCGCGATCGGCCAGCCCGTGCCCGGAGACGTGCACCGTCTGGTCGGGCCGCAGCGTGCCCGAGAAGACGCGGACGAGGGAGATCCGGCCCACATAGGGGTCGCTCGCCGTCTTCACGACCTCGGCCACCAGCGGCCCCTCCGGGTCGCAGGCCTTGATCTCGCGCGGTTTGCCGTCCGGAGTGGTGACCGTGGGTGCCTCGGGCTCCAGTGGGGTCGGGAAGCCGCCGGTGATGAGCTCCAGCAGCTCGACCGTGCCCAGGCCCTGACGGGCGCCGTCCGCCGCCGGCGCGGCAGCCACCACCGGGAAGAAGACCGCGCGCGCCACAGCACGCTCCAGGTCCTCCACCAGCGTCTTCAGGTCGATCTCCTCGCCGCCGAGATAGCGGTCCATGAGGGTCTCGTCCTCGCTCTCGGAGATGATGCCCTCGATCAGCCGGTTGCGGGCCTCCTCGATGAGCGGCAGCTGGTCGGGACCCGGTTCGGACTCCTTGCGCTCTCCGGAGGAGTAGTCGAACAGCTTCTGCGACAGCAGCCCGATCAGGCCCGTCACGGGCGCGTGCCCGTCGGGGCTCGGCGCTCCGTGGAGCGGCAGATACAGGGGCAGTACGGCGTCCGGGTCGTCGGCACCGAAGGCCTCCGCACAGGTCCGCGTCATCTCGTCGAAATCGGCTCTGGCCGCTTCGAGGTGGGTGATCACGATGGCCCGCGGCATACCGACCGCCGCGCACTCCTCCCACACCATGCGGGTCGAGCCGTCCACCCCGTCCGAGGCCGAGACGACGAAAAGGGCCGCGTCCGCCGCTCGCAGACCGGCCCTCAACTCCCCGACGAAGTCGGCGTATCCGGGAGTGTCCAGAACATTGATCTTGTACCCGCCCCATTCGACGGGCACCAGGGAGAGCTGTACCGACCGTTGCTGCCGGTGCTCGATCTCGTCGTAGTCGGAGACGGTGCCGCCGTCCTCCACGCGGCCCGCCCTGTTCACCGCTCCCGCTGTCAGCGCGAGAGCTTCCACCAGAGTCGTCTTGCCCGATCCGGAGTGGCCGACCAGCACCACATTCCGTACGGACGCGGGGTGGTCGGCCGCCGTAGCCCTGCCGGCGGCTCCGGGGTGTGCGTTCGCCTTGTCGCCCATGGCCTTGCCTCCCGTGCACGGTGAGGTCATGTGTGGGCGCGGACATGCGGACCCGCGTGCCGCGTGCGGTTGGCGGCTCCGGTGACGCCCGCGGTCCTTTCGAGCTTTCCACTCACGTCACGGCACGTCCATACAAAGGACGGGATCGTGCGCTCAGGGTCCCGCCCGCCGCCCACGCGCGCGCGTGACTACGATGGGCCAGCCGGTGGCCAGCAGGGGCCGCGCGGCCACACCGACCCTCGGGAAGGCCATGCTGAACAAGTACGCGCGTGCTTTCTTCACGCGTGTTCTCACACCGTTCGCCGCGTTTCTGATCCGCCGCGGCGTCAGCCCCGACACGGTCACGCTCCTGGGCACGGCGGGAGTGGTCGCGGGCGCACTGGTCTTCTTCCCCAGGGGCGAGTTCTTCTGGGGCACGATCGTCATCACGCTGTTCGTCTTCTCGGACCTCGTCGACGGCAACATGGCCCGCCAGATGGGCCGCTCCAGCCGCTGGGGCGCCTTCCTGGACTCGACCCTCGACCGGGTCGCCGACAGCGCGATCTTCGGCGGCTTCGCGCTCTGGTACGCGGGCAGTGGCGACGACAACATCCTGTGCGCCGTCTCGATCTTCTGCCTTGCCAGCGGCCAGGTGGTCTCGTACACCAAGGCCCGTGGCGAATCGATCGGCCTGCCCGTCGCGGTCAACGGCCTCGTCGAGCGGGCCGAGCGCCTGGTGATCTCGCTGGTCGCGGCCGGTCTTGCGGGCTTCGAGACGTTCGGGGTACCCGGTATCCATGTGCTGCTGCCCATCGCCCTGTGGATCGTCGCCGTCGGCAGCGTCGTCACGCTGATCCAGCGGGTCGTCACGGTGCGCAGGGAGTCCGCGGAGGCGGATGCCGCGACCGGCCAGGAAGGCGACCGGCCGGACGGCCAGGACAGCGGCCAGGAACAGGGCCCGGACAGCGCCCGCTCGCAGAACAGCTCAAAGACCAGCTCACAGAGCAGCTCACAGAGCAGCGAGGCCACATCGTGAGCGGTGTGCGTGAACGGCTGACGGACGGTGCGTACGCCCTGGGCTGGAGCACTGTCAAGAAGCTCCCCGAGCCCGTGGCCGTACGGCTCGGCAGGACCATCGCCGACATCGCCTGGAAGCGGCGCGGCAAGGGCATACGCCGTCTGGAATCCAACTACGCGCGCGTGGTGCCCGACGCGACCCCCCAGCGGCTCGCCGAGCTCTCCAGGGCGGGCATGCGCTCGTATCTGCGCTACTGGATGGAGTCCTTCCGGCTGCCCGCCTGGAGCAGGGAGCGCATCGCGAGCGGCTTCGTCCCTCAGGACCTGCACTACCTGACCGACGGGCTCGCATCCGGCAAGGGCGTCATCCTCGCGCTGCCGCACCTGGGCAACTGGGACCTCGCCGGCGCCTGGGTCACCACCAAGCTGGAGACCCCGTTCACCACGGTCGCCGAGCGGCTCAAGCCGGAGACGCTGTACGACCGTTTCGTCGCCTATCGCGAGGGCCTCGGCATGGAGGTGCTCGCGCACGACGCGTCCGTGTTCGGCACGCTGGCCCGCCGACTGCGCGACGGCGGCCTGGTCTGCCTGGTCGCGGACCGTGACCTGTCCGCCTCCGGCGTCGAGGTGAAGTTCTTCGGAGAGACGACCCGGATGCCCGCGGGCCCGGCGCTGCTCGCCCAGCAGACCGGCGCCCTGCTGCTGCCGGTGACGCTCTGGTACGACGACTCGCGCATGATGCGGGGCCGTGTGCATCCTCCGGTTGATGTCCCCGAGACAGGTACCCGGGCCGAGAAGACGTCTGTCATGACGCAGGCGCTGGCCGACGCCTTCGCCACGGGTATCGCCGACCATCCGGAGGACTGGCACATGCTGCAGCGCTTGTGGCTCGCTGACCTGGAACCCCGCCCCGAGCCGTCCGACGGGGAGCGCCCGTGAGGATCGGCATCGTCTGCCCGTATTCCTGGGACGTGCCGGGCGGCGTCCAGTTCCATATCCGCGATCTCGCCGAGCACCTCATCCGTCTGGGGCATGAGGTGTCCGTCCTCGCCCCGGCGGACGACGAGACCCCCCTGCCGCCGTACGTCGTGTCGGCCGGCCGCGCGGTTCCGGTGCCGTACAACGGGTCGGTGGCCCGGCTCAACTTCGGCTTCCTGTCGGCAGCGAGGGTCAGGCGCTGGCTGCACGACGGCACGTTCGACGTGATCCACATCCATGAGCCGGCCTCGCCGTCGCTCGGCCTGCTGGCCTGCTGGGCCGCACAGGGCCCCATCGTCGCGACCTTCCACACGTCCAACCCGCGCTCCCGTGCGATGGTCGCCGCGTACTCGATCCTCCAGGCGGCCCTGGAGAAGATCAGCGCACGGATCGCCGTGAGCGAGTACGCGCGGCGCACGCTCGTCGAGCACCTGGGCGGCGACGCGGTCGTCATCCCGAACGGCGTGGACGTCGGCTTCTTCACGAAGGCCGAGCCCAAGGCCGAGTGGCAGGGGGAGACGATCGGCTTCATCGGCCGCATCGACGAGCCCCGCAAGGGTCTGCCCGTCCTCATGAAGGCCCTCCCGAAGATCCTCGCCGAACGGCCGGGGACGCGTCTCCTGGTGGCCGGCCGCGGTGACGAGAAGGAGGCCGTCGAGTCGCTCCCCAAGGAACTGCGCGGACGCGTCGAGTTCCTCGGCATGATCAGCGACCAGGACAAAGCGCGGTTCCTCCGCAGCGTCGACCTGTACGTCGCCCCCAACACCGGCGGGGAGAGCTTCGGGATCATCCTCGTCGAGGCCATGTCGGCGGGCGCGCCCGTCCTCGCCTCCGACCTCGACGCCTTCGCGCAGGTCCTCGACCAGGGCGCGGCGGGCGAACTGTTCGCCAACGAGGACGCGGACGCGCTGGCGGCCTCCGCGGTACGGCTGCTTGCCGACTCCGGGCGCCGCGCGGAGTTGCGTAAGCGGGGCAGCACGCATGTCCGGCGCTTCGACTGGTCGACGGTCGGGGCGGACATCCTCTCCGTGTACGAGACGGTCACGGACGGAGCCGCCGCGGTCGCCGCCGACGAACGCAGCGGGTTGCGGGCGCGGTTCGGGCTGGCGCGGGACTGAGAGGGGCGTCTGGTGCGGGACTGCGCAACGTGCGGGAAGTGCCCCAGGAGGGCGCCACGACGCCTCTGACGGACGAGGAGGAGCTGTGTGGGCCCGGTCGGTGTTCGCCGCCGAGATCGGCGCGCAGCCGGCCCGTCAGGGATGGGCGACGTTTCCCGCTCACACGCCTCAGGAGCGCATCCGGCTGTACGCGGTGGCGCGGATGGATCGGGGGAGAGGCCGGTCTGCCTGGTGGAGGCCGTGCCGGAGGACACGATCACCATGCGCTTCGCAGTGGTCGGGACGGGTGACGCACTCGGCTGATCCCATTGATCCGGGTGCGGCCCCGGGCCGCGCAGGAGGCCTGGTCCCGCACCGGTAGCCTGTGCGCCCGTGACCTCCACCCTGATCTGGATCGCGGTCGCCCTTGTGGCGATCGGACTCTACTTGAGCTGGACCGCGGGCCGACTCGACCGGCTGCACGCCCGGATCGATGCCGCGCGCGCCGCTCTCGACGCACAACTCCTGCGGCGTGCGTCGGTCGCACAGGAACTGGCCACCGCCGGAGTGCTCGATCCGGCCGCCTCGATCGTGCTCTACGAAGCGGCGCACGCGGCCCGGCAGGCCGAGGAGGAGCAGCGGGAAGTCGCCGAGAGCGACCTCAGCCAGGCCCTGCGGGCCGTCTTCGGGGAGGCACAGCAGGTCGAGGCGGTACGCGAGGCCCCCGGCGGCGAGGAGGCCGCCGAGGAGCTCGCCCAGGCGGTACGCCGGGTGCCGATGGCCCGCCGCTTCCACAACGACGCCGTACGCGCCGCCCGCGCCCTGCGCCGCCACCGCAAGGTCCGCTGGTTCCGGCTGGCCGGCCACGCACCGTTCCCGCTGGCCTTCGAGATGGACGACGAGCCTCCGGCGGCCTTGGCCGATCGCTCGGCCTAGGCGAGGGCCGGGCACCTGGGTTTCGCCCCGCCGCCCCTACCCGTCCCGAGGGGGCTGCTTCTCAGCCCGCCCGCGTTTGAGGACGAGGCCGTCAGGCCGATGAGGGTCCGGGGCGCAGCCCTCAGCGGGGCCCGGGGCAGAGCTCCGGGAGGGGACGGGTAGGGGCGGTGAGGGCGAAATCATGCCACGGGCTCCCCATTGGCCCTTGCAGTGGCCTGGTCCCCTCGCGTTTCCTCGGTGTTTGCAGAAACCCTCTTTCAGCGAGTGAGGTCAACCCGTGTCGAGCACGCTCTCCAACTCCGCCCAGGCCCCCGAAACCGGCACCGCGCGCGTGAAGCGCGGTATGGCCGAGCAGCTCAAGGGCGGTGTGATCATGGACGTCGTCACGCCGGAGCAGGCGAAGATCGCCGAGGACGCGGGCGCCGTCGCCGTCATGGCCCTGGAGCGGGTCCCGGCGGACATCCGCAAGGACGGCGGCGTGGCCCGCATGTCCGACCCGGACATGATCGAGGGCATCATCGAGGCCGTGTCCATCCCGGTGATGGCCAAGTCGCGGATCGGCCACTTCGTGGAGGCCCAGGTCCTGCAGTCCCTCGGCGTCGACTACATCGACGAGTCCGAGGTCCTCACCCCGGCCGACGAGGTCAACCACTCCGACAAGTGGGCCTTCACCACGCCGTTCGTCTGCGGCGCCACCAACCTCGGCGAGGCCCTGCGCCGCATAGCCGAGGGCGCGGCCATGATCCGCTCCAAGGGCGAGGCCGGCACGGGCAACGTCGTCGAGGCCGTACGTCACCTGCGCCAGATCAAGAACGAGATCGCCCGCCTCAAGGGCTACGACAACAACGAGCTGTACGCCGCCGCCAAGGACCTCCGCGCCCCGTACGAACTCGTCAAGGAGGTCGCCGCACTCGGCAAGCTCCCGGTGGTGCTGTTCTCGGCCGGTGGCGTCGCCACCCCCGCCGACGCCGCCCTGATGCGCCAGCTCGGCGCCGAAGGCGTCTTCGTGGGCTCCGGCATCTTCAAGTCGGGCGACCCCGCCAAGCGCGCCGCCGCCATCGTGAAGGCCACCACCTTCTACGACGACCCCAAGATCATCGCGGACGCCTCCCGCAACCTGGGCGAGGCCATGGTCGGCATCAACTGCGACACCCTCCCCGAGGCCGAGCGCTACGCGAACCGCGGCTGGTAAGCACCCATGACTGAGGCACCCGTCATAGGCGTCCTGGCCCTTCAGGGCGACGTACGGGAGCACCTCATCGCCCTGTCCGCGGCCGATGCCGAGGCCAGGGCGGTGCGGCGCCCCGAGGAACTCGCCGAGGTCGACGGCCTGATCATTCCCGGCGGCGAGTCCACCACCATCTCCAAGCTGGCCGTCCTCTTCGGAGTGATGGAGCCCCTCCGGGCGCGCGTGCGGGCCGGATTGCCCGTCTACGGCACCTGCGCCGGCATGATCATGCTCGCCGACAAGATCCTCGACCCGCGGTCGGGCCAGGAGACCATCGGCGGCATCGACATGATCGTGCGCCGCAACGCCTTCGGACGACAGAACGAATCCTTCGAGGCGGCCGTCGACGTGAAGGGCGTTGAAGGCGATCCTGTAGAGGGCGTTTTCATCCGCGCCCCCTGGGTCGAGTCCGTCGGAGCCGAGGCCGAGGTGCTCGCCGAGCACGACGGCCACATCGTCGCCGTACGCCAGGGCAACGCGCTCGCCACGTCGTTCCACCCGGAACTGACCGGCGATCACCGCGTGCACGGTCTGTTTGTCGACATGGTGCGCGCGGACCGTACAGCGGAGTCCTTGTAGGATCTCTGCCGTTCGGACAGAGATGGGTTACGCGAAGGAGACAGGCAGATGTCCGGCCACTCTAAATGGGCCACGACGAAGCACAAGAAGGCCGTGATCGACGCCAAGCGCGGCAAGCTCTTCGCGAAGCTGATCAAGAACATCGAGGTCGCGGCGCGCATGGGCGGCGTGGACCTGGACGGCAATCCGACGCTGTACGACGCCGTGCAGAAGGCGAAGAAGTCGTCGGTCCCGAACAAGAACATCGATTCCGCGATCAAGCGCGGTGGTGGTCTCGAGGCCGGTGGCGCCGACTACGAGACCATCATGTACGAGGGCTACGGTCCGAACGGTGTCGCGGTGCTCATCGAGTGCCTCACCGACAACCGCAACCGCGCCGCCTCCGACGTACGCGTCGCCATGACCCGTAACGGCGGCTCGATGGCCGACCCGGGATCGGTCTCGTACCTCTTCAACCGCAAGGGTGTCGTCATCGTCCCCAAGGGCGAGCTGTCCGAGGACGACGTCCTGGGTGCCGTACTCGAGGCGGGCGCCGAGGAGGTCAACGACCTGGGCGAGTCCTTCGAGGTGCTCAGCGAGGCCACCGACCTGGTCGCGGTCCGCACCGCCCTCCAGGACGCCGGAATCGACTACGACTCGGCAGAGGCCAACTTCGTCCCGACCATGCAGGTCGAGCTGGACGAGGAGGGCGCCAAGAAAATCTTCAAGCTGATCGACGCCCTGGAGGACAGCGACGACGTGCAGAACGTCTTCGCCAACTTCGACGTCAGCGACGAGGTCATGGAGAAGGCCTCCGCCTGACGCGGACTCATATCGGCGTTCGGACGGGCCGACGGGACACTCCAACCCGTCGGCCCGACCACCACCCCCCAAGGAGTGCTTCGCACGCCCCACCCTGACGGCCCGTCCGCGCGTTGTCAGTACGAGCCGATAGCCTGCACAAACAGGTGAGCGAAAGAGGGGGCTGGATGCGTGTACTGGGTGTGGACCCGGGGCTGACCCGATGCGGCGTCGGTGTTGTCGAGGGCGTCGCCGGGCGCCCTTTGACGATGCTCGGCGTCGGGGTCGTACGGACGCCCTCGGACGCCGATGTCGGCCACCGCCTCGTCGCCATCGAGCAGGGCATCGAGCAGTGGATCGACGAGCACCGGCCCGAATACGTCGCCGTGGAGCGGGTGTTCAGCCAGCACAACGTACGGACGGTCATGGGCACCGCCCAGGCCAGCGCTGTCGCCATGCTCTGCGCGTCCCGTCGCGGACTGCCCGTAGCCCTGCACACCCCCAGCGAGGTCAAGGCGGCCGTGACCGGCAGCGGCCGGGCCGACAAGGCCCAAGTCGGCGCCATGGTCACCCGCCTGCTGCGCCTAGACGCACCCCCGAAGCCCGCCGATGCCGCCGATGCCCTCGCGCTCGCCATCTGCCACATCTGGCGCGCCCCGGCCACCAACCGTCTGCAACAGGCCCAGGCCCAGGCTCAGGCCCGAGAGGCCCAGGCCCGGGCCCAACAGGCCCGGCAGCAGGCCCAGTCACTTGCCCGAAAGGCCCCCCGATGATCGCCTTCGTCAGCGGCCCGGTCGCCGCCCTCGCCCCCGACTCCGCGGTGGTCGAAGTGGGCGGTATCGGTATCTCCGTCCAGTGCACTCCGGGCACGCTCTCCGGGCTCCGTATGGGCAAGCAGGCGAAACTCGCCACGTCCCTCGTGGTACGGGAGGAATCGCTGACCCTGTACGGCTTCGTGGACGACGACGAACGGCAGACCTTCGAGCTGCTGCAGACCGCGAGCGGTGTCGGCCCGCGGCTGGCCCAGGCGATGCTCGCCGTGCACAGCCCGGACGACCTGCGCCGCGCGATCTCCACCGGTGACGAGAAAGCGCTCATCGCTGTGCCGGGCATCGGCAAGAAGGGCGCCCAAAAACTCCTCCTGGAGCTCAAGGGCCGTCTCGGCGAGCCTCTCGGCACGGGCGGCCCGGCCATTGGCACGGCCGTGTCCACCGGCTGGCGCGAGCAGTTGCACGCCGCGCTCATCGGACTCGGGTACCCGACAAGGGAGGCCGACGAGGCGGTCTCGGCCGTCGCGCCGCAGGCGGAGGCGTCCGAAGGGGCTCCCCAGGTGGGCCAGTTGCTGAAGGCCGCCCTGCAGAGCCTCAACAGGGCGCGCTAGCAGGCGAGTTCCCCGAAGAGGCACGCACGCCCGTACGAACGACGAGACCGAGGCACACGTAATGCTGCATCTTCCCGGAGGGCACCGTGCCCCACAGCGGCTCCGCCGCGGGCCGGACCCCCGGCCGGACGACGTCCCCGGCATGCCCCTGCGAGGTGAACTTCAGTGAACTGGGACGACCCGACCGACGAGAGCGCCGCCGAGCGGCTCGTCGGCGCGTCCGCCGACCGCGAGGACCAGGCCGTCGAGGCGGCACTGCGCCCCAAGGACCTGGACGAGTTCATCGGCCAGGAGAAGGTCCGCGAGCAGCTCGACCTCGTCCTGCGCGCGGCACGCGCGCGTGGCGCCACGGCCGACCACGTACTGCTCTCCGGGGCTCCCGGCCTCGGGAAGACCACCCTCTCGATGATCATCGCGGCCGAGATGGAGGCCCCGATCCGCATCACCAGCGGCCCCGCCATCCAGCACGCGGGGGACCTGGCCGCGATCCTGTCCTCCCTCCAGGAGGGCGAGGTCCTCTTCCTCGACGAGATCCACCGCATGTCGCGGCCCGCCGAGGAGATGCTCTACATGGCGATGGAGGACTTCCGCGTCGACGTCATCGTCGGCAAGGGCCCCGGAGCCACCGCCATCCCGCTCGAACTGCCGCCCTTCACCCTGGTCGGCGCGACCACGCGCGCGGGACTGCTGCCGCCCCCGCTGCGCGACCGCTTCGGCTTCACCGCGCACATGGAGTTCTACGAGCCCGCCGAACTGGAGCGCGTCATCCACCGTTCCGCGCACCTGCTCGACGTCGAGATCGGTGCCGAGGGAGCCGCCGAGATCGCCGGCCGTTCCCGGGGGACGCCCCGTATCGCCAACCGCCTGCTGCGCCGCGTGCGCGACTACGCCCAGGTCAAGGCCGACGGCGTCATCACCCGGGACATCGCCGCGGCGGCCCTCGCCGTGTACGAGGTGGACGACCGAGGTCTCGACCGCCTCGACCGCGCCGTCCTCGAAGCCCTGCTCAAGCTCTTCGCCGGCGGACCGGTCGGCCTGTCCACGCTCGCCGTGGCCGTGGGGGAGGAGCGCGAAACGGTCGAAGAGGTCGCCGAGCCCTTCCTCGTACGCGAGGGACTGCTGGCCCGCACCCCCCGCGGCCGCGTCGCCACACCGGCCGCATGGGCGCATTTCGGCCTCAGCCGGCCCGGGCCTTCCGCTGGTGGAAACGGACAACAGGACCTGTTCGGGGCGTGAGGGGGCGCAGACTCGCCGGACCAGGAACCACGGTGCAATGCTGGGCGTTGTTCCTTGAGTGCGGACTCGCTTAGACTCCGCCGATGCCGCCTTTGTCGGCGGCGCACATATACCCCCATCCATCAGGCCGCACAGCATCGCGGTCGAATGAAGGAAGTTCCGACCCGTGAGTCTCGTGACCCTCCTCCCGTTCATCGTGCTCATCGGGGCCATGTTCCTGATGACCCGGTCGGCCAAGAAGAAGCAGCAAGCCGCTGCGCAGATGCGCAACGAAATGCAGCCAGGCTCCGGCGTCCGCACGATCGGCGGCATGTACGCGACGGTGAAGGAGGTCAACGACGACACGGTCCTCGTTGACGCAGGCCCGGGAGTCGACCTGCTCTTCGCCAAGAACGCCATCGGTGCCGTCCTCAGCGACGACGAGTACAACCGCATCGTCCACGGCGTCGAGCACGACCTGAAGACCGACGAAGCCGTCGTCCCGGACGATGCCTCCTCCCTCACCGAGACCGACGAGCCCGCCGACTCTTCCGACGACCAGCCCATCGACCTCGGCAAGAAGGAGGCGGCCGACGAGACCGCCGACGAGGAGCCGAAGAAGGCCGATGACGCAGAGCTGAAGAAGTCCGACGGCGAGTCCGACGCGAAGTAGTCATGACCGGGGACCGCGGAGTGCGCCGTTCGCGCACCGCGGTCCCCGGGTCATGTTGTTTCGCGGGGAATCTCGACACCATTTATCGGCCGTCCGCGCAGGTGCCCCGTCGCCGGGCGGACAACGAGGGAGAACGAGAAGGTGGCAGCACCTAAGAAGGGCCGAAAGCAGAGCGCCCAGGGGAGGCCGGGTCGCACTCTGGCCCTGATGCTGATCGCGATCGTGGCGCTCACCGGTGGCATGTTCGCCTCCGGGCACACGACGCCGCGCCTCGGCATCGACCTCGCCGGCGGCACGAGCATCACGCTTGAGGCGCAGAACGAGCCCGGTCAGAAGAACGCGATCAACCCGACCAACATGAAGACCGCGGTCGGCATCATGGAGCGTCGCGTCAACGGCCTGGGCGTCTCCGAGGCGGAGGTCCAGACCCAGGGCGACAAGAACATCATCGTCAACATCCCCAAGGGCACGAACTCGGCGCAGGCCCGGGAGCAGGTCGGCACCACCGCCAAGCTCTACTTCCGCCCGGTTCTGACCGGGGCGCCGACGGGTGGTGCGACGGACCCCGGCGCTTCCCCGTCACCCAGCCCTTCCGGGAACTCCGCGTCACCTTCTGCCTCCGGGAAGTCTCCCTCGTCGACTCCCTCTGCCACTGCCACCACCCAGGGCCGCGCGGTGACGGAGGGCCTCGCCGCCAAGGATGACGCGAAGAAGGCCTCCCCGAGCCCCTCCACGACGCCCAGCGGCAATGCTTCCCCGCCTGCCGACCCCTCCGGCGAGGCCGCTGCCGCCGACGTGCAGAAGCAGCTGGACGCGCTTGACTGTTCCACCGCGAAGGGCCGTGCGGCGGCAAGTGAGAAGGCCAGCCAGGCCAAGGACTCCGAAACCATCGTCGCCTGCGACCCGGAGTCCCAGTACAAGTACGCGCTCGGTCCGGTCGCCGTGAACGGCGAGCGGGTCGAGGACGCCAGCGCCGTGTTCGCGACGACGACCGGCGAGGGCTGGATCGTCCAGATGAAGTTCGACAACAAGGGTTCGGATCAGTTCGCCGATGTCACCGGCAAGCTGGTCGGCCAGGCGCCGCCCCAGAACCAGTTCGCCATCGTCCTCGACGGCGAGATCGTCTCGGCTCCGTCGGTCAACTCGGCGATCACCGGCGGATCCGCCCAGATCTCCGGCGGCTTCACCCAGCAGTCCGCCGAGGACCTGGCGAACGTCCTGTCCTACGGCGCCCTCCCGCTCACCTTCAAGGAGGCGAGCGTCACCACGGTCGACGCCGCGCTCGGCGGCGAGCAACTGGAGGCCGGTCTGATCGCCGGCGCCATCGGCCTCGCCCTGGTCATCATCTACCTGCTGCTCTACTACCGCGGTCTGTCGCTGATCGCCATCACCTCACTGCTGGTCTCGGCGGTCATGACATACGTGATCATGTCGCTGCTCGGTCCGGCCATCGGCTTCGCGCTGAACCTGCCGGCGGTCTGCGGGGCGATCGTCGCGATCGGTATCACCGCGGACTCGTTCATCGTGTTCTTCGAACGCATCCGTGACGAAGTCCGTGAGGGCCGTACGCTGCGGCCCGCCGTCGAACGGGGCTGGCCGCGCGCCCGGCGCACCATCCTGGTCTCCGACTTCGTGTCGTTCCTCGCCGCCGCGGTGCTCTTCATCGTCACCGTCGGCAAGGTCCAGGGCTTCGCGTTCACGCTGGGGCTGACCACCGTCCTGGACGTGGTCGTGGTCTTCTTCTTCACCAAGCCGCTGATGACGATCCTCGCCCGCAAGAAGTTCTTCGCGAGCGGCCACAGCTGGTCCGGCCTGGACCCGAAGCGCCTCGGCGCCAAGCCACCGCTGCGCCGTTCCCGCCGCGTATCCGCTCCCGTCGACCCGAAGGAGGCGTGAGATGTCGAAGCTCGGCAACCTCGGCGCCCGTCTCTACCGCGGTGAGGTCGGCTACGACTTCGTCGGCAAGCGCAAGCTCTGGTACGGCGTCTCGATCCTGATCACCATCACGGCCATCGTCGGCCTGGCGGTACGCGGCCTGAACATGGGCATCGAGTTCGAGGGCGGCGCCGTCTTCACCACTCCGAAGACCAGCGTCTCGGCCTCCCAGGCGGAGGAGTACGCGGAGGAGGCAGCCGGCCACGACGCGATCGTGCAGGGTCTCGGCACGGGCGGGCTGCGCATCCAGGTCGCCGGTGTGGACACGGACAAGTCCGACCAGATCAAGTCGGAAATCGCCCAGGACATGAACCTCGACGCGGAGAGGATCAGCGCCGATCTCGTCGGACCCAGCTGGGGTGACCAGATCGCCAACAAGGCCTGGCAGGGCCTGGGAATCTTCCTGGTCCTGGTGGTGATCTATCTGGCGATCGCCTTCGAGTGGCGCATGGCCATGGCGGCGTTCGTCGCCCTCATCCATGACATCACCATCACGGTCGGCATCTACGCCCTCGTCGGCTTCGAAGTCACACCAGGCACCGTGATCGGTCTGCTGACGATCCTCGGTTATTCGCTGTACGACACAGTCGTCGTCTTCGACAGTCTCAAGGAACAGACGAAGGACCTCACCAAACAGACCCGCTGGACCTACAGCGAGGTCGCCAACCGTTCGATCAACAGCACCCTGGTGCGTTCCATCAACACCACGGTGGTCGCGCTGCTCCCGGTCGCCGGACTGCTGTTCATCGGTGGCGGCGTACTCGGCGGGGGCATGCTCAACGACATCTCGCTGTCGCTGTTCGTGGGCCTCGCGGCCGGTGCGTACTCCTCGATCTTCATCGCCACGCCGCTCGTCGCCGACCTCAAGGAGCGCGAGCCGCAGATGAAGGCGCTCAAGAAGCGCGTACTCGCCAAGCGCGCCTCGGCGGCCTCACAGAGCGAGCCCCCGGAGGCCCCGGCCGTCGACGAACCGTACGACGAGGGGCCGGAAGACGCGGCGCCCGCGGTCGTCGGGCCGCCGCGCGGCCAGCGTTCCCAGCCGTCGTCCCGCAACAGGGGTCGCGGCCGACCTTCCGGGAAGCGCCGATGAGCGAGCTCACAGACATCTCGGAGTTGCTGCTCAGCCGTATCCGGGACGTGGCCGACTATCCGGAGCCGGGCGTGATGTTCAAGGACATCACCCCGCTCCTGGCCGACCCGGCGGCGTTCACGGCACTCACCGACGCGCTCGCCGAGATCAGCGTCCGCAGCGGCGCCACGAAGATCGTGGGCCTGGAGGCCCGTGGCTTCATCCTCGGCGCCCCCGTAGCCGTCCGCGCCGGGCTCGGCTTCATCCCCGTCCGCAAGGCCGGCAAGCTCCCCGGGGCGACGCTGAGCCAGGCGTACGAGCTGGAGTACGGCTCGGCCGAGATCGAGGTGCACGCCGAGGACCTGGCCGTGGGCGACCGCGTCATGGTCGTCGACGACGTCCTCGCCACCGGAGGCACCGCGGAGGCCGCGCTCCAGCTGATCCGCCGGGCCGGCGCCGAGGTGGCCGGAGTGGCCGTCCTCATGGAGCTCGGCTTCCTCGGCGGCCGGGGGCGGCTGGAACCGGCCCTCGCGGGTGCCCCGTTGGAGGCGCTCCTCACGGTCTGAGTGAGGGACTGAGTGACGCCCGGGCACCTTGAGGCAGGGCGTACGCAAGGCCTGGGACACTCGTAGGACACCGCGGAGGCGGGCCCGGAGGAATCCGGTGCCCGCCTCCCGCGGTTCTCCTGTACAAGGCCGTCTCTCCGGGCGAAGGCGAGTCCGCAGCACGGGATCGCTACCATGGGATCTCCGGAGCCTGACCGGGGGACCCGGATCGCGCACGAGGAGCCCTCTTGGCAGACGAGGCCCAGCCACTGACTCCCAGGGCTGAACACCTGGGGGCACCCCCAGCCGCCAAGCCCGACTCGACGACGGGCACCGCGGCCGCGCCCACGAAGAACGCCAGGAGCGACACCGGCGGGCCGGTCCAGCATGCCCAGCCCGTCCCCGGCGGCACAGCGGCCGAGCAGTCGCGCCCGAAGCCCGCTCCTGCCGAGCGCGAGCGGCCCAAGCCCTCACCCACGCCCACGACCGCACCCGCGGTTCGCCCCGCGCCCGGCCAGCCCGCCCGCTCCGGCGGCTCCTCCAATCGCGTACGCGCCCGTCTCGCCCGCCTCGGCGTCCAGCGCTCCAACCCGTACAACCCGGTCCTGGAGCCCCTGCTGCGGATAGTGCGCAGCAACGACCCGAAGATCGAGACCTCCACGCTGCGCCAGGTCGAGAAGGCCTACCAGGTCGCCGAGCGCTGGCACCGCGGTCAGAAGCGCAAGAGCGGCGACCCGTACATCACGCACCCGCTCGCCGTCACCACCATCCTCGCCGAGCTCGGCATGGACCCGGCCACCTTGATGGCGGGCCTGCTGCACGACACGGTCGAGGACACCGAATACGGGCTCGAGCAGCTCCGCCGCGACTTCGGCGACCAGGTCGCTCTCCTCGTCGACGGCGTCACCAAGCTGGACAAGGTCAAGTTCGGCGAGGCGGCCCAGGCCGAGACCGTACGCAAGATGGTCGTCGCGATGGCCAAGGACCCCCGCGTCCTGGTCATCAAGCTCGCCGACCGCCTGCACAACATGCGAACGATGCGCTACCTCAAGCGCGAGAAGCAGGAGAAGAAGGCGCGCGAGACCCTCGAGATCTACGCGCCGCTCGCCCACCGCCTGGGCATGAACACCATCAAATGGGAGCTCGAGGACCTCGCCTTCGCGATCCTCTACCCCAAGATGTACGACGAGATCGTCCGCCTCGTCGCCGAGCGCGCCCCCAAGCGTGACGAGTACCTCGCCATAGTGACCGACGAGGTCCAGTCCGACCTGCGCGCCGCCCGTATCAAGGCGACCGTCACCGGGCGCCCGAAGCACTACTACAGCGTCTACCAGAAGATGATCGTCCGCGGCCGGGACTTCGCGGAGATCTACGACCTGGTGGGCATCCGTGTACTGGTCGACACCGTCAGGGACTGCTACGCCGCCCTCGGCACCGTGCATGCGCGATGGAACCCGGTCCCCGGCCGGTTCAAGGACTACATCGCGATGCCCAAGTTCAACATGTACCAGTCGCTGCACACGACGGTCATCGGGCCCAACGGCAAACCCGTCGAACTCCAGATCCGTACGTTCGACATGCACCGCCGCGCCGAGTACGGCATCGCCGCGCACTGGAAGTACAAGCAGGATCCCTCCGCCGGCGCCTCCAAGGTGCGCACGGACGCGCCGAAGGGCCTGGGCAAGGACAAGGACGCCGTCAACGACATGGCGTGGCTGCGCCAGCTGCTCGACTGGCAGAAGGAGACCGAGGACCCCAGCGAGTTCCTGGAGTCCCTGCGCTTCGACCTGTCCCGCAACGAGGTCTTCGTCTTCACGCCCAAGGGCGACGTCATAGCGCTCCCCGCGGGGGCGACCCCGGTGGACTTCGCCTACGCGGTCCACACGGAGGTCGGCCACCGGACCATCGGCGCGCGGGTCAACGGTCGCCTCGTACCGCTCGAATCGACCCTGGACAACGGCGACCTGGTGGAGGTCTTCACCTCCAAGGCGGCCGGCGCGGGCCCCTCCCGCGACTGGCTCGGTTTCGTGAAGTCACCGCGGGCCCGCAACAAGATCCGCGCCTGGTTCTCCAAGGAGCGCCGCGACGAGGCCATCGAACACGGCAAGGACGCCATCGTCCGCGCGATGCGCAAGCAGAACCTGCCGATCCAGCGCATTCTCACCGGCGACTCCCTGGTCACGCTCGCCCACGAGATGCGCTACCCCGACATCTCCGCGCTGTACGCGGCGATCGGCGAGGGCCATGTGTCCGCGCAGAACGTCGTGCAGAAGCTCGTCCAGGCGCTCGGCGGCGAGGAGGCCGCCACCGAGGAGATCGACGAGAGCGTGCCGCCCGCGCGCGGGCGCAGCCGCAAACGCCGCTCCAGCGCCGACCCGGGCGTCGTGGTCAAGGGCGTCGACGACGTATGGGTCAAGCTGGCCCGCTGTTGTACGCCCGTCCCCGGCGACCCGATCATGGGCTTCGTCACGCGCGGCAGCGGCGTATCGGTCCACCGCACCGACTGCGTCAATGTCGACTCCCTGTCCCGCGAGCCCGAGCGCATCCTCGATGTCGAGTGGGCGCCCACCCAGTCCTCGGTCTTCCTGGTCGCCATCCAGGTCGAGGCCCTGGACCGCTCCCGCCTCCTCTCGGACGTCACGCGCGTCCTCTCGGACCAGCACGTCAACATCCTCTCCGCGGCCGTCCAGACCTCCCGCGACCGGGTGGCCACCTCCCGCTTCACGTTCGAGATGGGAGACCCGAAGCATCTGGGGCACGTCCTGAAGGCCGTACGGGGCGTGGAAGGCGTGTACGACGTGTATCGGGTGACGTCGGCACGCAGGCCGTAACAACCGCTGCGCCGCTACTACGCAGAAGGGGCTTCCGTACGTTGCGTACGGAAGCCCCTTCTGCGTAGTAGCGGGAAAACTGCGGGAAGACTCAGCCGCCGAACTCCTGCAGACCCTTCAGCGCCTGGTCCAGCAGCGCCTGACGGCCATCGAGCTCCTTCTGGAGCTTGTCGGCCTTGGCGTTGTTGCCCGCGGCGCGCGCCGCTTCGATCTGGCCCTGGAGCTTGTCGACCGCGGCCTGGAGCTGACCGGTCAGACCCTCGGCACGCGCGCGTGCCTCCGGGTTCGTCCGGCGCCACTCGGTTTCCTCGGACTCCTGGATGGCCCGCTCGACCGCGTGCATCCGGCCCTCGACCTTCGGGCGGGCGTCGCGCGGCACATGACCGATGGCCTCCCAGCGCTCGTTGATGGCGCGGAAGGCGGCGCGGGCCGCCTTCAGATCCGTCACCGGGAGGATCTTCTCGGCCTCATGGGCCAGCTCCTCCTTGAGCTTGAGGTTCTCGGCCTGCTCCGCGTCCCGCTCGGCGAAGACCGAGCTGCGGGCCGCGAAGAAGATGTCCTGGGCGCCGCGGAAGCGGTTCCACAGGTCGTCCTCGTGCTCGCGCTGGGCGCGGCCCGCGGCCTTCCACTCCGACATCAGCTCGCGGTAGCGCGCCGCCGTCGGACCCCAGTCCGTGGAGCCGGACAGCGCCTCGGCCTCCGCGACCAGCTTCTCCTTGGTCTTGCGGGCCTCCTCGCGCTGCGCGTCCAGCTGCGCGAAGTGCGCCTTGCGGCGCTTGGAGAACGCCGAGCGGGCATGCGAGAAGCGATGCCACAGCTCGTCGTCCGACTTGCGGTCGAGCCGCGGCAGCCCCTTCCAGGTGTCCACCAGGGCTCGCAGCCGCTCGCCGGCCGCGCGCCACTGGTCGGACTGCGCCAGCTCCTCCGCCTCGGCGACCAACGCCTCCTTGGCGTGCCGAGCCTCGTCGGACTGCTTCGCCCGCTGGGCCTTGCGCTCCTCGCGGCGCTTGTCGACCGTCTCCACGAGCTTGTCCAGCCGGACCCGAAGGGCGTCCAGGTCGCCGACTGCGTGATGGGCGTCGACTTGCTCGCGGATGTGGTCGATCGCGGCCATCGCGTCCTTGGCCGACAGGTCGGTGGTCTTCACTCGTCGCTCGAGGAGGCCGATCTCCACAACCAGGCCCTCGTACTTGCGCTCGAAGTAGGCCAGTGCCTCGTCAGGAGAGCCGGCCTGCCAGGAACCGACGACCTGCTCGCCATCGGCCGTACGCACGTACACGGTGCCCGTCTCGTCGACGCGGCCCCACGGGTCGCTGCTCACAGCGCCTCCTCCACATGATGCCTGCGTAGGGTGGCTGTACCCCCGGCATCGTCCACAGTTTCGTCACGGCCAACATAGGCGACCGGCGGGGCGGCTGTCCGCATACCGCGCGACCGAAATTCCGCACCTGGCGATCAGGATTTCGTCACGGTCGCCTTGTTGATCACGACCGTCGCATTCGGTGCGGTGTTGCCAGTCGTGGGGTCCGCGGGCTGGGCGCCGGCGTCCGAGATCTTCTTCAGGACCTCCATGCCTTCCTTGGAGATCGTTCCGAACGGCGTGTAGTCGGGCGGCAGCTGACTGTCCTGGTACACGAGGAAGAACTGGCTGCCACCGGAGTCGCGGCCCTCCTTCGTCTGCGCGTTGTACTGGTTGGCCATGGCCACCGTGCCCGCCGGATACACGTTCCCCTTCAGGCGCTCGTCCTTCAGGTTCTCGTCCGGAATGGTGTAACCGGGACCGCCAGTGCCGTCACCCTTGGGGTCACCGCACTGGAGCACGTAGATGCCCTCGGGGACGAGCCGATGGCACTTGGTGTGGTCCAGATAGCCCTTGCCCACCAGGAAGTTGAACGAGTTCACCGTACGCGGAGCCTTCGACGCCGGCATCTCGATGTCCATCGTGCCGCAGGTCGTCTCAAGCTTCATCGTGTAGTCCGCCGACTTGTCGATGGTCATCGCCGGCTCCTTCTTGTAGCTGAGCGGCTTCACCTTGCCCGCGGCGGGCTTCTCGCAGGGGTCCGGCGCCTTGCTGGGGGAGGCGCTCGGGGTCACCTCCGCGTTCGCGTTGTCCTTCGTGTCGTTGCCCTTGAGGGCATCCGTCATGGTGGCGACCATGACCAGCACCAGGATCACACCGAGCGCCGACGCGATGGAGGCGTTGCGGACACGTGCCTTGCGCCGCGCGGCCGTACGCCGCTGCTGCTGCCGCAAGAACTTCTCCCGGGCGAGCTGACGCCGCCGCTGTTCCTGGGTGACCACCGGGTTCTCTCCTCATGCGTCTCGTACGTCAGGTGGGACGCGTGCGTCTTGTGAGCCGACCGCCTGCGTGTGCCCCGTACCGTATATGGGTTCGCTGTGGTTCCTGCAGCGCCGGTAGGCTCTGGTCCACAGCCACCCGCCCCCGTACGACATACCGAAGGACGATCGTGCTCATTGCCGGGTTCCCCGCCGGGGCCTGGGGCACCAACTGTTATCTGGTTGCCCCCGCCGCAGGCGAGGAGTGCGTGATCATCGACCCGGGCCACGAGGCCGCCGAGGGAGTCGAGGAAACGCTGAAGAAGCATCGGCTCAAGCCGGTCGCCGTCGTCCTCACGCACGGCCACATCGATCACGTGGCCTCGGTCGTCCCGGTGTGCGGCGCGCACGGCGTACCGGCGTGGATCCACCCCGAGGACCGGTACATGATGACGGACCCGTCGATGGGTCTCGGCCGTTCCATCGGGATGCCGCTCATGGGCGAGCTGACCGTGGGGGAGCCGGACGACGTCAAGGAGCTGACCGACGGCGCGAAGCTGGAGTTGGCCGGTCTGGAGCTGTCCGTCGCGCACGCGCCGGGCCATACGAAGGGGTCGGTGACCTTCGGGCTGCCCGAGGCGGCGGACATCCCGCCGATCTTCTTCTCGGGCGACCTGCTGTTCGCCGGCTCCATCGGACGCACCGACCTGCCCGGTGGTGACATGGCCGAGATGCTCGACTCGCTGGCCCGCGTGTGCCTGCCGCTCGACGACTCGACCGTGGTGCTGTCCGGTCACGGCCCCCAGACGACCATCGGCCAGGAGCGCGCCACCAACCCGTATCTGCGGCAGGTGGCGGCCGGCCCGGCAGCGGATCCCGCATCCGCTCCTCGACGAGGAATGTGACGAGAGACTTCCGTGAGCACCTTCAAGGCCCCCAAGGGCACGTACGACCTGATTCCCCCGGACAGTGCGAAGTTCCTCGCCGTGCGCGAGGCGATCGCCGCGCCGCTGCGGAACTCCGGTTACGGCTACATCGAGACGCCCGGCTTCGAGAGCGTCGAACTCTTCGCGCGCGGGGTCGGTGAGTCCACCGACATCGTGACCAAGGAGATGTACGCCTTCGAGACCAAGGGCGGCGACAAGCTCGCACTGCGGCCCGAGGGCACCGCTTCCGTACTGCGCGCCGCGCTCGAGGCCAACCTCCACAAGCTGGGCAACCTCCCGGTCAAGCTCTGGTATTCGGGCTCGTACTACCGCTACGAGCGCCCGCAGAAGGGCCGTTACCGCCACTTCTCCCAGGTGGGCGCGGAGGCGATCGGGGCCGAAGACCCCGCGCTGGACGCCGAGTTGATCATCCTGGCGGACCAGGCGTACCGTTCGCTCGGCCTGCGGAACTTCCGCATTCTGCTCAACTCGCTGGGCGACAAGGAGTGCCGTCCGGTGTACCGGGCCGCGCTGCAGGACTTCCTGCGCGGGCTCGAACTCGACGAGGACACGCTGCGCCGCGCCCAGATCAACCCGCTGCGCGTCCTCGACGACAAACGCGACGACGTGCAGAAGCAGCTCGTGGGGGCGCCGTTGCTGCGTGACTACCTCTGCGACGCGTGCAAGGCGTACCACGAGGAGGTCCGCGAGCTGATCACGGCCGCCGGGGTCTCCTTCGAGGACGATCCGAAGCTGGTGCGCGGCCTGGACTACTACACGCGGACGACCTTCGAGTTCGTGCACGACGGTCTGGGCTCGCAGTCCGCGGTGGGCGGCGGCGGCCGCTACGACGGGCTCTCCGAGATGATCGGCGGACCCGCGCTGCCGTCGGTCGGCTGGGCGTTGGGCGTCGACCGTACGGTCCTTGCCCTGGAGGCAGAAGGCGTCGAGCTCCAACTGCCCGCGTCCACCAGCGTGTTCGCGGTGCCGCTCGGCGAAGAGGCCCGGCGGGTGCTCTTCGGGGTGGTCACCGATTTGCGCAAGGTCGGCGTCGCGGCTGACTTCTCGTACGGCGGGAAGGGGCTCAAGGGGGCGATGAAGAGCGCGAACCGGAGTGGGGCGCGGTACACCATCGTCGCCGGCGAGCGTGACCTCTCCGAGGGTGTCGTTCAGCTCAAGGACATGGAGTCCGGGGAGCAGGAGGCTGTCGGGGTGAACGAGATCGTGGCGGAGCTGGAGGCCCGGCTGCGGTGAGGTCTCGAGCGAACGTTCCCGGGCTGCTGTGCGTACTTCCTTATGTCCAGCGAACGGTGGATACGCGCGCGCGTGCGGCACAATGACCGTGCCCGTCGACCCCCCTCAAGCTACGGAAACGGCGTGATGAGCAAGACGACAGTCAGGGAAGGCGTCTCAGTCGACCAGGCACATGCCGAGGGCCCGCCACGCACGGTGGGCGGGAGCCGTGCTCTCGCCCTCCTGCTGGTGATCACGGGCGCGGCCGGGCTGCTGGCCTCCTGGGTCATCACGATCGACAAGTTCAAGCTCCTGGAGGACCCGAACTTTACTCCGGGCTGCAGCCTGAACCCGGTCGTCTCCTGCGGCAACATCATGAAGAGCGAACAGGCCTCGGTCTTCGGGTTCCCCAACCCGATGCTGGGCCTGGTCACCTACGCCATCGTCATCGGCGTCGGCGTGAGCCTCCTGGGCCGGGCCACGTTCCCGCGCTGGTACTGGCTGACCTTCAACGCGGGCACGCTCTTCGGCGTCGGCTTCTGCACCTGGCTCATGTACCAGTCGCTCTACAACATCAACTCCCTGTGCCTGTGGTGCTGCCTCGCCTGGGTCGCCACGATCGTCATGTTCTGGACCGTCACCGCGTTCAACGTCCGGCACGGGTTCCTGCCCGCGCCCGGCTGGCTGAAGGGCTTCCTCGGCGAGTTCGCCTGGGTGCTGCCCGTGCTGCACATCGGGATCATCGGCATGCTGATCCTGACCCGCTGGTGGGAGTTCTGGACCAGCTGACCGGACCAGTTGAACGCACCGGCTGACTGGACCAGATGTCCGGATCGTTGAACGGACCGGCTGACCGCGGCCCGGGGCGTTGTCAGTCGCGTGACATAGGGTTTTCCTCGTGGAGCCCGACCTGTTCACCGCCGCAGCAGAAGAACGCCAGGAGAAGGACCCGTCCAGCAGCCCCCTGGCGGTACGGATGCGCCCGCGCACCCTGGACGAAGTCGTGGGCCAGCAGCACCTGTTGAAGCCCGGATCACCCCTGCGCCGGCTCGTCGGCGAAGGAGGCGGGGGCCCGGCCGGACCCTCCTCCGTGATCCTCTGGGGTCCGCCCGGCACCGGCAAGACGACCCTCGCGTACGTCGTCTCCAAGGCCACCAACAAGCGCTTCGTGGAGCTTTCCGCGATCACCGCGGGCGTCAAGGAGGTCCGCACGGTCATCGACGGCGCCCGCCGTGCCACCGGCGGCTTCGGCAAGGAGACAGTCCTCTTCCTGGACGAGATCCACCGCTTCAGCAAGGCCCAGCAGGACTCCCTGCTCCCGGCCGTCGAGAACCGCTGGGTGACGCTGATCGCCGCGACCACCGAGAACCCGTACTTCTCGGTGATCTCCCCCCTCCTCTCCCGCTCCCTGCTCCTCACCCTCGAACCGCTCACGGACGACGACCTGCGCGGTCTCATCAAGCGCGCGCTGACCGACGAGCGCGGCCTGAAGGACGCCGTCACGCTCCCCGAGGACACCGAGGAGCACCTCCTGCGGATCGCCGGCGGTGACGCCCGCCGCGCCCTGACCGCCCTGGAGGCCGCGGCCGGCTCCGCGCTCGACAAAGGAGAGACGGAAGTGACCCTCCAGACCCTGGAGGAGACCGTCGACCGCGCCGCCGTGAAGTACGACCGCGACGGCGACCAGCACTACGACGTGGCGAGCGCCCTGATCAAGTCCATCCGCGGCTCGGACGTGGACGCCGCGCTGCACTACCTGGCCCGGATGATCGAGGCCGGAGAAGACCCCCGCTTCATCGCCCGCCGACTGATGATCTCCGCCAGCGAGGACATCGGTCTCGCCGATCCGAACGCGCTGCCCATAGCCGTCGCCGCCGCCCAGGCCGTCGCCATGATCGGCTTTCCCGAGGCCGCTCTCACCCTCAGCCACGCCACCATCGCTCTCGCGCTGGCCCCCAAGTCGAACGCCGCGACGATGGCGATAGGCGCCGCCATGGAGGACGTACGAAAAGGCCATGCGGGCCCCGTGCCACCGCACCTGCGCGACGGGCACTACAAGGGCGCGGCCAAGCTCGGGCACGCGCAGGGGTACGTATATCCGCACGACCTGCCCGAGGGAATCGCCCCCCAGCAGTACGCCCCGGACGCGCTCAAGGACCGGAAGTACTACACCCCGACCCGGCACGGCGCCGAGGCGCGCTACGCGGACGCGGTGGAGTGGACCAGAAAGCACCTCGGGCGGAAGCAGCCCTGAACCCCCTGTAGACTTCTCTGCAGCGCTGAGTCCCGTGTCCGGCTCCGGTCGGCACCACCAGAACGGGACATCCAGCCGGAATCTCTTCGCCGAGCGGCTGTCCGCCGACAGGCAGGAGAATCCAGGAGCGTCGCGCACCGTCGAACGGTGTCGCGGGCAGCCCACCACCACCCGGTCTCCCGGAGCGGTCGGTGGGCCACTCGCGTGCTGCACGTATGTGCCCAGACCAGGGAGCGGCTGCCCGGCAGGTCCGTCAAGGGCCCGCAGGGTTTCCCAGGCTGCGGATGCGACCTCCCCTAACCCTGGTGAAGCCGTATTCGCATCAGAAACACGAGGTGTTTGGTTCATGGCGAACCAGTCCCGCCCCAAGGTCAAGAAGTCGCGTGCCCTCGGCATCGCGCTGACCCCGAAGGCCGTCAAGTACTTCGAGGCCCGCCCCTACCCGCCGGGCGAGCACGGCCGCGGCCGCAAGCAGAACTCGGACTACAAGGTCCGTCTGCTCGAGAAGCAGCGCCTGCGCGCGCAGTACGACGTGTCCGAGCGCCAGCTCGTCCGCGCCTACGAGCGTGCCGCCAAGACGCAGGGCAAGACCGGTGAGGCCCTGGTCATCGAGCTCGAGCGCCGTCTCGACGCGCTGGTCCTGCGTTCGGGCATCGCCCGCACGATCTACCAGGCCCGCCAGATGGTCACCCACGGCCACATCGAGGTCAACGGCCACAAGGTCGACAAGCCGTCCTTCCGCGTCAAGCCCGACGACGTCGTGATGGTCCGCGAGCGCAGCCGCGAGAAGCCGCTGTTCCAGGTCTCGCGCGAGGGTGGCTTCGCCCCCGACGGCGAGACCCCCCGCTACCTCCAGGTGAACCTCCGCGCCCTGGCCTTCCGCCTGGACCGCGAGCCGAACCGCAAGGAGATCCCGGTGATCTGCGACGAGCAGCTCGTCGTCGAGTACTACGCCCGCTGATCACCTTTCAGCGTACGTAGCACCACCAGCGCGTCGGCCCGCCGTCTCCCCGCCCTTCCCGGCGGGCGAGGCGGCGGGCTTTCGCGCATCCGCCGACGGCCGGGCCGTAAATCCGGTACGGAGCGCCATCCTGGGCGCGATAGGCTCGGGAGACGACTTTTTAGATGTTCAGGCACGAAATCCAGGGAGCGGGTGCGCAGTGTCCGGTGGAGAGGTGGCCGGGATCCTGGTGGCCGTCTTCTGGGCGATCCTGGTCTCCTTCCTCGCGGTGGCGCTCGCGAGGCTGGCCCAGACGCTCAGGGCGACCACCAAGCTCGTCGCGGACGTGACCGACCAGGCCGTCCCGCTCCTGGCAGACGCCTCCGCCGCGGTGCGCTCCGCGCAGACCCAGATCGACCGGGTCGACGCCATCGCCTCCGACGTCCAGGAGGTCACGTCGAACGCGTCGGCGCTCTCCACGACCGTCGCATCCACCTTCGGCGGCCCGCTGGTCAAGGTGGCGGCCTTCGGCTACGGCGTACGCAGGGCCATCGGCGGCCGACGTGAGGACGCGCCCGCCAAGTCGGAGCGCCGTACCGTGATCGTGGGCCGCACCGTTTCGTCCGCGCGACGGGAGAAGCGGAACAGCCGGAACAACCGGGGTAAGAAGGACTGACGCAGCGATGTTCCGCCGTACGTTCTGGTTCACCGCCGGCGCAGCCGCCGGGGTCTGGGCCACCACCAAGGTCAACCGCAAGCTCAAGCAGCTGACGCCCGAGAGTCTCGCGAACCAGGCCGCGGGCAAGGCCCTCGAAGCGGGCCACCGCCTCAAGGACTTCGCGCTCGACGTCCGCGATGGCATGGCCCAGCGCGAGGCCGAACTCGACGAGGCCCTCGGGCTGAACGTGAAGCCCGAGCTGCCCTCCCCGCGGCGCGTCGCCGCCCTGGAGAACAGCAACCCTCCGAAGTACAGCAAGAACCCGACCTACGTCGAGCGGTCGACGTACTCGTACAACCGGAATGAGGACCACTGATGGAGTCGGCTGAGATTCGCCGCCGCTGGCTGAGCTTCTTCGAGGAGCGCGGGCACACCGTCGTCCCTTCGGCGTCGCTCATCGCGGACGACCCGACTCTGCTCCTGGTCAACGCGGGCATGGTGCCGTTCAAGCCGTACTTCCTCGGTGAGGTCAAGCCGCCCTACGCGCGCGCCACCAGCGTGCAGAAGTGCGTGCGCACCCCCGACATCGAAGAGGTCGGCAAGACAACCCGGCACGGCACGTTCTTCCAGATGTGCGGCAACTTCTCCTTCGGCGACTACTTCAAGGAAGGCGCCATCAAGTACGCCTGGGAGCTGCTCACCTCGCCCCAGGACAAGGGTGGTTACGGGCTGGAGCCGGAGAAGCTCTGGATCACCGTCTACAAGGAGGACGACGAGGCCGAGCGCATTTGGCGCGACGTCATCGGCGTCCCGGCCGAGCGCATCCAGCGCCTGGGCATGGGCCCCAACTTCTGGTCCATGGGCGTCCCGGGCCCGTGCGGACCGTGCTCCGAGATCAACTACGACCGCGGTCCGGAGTTCGGAGAAGAGGGCGGCCCGGCCGTCAACGACGAGCGGTACGTGGAGATCTGGAACCTGGTCTTCATGCAGTACGAGCGCGGCGAGGGCTCCGGCAAGGAGGACTTCCCGATCCTCGGTGACCTGCCCGCCAAGAACATCGACACCGGCCTCGGCTTCGAGCGGCTCGCCATGATTCTGCAGGGCGTGCAGAACATGTACGAGATCGACACCTCCATGGCCGTCATCGACAAGGCCACCGAGCTGACCGGCGTCCGCTACGGCGACGCCCACGACTCCGACGTGTCCCTGCGCGTGGTCACCGACCACATCCGCACGTCCGTGATGCTCATCGGCGACGGCGTCACGCCCGGCAACGAGGGCCGCGGCTATGTGCTGCGCCGCATCATGCGCCGCGCCATCCGCAACATGCGCCTCCTCGGCGCCACGGGTCCCGTCGTCCAGGACCTGATCGACGTCGTGATCGAGGTGATGGGCCAGCAGTACCCGGAGCTCATCACCGACCGTCGGCGCATCGAGACGGTCGCCCTCGCCGAGGAGGCCGCCTTCCTCAAGACGCTGAAGGCCGGCACGAACATCCTCGACACCGCCGTCACGGAGACCAAGTCCGCCGGCGGCACGGTCCTCGCCGGCGACAAGGCCTTCCTGCTCCACGACACCTGGGGCTTCCCGATCGACCTCACCCTCGAAATGGCCGCCGAGCAGGGCCTTTCGGTGGACGAAGACGGCTTCCGGCGCCTGATGAAGGAGCAGCGGGAGCGCGCCAAGGCCGACGCCAAGGCCAAGAAGACAGGCCACGCCGACCTGGGCGCCTACCGCGAGATCGCCGACAGCTCGGGCGAGACCGAGTTCATCGGCTACATGCACACCGAGGGCGAGTCGAAGGTCGTCGGCATCCTCGTCGACGGTGTCTCGTCCCCCGCCGCCACCGAGGGCGACGAGGTCGAGATCGTTCTCGACCGCACCCCGTTCTACGCCGAGGGTGGCGGTCAGATCGGCGACACGGGCCGCATCAAGGTCGACTCCGGTGCCGTCATCGAGGTCCGCGACTGCCAGAAGCCGGTCCCGGGCGTGTACGTCCACAAGGGCGTCGTCCAGGTCGGCGAGGTCACCGTCGGCGCCTCCGCCCAGGCCGTCATCGACGTACGCCGCCGCAAGGCCATCGCCCGCGCCCACTCGGCCACGCACCTCACGCACCAGGCGCTGCGTGACGCCCTCGGCCCGACGGCCGCCCAGGCCGGCTCCGAGAACCAGCCCGGCCGCTTCCGCTTCGACTTCGGCTCCCCGTCCGCCGTGCCCACGGTCGTGATGACGGACGTCGAGCAGAAGATCAACGAGGTGCTCGCCCGCGACCTCGACGTCAACGCCGAGATCCTGAGCATCGACGAGGCCAAGAAGCAGGGCGCCATCGCCGAGTTCGGCGAGAAGTACGGCGAGCGCGTGCGCGTCGTCACCATCGGCGACTTCTCCAAGGAGCTGTGCGGTGGTACCCACGTGCACAACACCGCCCAGCTGGGCCTGGTGAAGCTCCTCGGCGAGTCGTCGATCGGCTCGGGGGTGCGCCGTATCGAGGCCCTGGTCGGCGTGGACGCCTACAACTTCCTGGCCCGCGAGCACACGGTCGTCGCCCAGCTCCAGGAGCTGATCAAGGGCCGTCCCGAGGAACTGCCCGAGAAGGTCTCCACCATGCTCGGCAAGCTGAAGGACGCCGAGAAGGAAATCGAGAAGTTCCGCGCGGAGAAGGTCCTCCAGGCCGCCGCCGGTCTCGCCCAGGGCGCCAAGGACGTACGCGGTGTCGCCCTCGTCACCGGCCAGGTCCCCGACGGTACGACCGCCGACGACCTGCGCAGGCTGGTCCTCGACGTGCGTGGCCGCATCCCGGGCGACCGGGCCGCCGTGGTCGCCCTGTTCACGACGATGGGCGGCAAGCCGCTGACGGTCATCGCCACCAACGAAGCCGCCCGCGAGCGCGGCCTCAAGGCCGGCGACCTGGTCCGTACGGCCGCCAAGACCCTCGGCGGCGGCGGTGGCGGCAAGCCGGACGTAGCCCAGGGCGGTGGCCAGAACCCGGCCGCCGTCGGCGATGCCGCCGACGCCGTCGAGCGCCTTGTTGCCGAGACGGCCAAGTGAGCGGAGACGAACGCGTCATGCGCCGGGGACGTCGGCTCGCCATCGACGTCGGGGACGCCCGGATCGGGGTCGCCTCGTGTGACCCCGACGGGATCCTCGCCACCCCGGTGGAAACCGTTCCGGGCCGCGACGTCCCGGCCGCCCAGCGGCGGTTGAAACAACTCGTCGAAGAGTACGAACCGATCGAGATCGTCGTCGGCCTCCCTCGATCCCTCAAGGGAGGCGAGGGCCCGGCCGCGGTCAAGGTCCGTGCCTTCGCCCAGGAATTGGCCCGCATGCTTGCCCCGGTTCCGGTCAGACTCGTGGACGAGAGGATGACCACAGTCACGGCCAGTCAGGGTCTGCGCGCCTCGGGCGTGAAATCGAAGAAGGGCAGGTCGGTCATCGACCAGGCTGCCGCCGTCATCATCCTGCAGCAGGCACTGGAATCCGAACGGGTGTCAGGTAAAGCTCCGGGTGATGGCGTCGAAGTGGTCATCTGATCGCGGTACGGTAACGTTCCGCGCGATGCGGCGGCGTTCGAATAGCCTCCGCACAGCAGAGAGGCGGATGGGAGCCGGGCCACACGCGCCGCGCGACCGCCGCCTCGCGGCTTCTAGGGGATCGATGACTGATTATGGCCGGGGCCAGGGCTCCGAACCGTGGCATCCTGAGGACCCGTTGTTCGGGGACGACGGATGGAGAGGACAGGACGGCCACGCGGCCCAGTCCTCCTACGGCGGCCAGCAGCAGCACTATTCGCAGCAGCCGCAGCAGCAGAACCAGTACGGCGACTGGGGCAACGGGCAGCAGCCCGGCTACGACCAGGGGCAGCAGCACTATGCCCAGGGACAGCAGCAGTACGGCGGCCCGGGTCAGCAGCAGTACTACGGTCAGGGCGGTCAGCAGTACCAGGGCCACAACAACGGCCAGCAGTACCAAGGCCAGAACGGCCAGCAGTACCAGGGCCAGAACGGCCAGCAGTACCAAGGCCAGGACGGCCAGCAGTACCAGGGCCAGAACGGTCAGCAGCACAACGGGGGCTGGGACACCGGGCAGCAGGGTCATGGCCAGGGGCACGGCCCGTACGGATCGGAATCCGGCGATCCGTACGGAGGCCAGCAGGCCCCGTACGGCGGTCAGCAGTCCGACTACTACGGGACTCCCGACGCGTACCCGCCCCCGCAGCCGCCGAGCCGTCGCCGGACCGAACCCGAGCCCGCGCCGCCGACCGACTGGGACCCGGGACCGGATCAGGGCGAGCACGCCTTCTTCTCGGGCGGCAGCGACGATGACGACGACTTCGACGACGATCCGTCGGACGGGAAGCGCGGCAAAGGAAAAGGCAAGGGCAAGGGGAAGACTGGCAAGAAGAGTCGCAATGGCTGCGCCTGCCTGGTCGTTTCGCTGGTCCTCGTCGGTGGTCTCGGCGGAGGCGTCTATTACGGCTACCAGTTCTACCAGAGCCGTTTCGGCGAGGCGCCGGACTATGCGGGCGACGGCACCAGCCAGACAGTGATGGTCGAGATCGCCAAGGGCTCGGGCGGCTACGAGATCGGCCAGAAGCTGAAGGCGGCGGGCGTGGTGAAGAGCGTCGACGCGTTCGTCTCCGCACAGTCGCAGAATCCCGAAGGGCAGCAGATCCAGGCCGGCGTCTATCTCCTCAGGAAGGAGATGTCCGCCGAAAGCGCCGTCAATATGATGCTCGACCCCAAGAGCCAGAACAACATGATCGTGGCGCCGGGGCAGCGCAACAGCGCGGTCTACGCGGCGATCGACAAGAGGCTTGAACTCAAAAAGGGCACCACCGCGAACGTCGCCAAGAAGGAATACCAGAGCCTCGGGCTTCCGGACTGGGCGAACAACAACGACGACATCAAGGATCCGCTGGAAGGTTTCCTTTACCCGCACACTTACGCCGCCGCAAAGGGCATGAAGCCCGAGGACGTACTGAAGAAGATGGTCGCCCAGGCCAAGGAGAAGTACGCCGAGTACGACCTTGAGGCGAAGGCCGAGAAACTCAACCTGGAGGACCCGTTGGAGGTCATCACGGTGGCGAGTCTGGTGCAGGCCGAGGGATACAACAAGAGCGACTTCGAGAAAGTCGCGAGGGTCGTCTACAACCGGCTGAAGCCGGACAACACCGAGACGTACGGGCTGCTCGACTTCGACTCCACGGTCAACTACCTGAGGGGCGAGTCCGAACTCGCCACGGGCGCTGTCGACGAGTTGCGGCAAATCAACGACCCGTACAACACCTACAAGATCAAGGGCCTGCCGCCCGGACCGATCAGCAACCCGGGTGGCGAGGCGCTGGAAGCGGCGCTCAATCCGGCCAAGGGCAACTGGTATTACTTCGTCTCGATCAGCAAGGACAAAACGCTCTTCGCCGAGACCAACGAAGAGCAGAATCGTAATCGTGAGAAGTACTTGAACGATTAGAAGGCGATGATTGAGAGATGGTCGAGGCGGCTGCCCCTGATTGGAGAATCGGAGGCAGGCAGCGAAGGGTCGAAGAGAAGCGATGACTGACGCACGTAGGGCCGCTGTTCTGGGTTCGCCCATCGCCCACTCCCTCTCCCCGGTCCTGCACCGCGCCGCCTATGCGGCGTTGGGGCTGAGCGACTGGTCGTACGACCGTTTCGAGATCGACGAGGCCGCTCTGCCCGGCTTTCTCGAGGGGCTCGGACCGGACTGGGCCGGGCTGTCGCTGACCATGCCGCTGAAGCGGACGGTGATCCCGCTGCTCGACGAGATCACCGACACAGCCGCGTCGGTGGAGGCGGTCAATACCGTGGTATTCCGGCCGGACGGACGCCGGGTCGGCGACAACACCGACATTCCGGGGCTGGTGGCGGCGCTGCACGAGCGGGGAGTGGAGAAGGTGGAGAGCGCGGCGATCCTGGGCGCCGGGGCCACCGCGTCCTCGGCGCTCGCGGCGCTGGCCCGGATCTGCACGGGCGAGGTCGCCGTGTATGTGCGCAGTGAACGGCGCGCGGCGGAGATGCGGCAATGGGGCGAGCGGCTCGGCGTCCGGGTCCGGCCCGCTGACTGGGCCGACGCCGCCCGGGCCTTCGAGGTGCCCCTGGTCGTCGCGACGACCCCCGCCGGGGGCACGGACGCCCTGGCCGAGCAGGTGCCCGAGCGCGTGGGCACGCTGTTCGACGTGCTCTACGAGCCCTGGCCCACGCCCCTCGCCGCGGCGTGGGAGGAGCGGGGCGGACAGATGCTGAGCGGCCTCGACCTGCTGGTCCACCAGGCGGTGTTCCAGTTCCGGCAGTTCACCGGCGACTCCCGGTCGCCGCTCACCGCGATGCGGGAGGCCGCTCAGCGGGGCTGACGTGTCAGCCGCACCAGCCCAGCGGGCTCGTGTACTCGGCGGTGTACGGCGACGAGGAGCTCCACCAGCGGGTCGAGCCGTAGTACTGGACGCACTTGCCCGCGGCCTTCACACGCACGGGGCCTGCGTAGGAGTTGTAGTTGCCCGAATCCTTGATCAAGCTGCCGCCCTGGACGCGAATGCCCGCGCTCACGGGGTTGCCGATCTGCTCGCCGGTGACGACGGTGACCGCGCAGTTGTAGCCGGTGGAGGAGTTGTAGAGCAGGTAAACGATTGCCTGCGGTCCCCCGGTCTCGAGGTACAGGCCCAGCTTGTGGGAGGACTGGACGTAGTAGCCCGAACCGCAGACGGTCACGGGGTTGCTCGCCGCCTGTGCCGGGCTCGTGAATGCAAGGGAGATGCCCAGCGCGGCACAGAGGGCGACGAGTGCTCTCAGAACGTGTCTCATGGTGGTGTGAGTGGTCCTCACGTATCAGATCCGGATCGAGGATCAAGGAACGGGACGCGAGGAACATACGAGACAGCGGGGCGCTCCGGCAGCTGATTTCCGGCCTATGGGCGGCAACTTCTGGCGCTCGCTCGGCTTGCGCCCGGCGTCGGCGTCCATTGATCCCGCCGCTCACGGTTGTCCGCCAGCCGGACTCGGATCGGAGGCGTCCCCGGAGCATGGGAGGATCGACACTGGCGGGCCAGGGCCGCGCACCCGGTCACGCCGTCGCCGTACGCGAGGACGCGCGTACGCACAGGCAGTACGCAGTACCAGGGCGCGAGTATCGAGGAGCACCGTTGAGCAGGTTGCGCTGGCTGACCGCGGGGGAGTCCCACGGTCCCGCACTTGTCGCGACGCTGGAGGGCCTTCCCGCCGGCGTGCCGATCACCACGGAGATGGTGGCGGACCACCTGGCACGGCGGCGCCTCGGCTATGGGCGCGGCGCGCGGATGAAGTTCGAGCGCGACGAGGTCACCTTCCTGGGCGGTGTCCGGCACGGGCTGACGCTCGGTTCGCCGGTCGCGATCATGGTGGGCAACACCGAGTGGCCCAAGTGGGAGCAGGTCATGGCGGCCGACCCCGTGGACCCGGCCGTGCTCGCCGAGCTGGCGCGCAACGCGCCGCTGACCCGGCCCCGGCCTGGTCACGCGGACCTGGCGGGCATGCAGAAGTACGGCTTCGACGAGGCCCGGCCGGTCCTTGAGCGGGCCTCCGCGCGGGAGACGGCGGCGCGGGTGGCGCTGGGTGCGGTGGCGCGCTCGTACCTGAAGGAGACGGCGGGCATCGAGATCGTCTCGCATGTCATCGAGCTGGCCGCGGCGAAGGCTCCGTACGGCGTCTACCCCAAGCCCTCCGACGTCGAGAAGCTCGACGCGGACCCGGTGCGGTGCCTGGACGAGGACGCGTCGAGGGCGATGGTCGAGGAGATCGACCAGGCTCACAAGGACGGCGACACCCTGGGCGGTGTGGTCGAGGTGCTGGCGTACGGAGTGCCGGTGGGCCTGGGCTCGCATGTGCACTGGGACCGGCGGCTGGACGCTCGACTCGCGGCCGCGCTGATGGGCATCCAGGCCATCAAGGGCGTCGAGGTCGGCGACGGCTTCGACCTCGCGCGAGTGCCGGGCTCGAAGGCGCACGACGAGATCGTGCAGACCGACGAGGGCATCAAGCGGGCCACGGGCCGTTCGGGCGGCACCGAGGGTGGACTGACCACCGGTGAACTGCTGCGCGTACGCGCCGCGATGAAGCCGATCGCGACCGTGCCGCGCGCGCTCGCCACGATCGATGTGGTGACCGGTGAGGCGACGAAGGCCCACCACCAGCGTTCGGATGTCTGCGCGGTCCCGGCGGCCGGCATCGTCGCGGAGGCGATGGTGGCGCTGGTCCTTGCGGACGCGGTGGCGGAGAAGTTCGCCGGAGACAGCGTCCCGGAGACCCGGCGCAACGTCACCTCGTACCTCGAGAACCTGGCGATCCGATGAGCGCAGGACCCGTGGTCGTACTCGTCGGGCCGATGGGCGTCGGGAAGTCGACGGTGGGCGCGCTGCTCGCGGAGCGGCTCGGCGTCGGCCACCGGGACACCGACGAGGACATCGTGGCCGCCGAGGGGCGCACCATCGCGGACATCTTCGTCGAGGAGGGCGAGCCGGCCTTCCGCGCGATCGAGAAGCGGGCGGTGCACCAGGCGCTGGCCGAGCACAAGGGCGTACTCGCCCTGGGCGGCGGCGCCATCCTCGATGCCGACACCCGGGCGCTGCTGCACGGGCTGCCGGTGGTGTACCTGTCGATGGACGTCGAGGAGGCCGCCAAGCGCACCGGGCTGAACGTGGCCCGGCCGCTGCTCGCGGTCAACCCGCGCCGCCAGTGGCGCGAGCTGATGGAGGCCCGCCGCCACCTCTACACCGAAGTCGCCCGTGCGGTCGTCGCCACCGACGACCGCACTCCGGAGGAGGTCGCCCAAGCGGTCCTCGACGCCTTGGAGTTGAAGCAGGCATGAGCGAGCAGGACCAGACGGTCACCCGGATCCAGGTCGGCGGTACGGCCGGCACCGAGCCGTACGAGGTGCTGGTGGGCCGCCAACTCCTCGGCGAACTGGGTGTGTTGATCGGCCCTCGGGCGAAGCGGGTGGCGGTCGTCCACCCGGAGGCGCTGGCCGAGACGGGCGAGGCGGTCCGGGCCGATCTGGCCGGGCAGGGCTTCGACGCGGTGGCCATCCAGGTGCCCAACGCCGAGGAGGCCAAGACGGCCGAAGTCGCCGCGTACTGCTGGAAGGCGCTCGGGCAGTCCGGCTTCACCCGCACCGACGTGATCGTCGGAGTGGGCGGCGGCTCGACCACCGACCTGGCCGGGTTCGTGGCCGCGAGCTGGCTGCGCGGGGTGCGCTGGATCGCGATCCCGACGACCGTACTGGCCATGGTGGACGCGGCGGTCGGCGGCAAGACCGGCATCAACACCGCCGAGGGCAAGAACCTGGTGGGCGCCTTCCACCCGCCCGCCGGGGTGCTCTGTGACCTGGCCGCCCTCGACTCGCTGCCGGTCAACGACTTCGTGTCCGGGCTCGCGGAAATCATCAAGGCCGGGTTCATCGCCGACCCGCGGATCCTCGAACTGATCGAGGCCGATCCGGAAGGGGCACGCGGACCGGACGGTCCGCACACCGCCGAACTCATCGAGCGCTCCATCAAGGTCAAGGCCGAGGTGGTCTCCTCCGACCTCAAGGAGTCGGGGCTGCGCGAGATCCTCAACTACGGCCACACCCTGGGCCACGCCATCGAGAAGAACGAGCGCTACCAGTGGCGGCACGGCGCGGCCGTCGCCGTCGGCATGCACTTCGCCGCCGAACTCGGCCGCCTGGCAGGCCGGTTGGACGACGAGACCGCCGACCGGCACCGCACCATCCTGCAGTCCGTGGGCCTGCCGCTGCACTACCGCTACGACCAGTGGCCCAAGTTGCTGGAGACCATGAAGGTCGACAAGAAGTCCCGAGGCGACCTGCTGCGCTTCATCGTCCTCGACGGACTTGCCAAGCCCACCGTCCTGGAGGGCCCCGATCCGGCCGTCCTGCTCGCCGCCTACGGAGAAGTGGGCGAATAGCTCCACAGGAGGCCACTTCACCCGATTTGCCTTGCGTCCAAGGGCACTTCGGACCCACCCCGGCCGTTCACCAAACGGCGGCCGGGGACGGTACCGTTCGGTAGGGAGCGGGGCAGGTGTCCCGCTGCCAGCGCCAAGAGATACGAGACGGAGTGGCACCGGATGCAGCACGCAGTGGGGTCTCCGCTGCCGCCGCCCCACCAGCCGGGGCACGAGCCGGCCGCCGGCTTTTCGTCGGCCGCGCAACACCCGGGCGCGCACTCGGGTTCCCCCGCGGGTCCCGCGCCCGTGAACCCGCCTCCGGGTTTCGCCGGACCGCCCGGACCCGCCAGGCCGCACCCTCCGGGGCACGTGCCCGTCCAGCAGCATCACGGGGCGCCCCAGCACGCGCCCGCGCCGATGCCGGACACCACGGGGCATGTGCAACTGCCGCCGGGCGGGCCCGTCGCGATGCCGAGCCCGCCGCCTGCCGCGGGTACGCCCGATCTGGCGTCCACCACGCTGGCCGTGCTGCTCATCGGGCCCGCCGGTGCCGGGAAGACGAGCGTCGCCAAGTACTGGGCCGGCCATCGGCGGGTGCCCACCGCGCACATCAGCCTTGATGACGTACGGGAATGGGTGCGCTCGGGCTTCGCGGACCCGCAGTCGGGGTGGAACGACCACTCGGAGGCGCAGTATCGTCTCGCCCGCCGAACCTGCGGCTTCGCCGCGCGCAACTTTCTTGCCAACGGAATCTCCTGCATCCTGGACGACGCCGTCTTTCCGGACCGGCCGGTCGTCGGCCTCGGCGGCTGGAAGCGGCACGTGGGGCCCGGCCTGCTGCCGGTCGTTCTCCTGCCGGGCCTGGAGATAGTTCTGGAGCGCAATGCCGAGCGCTCCGGAAATCGCCGCCTTACCGATGAGGAAGTCGCCCGCATCCATGGCCGGATGGCCGGTTGGTACGGGTCCGGGCTTCCCATCATCGACAACTCTCAGCTTGACGTTCCGACGACGGCGCGTGTGCTTGACGATGTGCTGGCGCGCTCGATTGCGAGCCCGCCGCAGTGGTGAGCGGGGGGTTTCCCCAGTCCCGCCCCTTCCCGAAACTGGGGCCGCGCCCCGGACCCCCGCCAGCGGTGGGGTGACACGTCGTGTCGCGGCTGCGGGTCCGCCGCGGGGCAAGACCAGCCACGACGGACCGGTAGCCGACCACGAACCCACCCGGCCCAATCTGAACCGGCACCATCCGCTCACCCCTCGTAGGCTCGGGTCATGTCAGAGGTGTACGCGGCCCGCCGCGAACGGCTCCGGGAGCGATGTGCAGCCAGCGGCAGCGCTACCGCGCTGGTGTCACGCCCCGCCAACGTCCGCTACCTGGCGGGCGCGGCCCCCCGCGGCGCCGTTCTCCTGCTGGGCAGCGGAACGGACCTGATGGTGTGCGCGGGCCCGCTCGGCGCTCACCCCGACGACGAGCGGCCCGACGAAGCCCTGCGGATCCAGACGCTGCCAGGAGCCGCCGACGGCCGCGGCGACCCGGCCGTCGCCGCGGCTGATCTCGCCGTGGCGCACGGCGCCGAGTCCCTCGCCGTCGAGGAACACCACCTCACCGTGGCCCGCCACAGAGCCATCCGCTCCGTGACACCCCGCCTGCGCCTCACCGACCTCGGCGGCGCCGTCGAGCAGCTGCGCGTCGTCAAGGACGAGGAGGAGATCTCCTGCCTCCGGATCGGCGCCGAGATCGCCGACCAGGCCCTGAGCGAACTCCTCGAATCGATCCTCGTCGGCCGCACCGAGCGCCACCTCGCCCTGGAGCTGGAGCGTCGCCTCGTCGACCACGGCGCCGACGGCCCGGCCTTCGCGACCTCCGTCGGCACCGGCCCGAACTCCGGGCGCCGCGGCCACCGTCCAACCGACCGACGGGTCGAGGAGGGCGACTTCCTCTCCGTGTGCCTGGGGGCGACCTACCGCGGCTATCGCTGTGAGATCGGCCGTACGTTCGTGATCGGCACCTCGCCCGCCGACTGGCAGATCGAGCTCTACGACCTCGTCTTCGCCGCCCAACGGGTCGGCCGCGAGGCGCTCATCCCCGGCGCCGAATACCGCGACGTGGACCGCGCCGCCCGCCAGGTGCTGGACTCTGCGGGGTACGGGCACGGTCTTTCTCCGCTTACCGGGCACGGTGTAGGGCTCGAAATCGATGAGGACCCTCAGCTCGCCCCCGCGGCCATGGGTAAACTGGACGCTTGCGTGCCGGTCACCGTCGAACCGGGGGTCCACCTCCCGGGCCGGGGCGGTGTCCGGATCGATGACACGCTCGTCGTACGCCCTGAGGCGGACGGCGGACCCGAGCTACTCACCATCACGACCAAGGAGCTGCTCGCGCTCTAGCCTCCGAGCTGTGCGCTTGCGCCGGGGTCGTCCACGTCAGTCCAGGAGATTCCGCAACCGTGGCTTCCACGAACGACCTCAAGAACGGCCTGGTGCTCAAGCTCGAAGGCGGCCAGCTCTGGTCCGTCGTCGAGTTCCAGCACGTCAAGCCCGGCAAGGGCCCGGCCTTCGTGCGCACCAAGCTCAAGAACGTGCTCTCCGGCAAGGTCGTCGACAAGACGTTCAACGCCGGTGTCAAGGTCGAGACGGCCACTGTCGACAAGCGCGACATGCAGTTCTCGTACATGGACGGCGAGTACTTCGTCTTCATGGACATGGAGACCTACGACCAGCTGATGGTCGACCGCAAGGCCGTCGGCGACGCCGCCAACTTCCTGATCGAGGGCTTCACCGCGACCGTCGCGCAGCACGAGGGCGAGGTGCTCTTCGTCGAGCTGCCTGCCGCCGTCGAGCTGGTGGTCCAGGAGACCGAACCGGGCGTCCAGGGCGACCGCTCCACCGGCGGCACCAAGCCCGCCACCCTGGAGACCGGCCACCAGATCAACGTGCCGCTCTTCATCACCACCGGCGAGAAGATCAAGGTCGACACCCGCACGAGCGACTACCTCGGCCGGGTGAACAGCTAACCGTGGCTGCCCGCAACACGGCCCGCAAGCGCGCCTTCCAGATCCTCTTCGAGGGCGACCAGCGCGGCGTGGACGTCCTGACGGTCCTCGCGGACTGGATCCGGCATTCCCGGACCGACACCCGGCAGCCGCCGGTGAGCGAGTACACGATGCAGCTTGTGGAGGGCTACGCCAAGCGTGTCCCGCGCATCGACGAGCTCATCGCGCAGTACGCGGTCGACTGGACGCTGGACAGGATGCCGGTGGTCGACCGCAACATCCTGCGCCTCGGCGCGTACGAGCTGATCTGGGTCGACGAGACTCCGGACGCCGTCGTCCTCGACGAGATGGTCCAGCTCGCGAAGGAGTTCTCCACGGACGAGTCCCCGGCTTTCGTGAACGGCCTTCTGGGCCGCTTCAAGGACCTCAAGCCTTCGCTGCGCCGCGACGAGTAGCGCCACAGGTCGTCACGGAGGGCCCGCAGCCTCGGCTGCGGGCCCTCCGACGTGTTCTGCGCGGGCGGCCGACACAAAGCCGCCGGGGTGGGCGGAACGCTCAGGTTCCGGCCACCCCGGCGGCACGTTTCTTCAGAGGGCTGACGCCAGTCAGCCCTCCTCGTGGGAGACCGCGCGGCGCGCGTCCGCGTCGAGGACGCCCCAGTTGATCAGCTGCTCGGTGAGGACCGAGGGGGACTGGTCGTAGATGACGGCCAGGGTGCGCAGGTCGTCCTGCCGGATCGAGAGCACCTTGCCGTTGTAGTCGCCGCGCTGGGACTGGATCGTCGCTGCGTAACGCTGCAGGGGGCCCGCCTTCTCGGCCGGGACGTGGGCCAGTCGCTCCAGGTCCAGGACCAGCTTCGGCGGCGGCTCGGCGGCGCCGCCCGGTGTGGTGCCCGGCAGCAGCTCCTGTACCGGAACGCCGTAGAAGTCCGCCAGCTCGGCGAGGCGCTGTACGGTCACGGCGCGGTCGCCGCGCTCGTAAGAACCGACCACGACCGCCTTCCAGCGGCCCTGGGACTTCTCCTCAACGCCGTGGAGGGAAAGGCCCTGCTGGGTACGGATCGCGCGGAGCTTGGCCCCGAGCTGTTTGGCGTATTCGCTGGACATATAGCTCCCCGGACACTGATCGACGTGCGGTTTTGCCGCGCGGCTGGTGACTCACTGTGAGGTTACGCAGCGTTACTCTTCCCCGTCAAGCCGAATGGTCCCGCCCGCCCCATCCGTGCGACCCCCGGAGAAGTGACGTCAGGTGGTGCAGGAGTGACTGCAGGGGGGTGATCAGGGCCGTTGCCGGGCTGGTACCGTTGTTGGCGCAATTCCGACGTCCTTTAAGGTCCGTCCCGTGAGGCGGAGAAGGAGGTCCGTCTCGTATGGACACACATCAGTCCGAATCCCGGGCCGTGCTCGAAGGCCCCGACATCGCGCGGGTGTTGACCCGCATCGCCCACGAGATCGTCGAGCGCGCCAAGGGCGCCGACGACGTGGTGCTTCTCGGCATTCCGACCCGGGGCGTCTTCCTCGCCCAGCGGCTCGCCGCCAAGCTCGAGGAGATCACCGACCGCAAGATCCCGGTGGGCTCACTCGACATCACCATGTACCGCGACGACCTGCGCATGCACCCGCCGCGTGCGCTGGCCCGCACCGACATCCCGGCCGACGGCATCGACGGCCGGCTGGTCGTCCTCGTCGACGACGTGCTCTTCTCCGGCCGCACCATCCGCGCAGCGCTCGACGCGCTGAACGACATCGGCCGTCCGCGCGCCGTGCAGCTCGCGGTCCTCGTCGACCGGGGCCATCGAGAACTCCCGATCCGCGCCGACTATGTCGGCAAGAACCTCCCCACGTCGTTGCGGGAGACGGTCAAGGTCCAGCTCGCCGAGGAGGACGGTCGCGACACCGTGCTGCTCGGCGCGAAGCAGCCCGCACCGGGCGCGCAGCAGTAGCACTCCGGCGTACGTCCCTGCGTAAGCCCCCGAGCGCGCCCTTGCGTGCCTGCCTGCCCGGTTGCGACCTCCCGCCGGGCCCTCGCCTCCCGAACTGAACTGCCTTACGGAGCCTGACAGATGCAGCGTCATCTCATCTCGGCCGCCGACCTCACCCGCGACGACGCCGTCCTGATCCTCGACACCGCCGAGGAGATGGCCCGGGTCGCCGACCGGCCGATCAAGAAGCTGCCGACCCTGCGCGGCCGCACCGTAGTCAACCTCTTCTTCGAAGACTCGACCCGTACCAGGATCTCGTTCGAGGCCGCCGAGAAGCGCCTCTCCGCGGATGTGATCAACTTCACCGCCAAGGGGTCCAGTGTCTCCAAGGGCGAGTCCTTGAAGGACACCGCCCAGACCCTGGAGGCGATGGGCGTCGACGCCGTCGTCATCCGGCACGGCGCGTCCGGAGCCCCGTACCGCCTCGCGACCTCCGGCTGGATCGACGCCGCCGTCATCAACGCCGGCGACGGCACCCACCAGCACCCCACCCAGGCCCTGCTCGACGCCTTCACGATGCGCCGCCGCCTCGTCGGACGGGACGCCGGGCTCGGGCAGGACCTCGACGGCAAGCGCATCACGATCGTCGGCGACATCCTGCACGGCCGGGTCGCCCGCTCGAACGTCGACCTGCTGCACACTCTCGGCGCCCAGGTCACCCTCGTCGCCCCGCCCACCCTGCTGCCGGTCGGCGTGGAGACCTGGCCCTGCGAGGTGTCGTACGACCTCGACAGCACGCTGCCCAAGTCCGACGCGGTGATGATGCTGCGCGTCCAGCGCGAGCGGATGAACGCGGCCTTCTTCCCGACCGAGCGCGAGTACTCGCGGCGTTACGGCCTCGACGGCGACCGTATGGCGCGGATGCCCGAGCACGCCATCGTCATGCACCCCGGGCCGATGGTCCGCGGCATGGAGATCACCGCCGAGGTCGCCGACTCCGACCGTTGTACCGCCATCGAGCAGGTCGCCAACGGCGTCTCGATCCGCATGGCGGTCCTGTACCTGCTCCTGGGCGGCAATGAGCCCGCCGTCACCCACAGCCGCCCGCCCGTCTCCCACCACCACCCTTCCGACGAGCGCTCCGCGCACACCATTTCTGCGGACGAGGAGAAGTAAGACAATGAGCAAGATCTTGATTCGTGGTGCGAAGGTGCTCGGCGGCGAGCCGCAGGACGTCCTGATCGACGGCGACACCATCGGGGAGGTCGGTGCCGGACTTCCCGCCGAGGGAGCCGAGGTCGTGGAGGCCGAAGGCAAGGTGCTTCTTCCGGGCCTCGTCGACCTCCACACCCACCTGCGCGAACCCGGGCGTGAGGACTCCGAGACCGTCCTGACCGGTACGCGGGCTGCCGCGAGCGGCGGTTACACGGCCGTGTTCGCCATGGCCAACACCTTCCCGGTCGCCGACACCGCCGGTGTGGTCGAGCAGGTCTACCGGCTGGGCCAGCAGCACGGCTACTGCGATGTGCAGCCCATCGGGGCCGTCACCGTCGGCCTGGAGGGCAAGAAGCTCGCCGAACTGGGGGCCATGCACGAGTCGGCGGCCGGCGTCACCGTCTTCTCCGACGACGGCAAGTGCGTGGACGACGCTGTGATCATGCGGCGGGCGCTGGAGTACGTGAAGGCCTTCGGCGGTGTCGTGGCCCAGCATGCGCAGGAGCCGCGGCTGACCGAGGGCGCCCAGATGAACGAGGGCGTGGTCTCGGCCGAGTTGGGGCTCGGCGGCTGGCCCGCTGTCGCCGAGGAGTCGATCATCGCGCGCGATGTGCTGCTCGCCGAGCACGTGCACTCCCGGGTGCACATCTGCCATCTGTCGACCGCGGGCTCGGTGGAGATCGTGCGCTGGGCCAAGTCCCGCGGCATCGACGTGACCGCCGAGGTCACCCCGCACCACCTGCTCCTCACCGATGAGCTGGTCCGCTCGTACGACCCGGTCTACAAGGTCAACCCGCCCCTGCGCACCGAGCGCGACGTGATGGCCCTGCGCGAGGCGCTCGCCGACGGCACGATCGACATCGTCGCCACCGACCACGCCCCGCACCCGCACGAGGACAAGGACTGCGAGTGGGCCGCGGCGGCCATGGGCATGGTCGGCCTGGAGACCGCGCTGTCCGTCGTCCAGCAGACGATGGTCGACAGCGGGCTGCTCGACTGGGCCGGCGTCGCGGACCGCATGTCCTTCAAGCCCGCCCGGATCGGCCGGGCGACGGGACACGGCCGTCCCGTCTCGGCAGGTGAGCCCGCCAACCTCACGCTGGTCGATCCGGAATACCGTGGGACCGTGGACCCCACGGGCTTCGCGTCGCGCAGCCGCAACACTCCGTACGAGGGTCGTGAGCTGCCGGGCCGTGTCACACACACATGGCTGCGGGGCCGCGCCACGCTCGTCGACGGGAAGCTCGCGTGACACCACTGACGCAACTGACGTACGCCGCGGAACAGAAGTCGGCGGAAGTGACCGACTGGGCCGCCCGCATCGGCTGGCTCGTGGGCCTCGCACTCTTCGTCGCCCTCGTCTACTGGCTGATGCGCGAGGGCTGGAAGTGGCGCGGCACCCTCCAGGGCGACCTGCCCGAGCTGCCCCAGGCCCCGGACGAGCCCGGTCCGGTGAAGCTGACATTGAGCGGCCGCTACCACGGCTCCACCACCGCCGGTCAGTGGCTCGACCGCATCGTGGCGCACGGTCTGGGCACCCGCAGCCGGGTCGAACTCACGCTGACGGACGCGGGCCTTGATGTCGTACGCCCTGGTGCGGCCGACTTCTTCGTGCCTCTTGAGGCGTTGCGCGAGGCCCGGCTCGACAAGGGCATCGCGGGCAAGGTCCTCACCGAGGGCGGCCTGCTGGTCGTCACCTGGGAGCACGGCGACAGGCTGCTCGACTCCGGGTTCCGCTCCGACCACGCGGCCGAGCACAACGAGTGGGTCGAGACCCTGAACAAGATGATCAACAAGGACAGCAACAAGACGGAAGGCGCACGATGACCACCTCCACCCGGGGAGCTTCCAGAACTCCCGCCGTACTCGTCCTGGAGGACGGCCGGATCTTCCGCGGCCGCGCCTACGGGGCCGTGGGGGTGACCTTCGGAGAGGCCGTCTTCTCCACCGGGATGACCGGCTACCAGGAGACCCTCACCGACCCCTCGTACCACCGCCAGGTCGTCGTGATGACCGCCCCGCACGTCGGCAACACCGGCGTCAACGACGAGGACCCCGAGTCGAAGCGGATCTGGGTCGCCGGCTATGTAGTACGCGACCCCGCGCGCTTGCCCTCGAACTGGCGCTCCCGGCGCTCGCTGGACGCGGAACTCGCCGAGCAGGGCGTGGTCGGGATCTCCGGCATCGACACACGGGCGCTCACCCGCCACCTGCGCGAGCGCGGTGCCATGCGCGTCGGCATCTTCTCCGGGGACGCGCTGCCCGACGAGGGCACCATGCTCGCCGAGGTGCGCCAGGCGCCCGAGATGAAGGGCGCCAGCCTCTTCGAGGAGGTCGCCACGACGGAGGCATACGTCGTTCCCGCCCTCGGCGAGAAGAAGTTCACCGTCGCCGCCGTGGACCTCGGCATCAAGGGCATGACCCCGCACCGCATGGCCGAGCGCGGCATAGAGGTGCATGTGCTGCCCGCCACCGCGACCGCCGAGGACATCTACGCGGTCGGCCCGGACGGCGTCTTCTTCTCCAACGGTCCCGGCGACCCGGAGAAGGCCGACCACCCGGTCTCGGTGATGCGCGCCGTCCTCGAGCGGAAGACCCCGCTCTTCGGCATCTGCTTCGGCAACCAGATCCTGGGCCGCGCGCTCGGCTTCGGCACGTACAAACTGAAGTACGGCCACCGAGGCATCAACCAGCCCGTCCAGGACCGTACGACCGGCAAGGTCGAGGTCACCGCGCACAACCACGGTTTCGCCGTCGACGCGCCGCTCGACCGCGTCAGCGACACCCCCTACGGGCGCGCCGAGGTCTCGCACGTCTGCCTGAACGACCAGGTCGTCGAAGGGCTCCAGCTGCTCGACCAGCCGGCGTTCAGCGTCCAGTACCACCCCGAGGCGGCGGCGGGCCCGCACGACGCGGCCTACCTGTTCGACCGCTTCGTAGAGCTCATGGCAGAAAAGGGAGCCCAGCGTGCCTAAGCGCACCGATATCCAGTCCGTCCTGGTCATCGGCTCCGGCCCGATCGTCATCGGCCAGGCCGCCGAGTTCGACTACTCCGGCACCCAGGCCTGCCGCGTCCTCAAGGCCGAGGGCCTCAGGGTCATCCTCGTCAACTCCAACCCCGCGACGATCATGACCGACCCGGAGATCGCCGACGCGACGTATGTCGAGCCGATCACCCCGGAGTTCGTCGAGAAGATCATCGCCAAGGAGCGGCCGGACGCCCTGCTGCCCACGCTGGGTGGCCAGACGGCCCTCAACACGGCCATCTCGCTGCACGAGGCCGGGACGCTCGACGAGTACGGCGTCGAGCTGATCGGCGCCAACGTCGAGGCGATCAACAAGGGCGAGGACCGCGATCTCTTCAAGGAGGTCGTGGACGCGGTGAAGGAGAAGATCGGGCACGGCGAGTCCGCCCGTTCGGTGATCTGCCACTCCATGGACGACGTCCTCAAGGGTGTGGAGACGCTCGGCGGCTACCCCGTCGTCGTCCGGCCCTCCTTCACCATGGGTGGCGCCGGTTCCGGCTTCGCGCACAACGAGGACGAGCTGCGCCGCATCGCCGGCCAGGGGCTCACTCTCTCTCCGACCACCGAGGTACTCCTGGAGGAGTCGATCCTCGGTTGGAAGGAGTACGAGCTGGAGCTGATGCGCGACAAGCACGACAACGTCGTGGTCGTCTGCTCCATCGAGAACTTCGACCCCATGGGCGTGCACACCGGCGACTCGATCACCGTCGCCCCGGCGATGACGCTCACCGACCGCGAGTACCAGATCCTGCGCGACATCGGCATCGCGGTCATCCGCGAGGTCGGCGTCGACACCGGCGGCTGCAACATCCAGTTCGCGGTGAACCCCGAGGACGGCCGGGTCATCGTCATCGAGATGAACCCTCGCGTGTCCAGGTCGTCCGCCCTCGCTTCCAAGGCGACCGGCTTCCCGATCGCCAAGATCGCCGCGAAGCTCGCCGTCGGCTACACCCTGGACGAGATCCCGAACGACATCACCGAGAAGACACCGGCGTCCTTCGAGCCGACGCTCGACTACGTCGTCGTGAAGGCGCCGCGCTTCGCCTTCGAGAAGTTCCCGCAGGCCGACTCGACGCTGACGACGACCATGAAGTCGGTCGGCGAGGCCATGGCCATCGGCCGCAACTTCACCGAGGCGCTGCAGAAGGCGTTGCGGTCGCTGGAGAAGAAGGGCTCGCAGTTCACGTTCGTCGGCGAGCCCGGGGACAAAGCGGCCCTCCTGGAGGAGGCGATCCGGCCGACCGACGGGCGGATCAACTGTGTCATGCAGGCCATCCGCGCGGGCGCGACCCAGGAGGAGGTCTTCGAGGCGACGAAGATCGACCCGTGGTTCGTCGACCAGCTGTTCCTCATCAAGGAGCTCGCGGACGAGCTGGCCGCCGCCGACAAGCTGGACCCGTCGCTGCTGGCGGAAGCCAAGCGCCACGGCTTCTCCGACGCCCAGATCGCCGAGATCCGTGGCCTGCGCGAGGACGTCGTCCGCGAGGTCCGCCACGCGCTGGGCGTGCGCCCGGTCTACAAGACGGTCGACACCTGCGCCGCCGAGTTCGCGGCGAAGACGCCGTACTTCTACTCCTCGTACGACGAGGAGAGCGAGGTCGCCCCCCGCGAGAAGCCCGCGGTGATCATCCTGGGCTCCGGCCCGAACCGCATCGGCCAGGGCATCGAGTTCGACTACTCCTGCGTCCACGCGTCCTTCGCGCTGAGCGACGCCGGGTACGAGACCGTGATGGTCAACTGCAACCCGGAGACCGTCTCCACGGACTACGACACCTCCGACCGGCTGTACTTCGAGCCGCTCACCCTGGAAGACGTGCTGGAAATCGTCCACGCGGAGACGCTGGCCGGGCCGATCGCGGGCGTCGTCGTGCAGCTCGGCGGCCAGACCCCGCTGGGTCTGTCGCAGGCGCTGAAGGACAACGGCGTCCCGGTGGTGGGCACGCCGCCCGAGGCGATCCACGCCGCCGAGGACCGCGGCGCCTTCGGCCAGGTGCTCGCCCAAGCGGGGCTGCCGGCTCCCAAGCACGGCACCGCGACGACCTTCGCGGGCGCCAAGGCCATCGCGGACGAGATCGGTTACCCCGTCCTCGTACGGCCCTCGTACGTGCTCGGCGGGCGGGGCATGGAGATCGTGTACGACGAGACGCGACTGGAGGTGTACATCGCCGAGTCGACCGAGATCTCCCCGTCGCGCCCGGTCCTCGTCGACCGTTTCCTCGATGACGCGATCGAGATCGACGTGGACGCGCTCTACGACGGCCACGAGCTGTACCTCGGCGGCGTCATGGAGCACATCGAGGAAGCCGGGATCCACTCCGGCGACTCGGCGTGCGCGCTGCCGCCGATCACGCTGGGCGGCTTCGACATCAAGCGGCTGCGGGCCTCGACCGAGGCCATCGCAAAGGGGGTTGGCGTCCGCGGACTGATCAACATCCAGTTCGCGATGGCGGGGGACATCCTGTACGTCCTCGAAGCCAACCCGCGTGCCTCGCGCACCGTCCCCTTCACCTCCAAGGCGACCGCGGTGCCGCTCGCGAAGGCTGCCGCCCGGATCTCGCTGGGCGCGACCATCGCCGAACTGCGTGCCGAGGGACTGCTCCCGGCGAGCGGCGACGGCGGCACACTGCCGCTGGACGCGCCGATCTCCGTCAAGGAGGCCGTCATGCCGTGGTCGCGCTTCCGGGACATCCACGGGCGCGGCGTCGACACCATCCTCGGCCCGGAGATGCGCTCGACCGGTGAAGTCATGGGCATCGACTCGGTGTTCGGCACGGCGTACGCCAAGTCGCAGGCGGGCGCGTACGGTCCGCTGCCGACCAAGGGCCGCGCCTTCATCTCCGTGGCGAACCGCGACAAGCGCTCGATGATCTTCCCGGCGCGTGAACTGGTCGCTCACGGCTTCGAGTTGCTCGCCACGTCCGGCACGGCCGAGGTGCTCAAGCGCAACGGCATCAACGCCACCGTCGTCCGCAAGCAGAGCGAAGGCACCGGCCCGAACGGCGAGCGGACGATCGTCCAGCTCATCCATGAGGGCGAGGTCGATCTGATCGTCAACACGCCGTACGGCACCGGTGGCCGGCTCGACGGCTACGACATCCGTACGGCCGCCGTGGCCCGCTCCGTGCCCTGCCTGACGACGGTGCAGGCGCTCGCCGCCGCCGTCCAGGGCATCGACGCGCTCAACCACGGGGACGTGGGCGTCCGCTCGCTCCAGGAACACGCGGAGCACCTCACGGCGGGCCGGGACTGACGCCATGTACCGACTGTTCTTCAGTTTGCTCTTCAAACGGATGGACCCGGAGCGGGCCCATCACCTGGCCGTCGCCTGGATCCGCCTCGCCGCCCGCCTCCCTGTGCTGCGTACGTTCATCGCGGCGGCTCTCGCCCCACGCCACAAGGAGCTGCGCACCGAGGCCTTCGGGCTGCGGATGCACGGGCCGTTCGGGCTCGCGGCCGGTTTCGACAAGAACGCGATCGCGGTCGACGGGATGTCGATGCTCGGCTTCGACCACGTCGAGATCGGCACGGTCACGGGGGAGCCGCAGCCCGGCAACCCCCGTAAGCGGCTGTTCCGGCTCGTCCCGGACCGGGCGCTGATCAACCGCATGGGGTTCAACAACGAGGGCTCTGCGGCCGTGGCGGAGCGCCTGGCGGGCCGCGAGGCGGTCTTCAGGACCGTCGTGGGCGTCAACATCGGCAAGACCAAGGTCGTACCTGAGGGTGAGGCGGTCGGCGACTATGTGAAGTCGACGCAGCGGCTTGCCCCGTACGCCGACTACTTGGTGGTCAACGTTTCCTCGCCGAACACGCCGGGCCTGCGGAATCTGCAGGCGGTGGACCATCTGCGGCCGCTGCTCAGCGCCGTCCGCGAGGCCGCCGACCAGGCCGTGACCGAGCGCCGCGTCCCGCTGCTGGTGAAGATCGCCCCCGATCTCGCCGACGAGGACATCGACGCCGTCGCCGACCTCGCCGTGGAGCTCGGCCTGGACGGGATCATCGCCACGAACACGACCATCGCGCGCGACGGGCTCGGTTTGGCATCCGAGCCCTCCCTCGTGAAGGAGACCGGTGGCCTCTCCGGTGCGCCACTGAAATCGCGCTCCCTGGAGGTGCTGCGTCGCCTCTACGCGCGCGTGGGCGACGACATCACGCTTGTGGGCGTCGGCGGCATCGAGAACGCCGAGGACGCCTGGCAGCGCATCCTGGCCGGCGCCACCCTGGTTCAGGGCTACAGCGCCTTCATCTACGAGGGCCCCTTCTGGAGCCGCGCGATCCACAAGGGGCTCGCGGCACGCCTGCGCACCAGTCCGTACGCCACCCTTGCCGACGCGGTCGGCGCCGACGTGAAGGAACCCGCGTGAACCTGGAACCCTTCGGTACGCGCCTTCGCCGCGCCATGGACGAGCGCGGTCCGCTGTGCGTCGGCATCGACCCGCATGCCTCGCTGCTCAGCGACTGGGGCCTGAACGACGACATCGCGGGCCTGGAGCGCTTCAGCCGCACCGTCGTGGAGGCGCTGGCCGACCGGGTCGCCGTACTGAAGCCGCAGAGCGCGTTCTTCGAGCGCTTCGGGTCGCGCGGTATCGCCGTACTGGAGAAGTCGGTGGAGGAGGCACGGGCCGCCGGGGCGCTCGTCGTCATGGACGCCAAGCGTGGCGACATCGGCTCGACCATGGCCGCGTACGCCTCCGCCTTCCTGGAGAAGGGTTCGCCGCTTTTCTCGGACGCGCTGACCGTTTCCCCGTATCTCGGCTACGGATCGCTGAAGCCTGCCGTCGAGCTCGCGCGCGGGAGCGGTGCCGGGCTGTTCGTGCTCGCGCTCACCTCCAACCCGGAGGGCGGCGAGGTGCAGCACGCGGTACGGCCCGACGACGCGGCCCGCAGGAACGTCGGCGCCACCATGCTCGCGCACCTCGCCGAGGAGAACGCGGGGGAGGCCCCCATGGGCTCCTTCGGCGCGGTCGTGGGCGCCACGCTGGGCGACCTCTCCTCGTACGACCTCGACATGAACGGGCCGCTCCTCGCGCCCGGCATCGGCGCCCAGGGAGCGACCCCCGCCGATCTTCCGGGCGTCTTCGGGGCGGCGGTGCGTCGTGTGGTTCCGAACGTCAGCCGGGGTGTTCTGCGTCACGGACCCGATGCCGGTGCACTACGCGCGTCCGCGGGCCGGTTCGCGGAGGACATCAGGGCCGCCGTGGCGGCGGTCTAGCGTCTCTGGCGCCTCTTCGGTGAGGTCCTCGTGGACGTCCCACGTCTGAATACATCCTCAAATCCGGAGCGTTATGTGCCAAATGTCGGGTTCAATGGAGGCTGACCAGGACTTTTCCGCTGTTCTCGCTGACTCCGGCGGACAAGGCCGCTAGTCTCCGACGAGTGGGGGCACCTCCCACGCTTTTAAGGCAGTGGGGGAGGACGGGCAAGAAGCGTTGCTCGTTGCTCCCCAGGTGTGGGGCGACTAGGTTCCTCACCGGTCCGTATCCGACAGTTCGACATCCGAGGTGACGTAGGCGTGGCTCTTCCGCCCCTTACCCCTGAACAGCGCGCAGCCGCGCTCGAAAAGGCCGCCGCGGCTCGCCGGGAGCGGGCCGAGGTCAAGAATCGACTCAAGCACTCCGGCGCCTCCCTTCACGAGGTCATCAAGCAGGGCCAGGAGAACGACGTCATCGGCAAGATGAAGGTCTCCGCTCTCCTGGAGTCCCTGCCGGGCGTGGGCAAGGTCCGCGCCAAGCAGATCATGGAGCGACTCGGGATCTCCGAGAGCCGCCGCGTGCGTGGCCTCGGCTCCAACCAGATCGCGTCTCTTGAGCGCGAGTTCGGCGGCGGTGCCGCCTGACGTTCTCGGGCACTCCTGAGAACCTGGATAATCGCTGCATGGCTGCAACATCCCGGGGGACGACCCCCGTACCCCCGGAATCACGTCCGCGGCTGACCGTGCTCTCCGGCCCCTCCGGGGTCGGCAAGAGCACGGTCGTCGCTCATATGCGCAAGGAACACCCCGAGGTCTGGCTCTCGGTCTCGGCGACGACCCGTAAGCCGCGTCCCGGTGAGAAGCATGGCGTCCAGTACTTCTTCGTCAGCGACGAGGAAATGGACAAGCTGATCGCCAACGGAGAGCTTCTCGAGTGGGCGGAGTTCGCCGGCAACCGCTATGGCACCCCGCGGGGCGCCGTGATGGAGCGGCTGGAGTCCGGCGAACCCGTCCTGCTGGAGATCGACCTCCAGGGCGCTCGTCTGGTCCGCGAGTCGATGCCCGAGGCCCAGCTGGTGTTCCTGGCTCCGCCCTCCTGGGAGGAGCTGGTGCGCAGACTCACCGGGCGGGGCACCGAGCCGCCCGAGGTGATCGAGCGCCGACTGGCCGCCGCGAAGGTAGAGCTGGCGGCCGAGTCGGAGTTCGATGTCACCCTGGTCAACACCTCCGTCGAGGACGTGGCGCGTGAGCTGCTAGCCTTGATGGACGTAGTGTGATCGTTTTCGATCTCATCCCATCTTTCGGAAGGTAGAGCGTGTCCTCTTCCATTGCCGCGCCCGAGGGCATCATCAACCCCCCGATCGACGAGCTCCTCGAGGCCACCGACTCGAAGTACAGCCTCGTGATCTACGCGGCCAAGCGGGCCCGTCAGATCAACGCGTACTACTCGCAGCTCGGCGAGGGTCTCCTCGAGTACGTCGGTCCGCTCGTGGACACACACGTCCACGAGAAGCCGCTCTCGATCGCCCTGCGCGAGATCAACGCGGGCCTGCTGACGTCCGAGGCCGTTGAGGGCCCGGCGCAGTAGGCAGCACGCGGTAGGCGTCGCACAGTAAGTGGTATCTGCAGATCGCAGCAGGCTTTTCCACAGGCCCGGCAGCCCGGCTGTCGGGCCTGTGGTGTGTCATGAGTACGTACACGTTTGCAGGCGCAGGTGAGCCGAGCCGGGGAGAGACCGTGGACAAGCCGAAGGTCGTGCTGGGAGTCAGCGGCGGCATCGCCGCGTACAAGGCGTGCGAGCTGCTCCGCCGGCTGACCGAGTCGGGGCACGACGTACGGGTCGTGCCGACCGAGTCGGCGCTCCACTTCGTCGGCGCCGCCACCTGGTCCGCGCTCTCCGGCCACTCCGTCTCGACCGAGGTCTGGTCCGATGTGCACGAAGTCCCGCACGTCCGCATCGGCCAGGAGGCCGACCTGGTGGTCGTGGCCCCCGCCACCGCGGACATGCTGGCGAAGGCGGCGCACGGCCTGGCCGACGACCTGCTGACCAACACCCTGCTCACCGCCCGCTGCCCGGTGGTCTTCGCCCCGGCCATGCACACCGAGATGTGGGAGCACCCGGCCACCCAGGAGAACGTCGCGACGCTGCGCCGCCGCGGTGCCGTCGTCATCGAGCCCGCCGTGGGCCGTCTGACGGGCGTCGACACGGGCAAGGGCCGGCTGCCGGAGCCCGGCGAGATCTTCGAGACCTGCCGCCGGGTGCTGGCGCGCGGGGCTGTCGCCCCCGATCTGGCGGGCCGCCATGTCGTGGTCAGCGCCGGCGGTACACGCGAGCCGCTCGACCCGGTGCGCTTCCTCGGAAACCGCTCCTCCGGCAAGCAGGGGTACGCTCTCGCGCGCACCGCTGCGGCCCGGGGTGCCCGGGTCACTCTGATCGCCGCGAACACCGGGATGCCGGACCCGGCGGGCGTGGACGTGGTGTCGGTCGGCACGGCCGTCCAGTTGCGCGAGGCGGTGCTGAAGGCCGCCGCGGACGCCGACGCGGTGGTGATGGCGGCCGCGGTCGCGGACTTCCGTCCGGCCGTGTACGCGGCCGGAAAGATCAAGAAGAAGGACGACCAGGGCCCGGATCCGATCACCCTGGTGCGTAATCCCGACATCCTCGCCGAGATATCCACCGAGCGCGCCCGCCCCGGTCAGGTGATCGTCGGCTTCGCCGCCGAGACGGACGACGTCCTCGCCAACGGGCGGACGAAGCTGGAGCGCAAAGGATGCGATCTCCTCGTCGTGAACGAGGTGGGGGAGCGCAAGACCTTCGGCTCCGAGGAGAACGAAGCGGTCGTACTCGGCGCCGACGGCAGTGAGACCCCCGTGCCGTACGGGCCCAAGGAAGTCCTGGCCGAGACGGTGTGGGATCTCGTGGCGCGACGCCTGGAGTGATGCCTGCTTCGTTCCGTCGGAGCAGTCTTTGCCGGCTTCAAAAACCGGCGAATTCGTGCTGGGAAAGCTGGCGGAGACAGAGCGTCGTTGGGCAGAATGCCCGTGCCGCAGGTCACAGGTCTTCCGAGTCGCGAGACGGGGTGGACCCGTAGTCGAGCGTGACCGATAAACTGACCCCCGGACGACAGCGGGCGCAGCCCCCGATGTGTCCACCAATGATCAGCCAGCAGCCGCTGCAACCCCAGGGAGCGTTGTGTCCCGTCGTCTGTTCACCTCGGAGTCTGTGACCGAGGGTCACCCCGACAAGATCGCTGACCAGATCAGCGACACCATTCTCGACGCGCTTCTGCGCGAGGACCCGAAGTCCCGGGTCGCCGTCGAAACGCTGATCACGACCGGCCTCGTACACGTGGCGGGCGAGGTCACGACCAAGGCGTATGCGCCGATCGCGCAGCTGGTGCGCGACAAGATCCTCGAGATCGGTTACGACTCCTCGAAGAAGGGCTTCGACGGCGCCTCCTGCGGCGTGTCGGTGTCGATCGGCGCCCAGTCCCCGGACATCGCGCAGGGCGTCGACACCGCGTATGAGAAGCGTGTCGAGGGCGACGAGGACGAGCTGGACAAGCAGGGTGCGGGCGACCAGGGCCTGATGTTCGGTTACGCGACCGACGAGACGCCCGAGTTGATGCCCCTGCCGATCCACCTGGCGCACCGCCTGTCGAAGCGACTCTCCGAGGTCCGCAAGAACGGGACGATCCCCTACCTGCGCCCCGACGGCAAGACCCAGGTCACCATCGAGTACGACGGCGACAAGGCCGTCCGCCTCGACACGGTGGTCGTCTCCTCGCAGCACGCCCAGGACATCGACCTGGACTCGCTCCTCGCGCCCGACATCCGCGAGTTCGTGGTCGAGCCCGAGCTCAAGGCTCTCCTGGACGACGGCATCAAGCTGGACACCGAGGGCTACCGCCTGTTGGTGAACCCCACCGGCCGCTTCGAGATCGGCGGCCCGATGGGTGACGCCGGCCTGACCGGCCGCAAGATCATCATCGACACGTACGGCGGCATGGCCCGCCACGGCGGCGGCGCCTTCTCCGGCAAGGACCCGTCCAAGGTGGACCGCTCGGCGGCGTACGCGATGCGGTGGGTCGCCAAGAACGTCGTGGCGGCCGGCCTGGCCACCCGCTGCGAGGTCCAGGTCGCCTACGCCATCGGCAAGGCCGAGCCCGTCGGCCTCTTCGTCGAGACCTTCGGCACCGCCAAGATCGACACGGACAAGATCGAAAAGGCCATCACCGAGGTCTTCGACCTCCGCCCCGCCGCGATCATCCGCGACCTCGACCTGCTGCGCCCGATCTACGCCCAGACCGCGGCGTACGGTCACTTCGGGCGTGCGCTGGACGACTTCACGTGGGAGAAGACGGACCGGGTGGAGGCGCTGCGTAGCGCGGCTGGGCTGTAGTTCTCGGTCCCTGTTGCAGTTCCGGCTCATTCCGAGGCCCGGCGTCCCCAAGGGGCGCCGGGCCTCGGTGCGTCAGGCCGGTTCGCGGTGGGCGTTGTCGGTGGTGTCTGGTACCAATGCTGGTGTGAGCAGCGCGAATGGGCAGGGCGAGGGAGCGGGAGGTGTGCCCCCCGAGCAGCTTGCGCTTATTCGGGAGAGTGTGCGGTCGGCGAAGGGGCCGCGGGCGAAGCCTCGGACGTGGCGAGGAGCCGCGTTGGCCAAGGAACGGCCGGTGGCTCGGGTCTTGGTCGACAAGGGTGTGCTGCACCTTGACCGGTACTTCGACTACGCCGTGCCCGAAGAGCTTGATGCCGATGCGCAGCCCGGGGTGCGGGTGCGGGTGCGGTTCGGGGCCGGGCGGCATCGCGTGCGGGAAGGGCGGCGTGAGGGTGGGGGGCTGATCGACGGGTTTCTGGTGGAGCGGCTTGCCGAGTCCGACTACTCGGGGCCCCTTGCCGCGCTGGCCCAGGTCGTCTCGCCCGAGCCCGTGCTCAGTGAGGAGTTGCTGGGGCTCGCGCGGGCCGTGGCCGATCGGTATGCGGGGAGTGTGGCCGATGTGCTGCAACTGGCCGTGCCGCCCCGGAACGCGCGGGCGGAGAGCCGGCCGTCCCCGGCGCCGCTGCCGGTGCCCGAGATACCTGACGCCGGGTCATGGGGGCGGTACGGGCGAGGTGACGCCTTCGTACGATCGCTCGCGACGGGCGGGGCACCGCGAGCCGTGTGGAACGCGCTGCCGGGGCCCGAGTGGGCAGACGAGCTCGCGCGGGCCGTCGGGGCGACGCTCGCTTCGGGGCGTGGCGCACTGGTCGTCGTACCGGACGGGCGGGCTGTTGCCCGGGTCGACGCCGCCCTGACCTCGCTGTTGGGGGAGGGGCGGCATGCGGTGCTGACGGCCGAGGCCGGGCCCGAGAAGCGGTACCGGCAGTGGCTCGCGGTGCGGCGAGGGTCCGTACGGGCTGTGGTGGGGACCCGGGCCGCCATGTTCGCGCCCGTACGGGATCTGGGGCTCGTCGCCATCTGGGACGACGGGGACGACAGTCACAGCGAGCCGCACGCGCCGCAGCCGCACGCTCGGGAAGTGCTGCTACTGCGGGCCGCCCATGAGGAGTGCGCCTTTCTGCTGGGGAGTTGGAGCTGCACCGTCGAGGCCGCGCAGCTCGTCGAGAGCGGGTGGGCGGCGCCGCTCGTCGCCGATCGCGAGCAGGTGCGGGCGGCGGCTCCCCTCGTACGGACCGTGAGTGACGGGGACCTCGCGCGGGACGAGGCGGCCCGGGCTGCGCGGCTGCCCACGCTCGCCTGGCAGGTCGTCCGGGAGGGACTGCGGCACGGTCCCGTGCTGGTGCAGGTGCCCCGGCGTGGCTACGTACCCAGGATGGCATGTGCGCAGTGCCGGGCGCCCGCGCGGTGCCGCCACTGCGCGGGCCCCTTGGAGGGACAGGACGGCGGGGTCCTGCGCTGTGGCTGGTGCGGGCGGGACGAGGAGGCCTGGCACTGCCCCGAATGCGGTGGGTTCCGGCTGCGGGCGCAGGTCGTGGGGGCGCGGCGGACCGCCGAGGAGCTGGGGCGCGCGTTTCCCGCCGTGCCCGTGCGGACCTCGGGGCGCGAGCAGGTGCTGGACACGGTGCCGGGGGCTCCCGCGCTCGTGGTGAGCACGCCAGGAGCGGAGCCCGTAGCTGACGGAGGGTATGCGGCTGCGTTGCTGCTCGACGGCTGGGCGATGCTGGGGCGGCCCGATCTGCGGGCGGGCGAGGACGCCCTGCGGCGGTGGATCGGGGCGGCTTCGCTGGTACGAGCGCAGGGAGCCGGCGGGAAGGTTGTGGTCGTCGCCGAGCCGACGCTGCGGCCCGTGCAGGCGTTGGTGCGCTGGGATCCCGTCGGGCATGCGGTTCGTGAGCTGGGCGAGCGGGCCGAGCTGGGGTTCCCGCCCGTGTCGCGGATGGCTGCCGTGTCCGGAACGCCGGAGGCTCTCGTCGGGTTTCTTGCCGCCGTCGAACTGCCCGGCGACGCCGAGGTGTTGGGGCCGGTGCCGTTGCCCGTCACGGAAGCGGGGCGGCCTCGGCGTACGGGGGCGCCGCCGGTCGGGGAGCGCTGGGAGCGGGCGTTGATCCGGGTGCCGCCGGGGAGTGGGGCCCCGCTGGCTTCTGCGCTGAAGTTCGCGCAGGCGGCGCGGATGGCTCAAGGGGGGAGTGAGGTCGTACGGGTTCGGATTGATCCGCCCGACATTGGGTGAGGGGGTGAGGGGGTGAGCGGTCGGCGAGGGAGCCGGTGCCGGTTCAGGTGCCGACGCGCCTCCGCCTGCTGACGCGCTCCTCCTTCCGACGCGCGTCTGCCTCCCGATGGTCGTCGGGAGGCAGACGGAGGGGCGTCAACCGGCTATCAGCCGCCGGGGGTCAGCCATTTCGTGGGCCAGGGAAGGCGCTTGGCCTCGCCTCCTCGCGGAGGGTGGGGCTCCCGGCGGTCGGCTGGGTGGGCAGGGGCATGGAGCGCGCCGCCGGGACCGTGGGCAGGCCGACACCCCCGGGCACCGCGCGGGAGCTCGACGGCTCCGTGGCGCGCTCGGCCTCGGCGGCGGCCTGGGCGACGGCGCGGCGTGCGCCGTAACGGCGGTGGACCGCCTGTTTGGTGACTCCGAGTGCGGAGCCCACCGCGTCCCACGAGAAACCCAGTGAGCGATCGAAGTCCACGGCGGCGGTGACCAGGGTCTCGACACTGTCCCGCAGCTCTTGGGCGAGGCGGACGGTCGGGGCGGGGGCGCGTCCGTAGACGACGAAGCCTGTGGACGGGCCGGAGCGGCGCGGGCGGTAGACGTTGCCCAACTGGGCGGTGAGCGTGCGCAGTGCGTCCACCTGCCGGCGGACCCGCTCGATGTCCCGCACCAGCAAGTGCAGGCTGGCCCGAGCCTGGGCGTCGTGGGTTGCGTGGTCGGCCATGAACAAGCCTCTCGAACCGGCGTTGAAAAGGATCGGGCCGCTGGTGCCGCCCGTTTTGGTCAACTCTTTCTTGACCCAACGCGTTGGCGCTCCGCTGGTCACGGGTGGGGGCGTGTGCGTGTGTTCGTGCGCTCCCTGGGGGGTGGGGGTGCGCTGTTCGGCTCGCCTTCGGCTTCGCCGGGTTCTGTGTCCCACCCGGGCACCGCTCCTTTCCAGTGGGGAGAGAGGTCGGCGTCTCCTGTGGTGGTGCTCGCCGCCGGCGGCTTTCCCGCCGTGGTCGTGGGATCTGCGGCTTTCCCGTCGCGGTCGTGGGATCTGCCGCTTCCCGTCGTCGGCGTGGGATCCTTCGCGTTTCGCCGCCATAGACTTGTGTGTTGCCCGCTTTCCACCCTCGCCCGAGAGGCCCGAACCAGCCCATGAAGCTCGTCTTCGCCGGTACACCCGAGGTTGCCGTTCCCGCTCTGGATGCACTGATCGCTTCTGAGCGGCATGACGTGGTCGCCGTTGTCACCCGGCCCGACGCGCCGGCCGGGCGGGGGCGGAGGCTGGTTGCCAGCCCGGTCGCCGAGCGGGCCGAGGAAGCCGGGATCGAGGTGCTGAAGCCCGGGAAGCCGCGGGAGCCGGAGTTCCTGGAGCGGCTGCGGGAGATCGGGCCCGATTGCTGCCCGGTCGTCGCGTACGGGGCGCTGCTGCCGCGGGTCGCGCTCGACATTCCTGCCCATGGCTGGGTCAATCTGCACTTCTCGTTGTTGCCCGCCTGGCGGGGGGCGGCGCCCGTGCAGCATGCGGTGATGGCGGGGGACGAGATCACGGGTGCGTCCACGTTCCTGATCGAGGAGGGACTCGACTCCGGGCCCGTGTACGGGACCGTCACCGAAGAGGTACGGCCCACCGACACCAGCGGGGATCTGCTGACGCGGCTCGCCTTCGCGGGCGCCGGGCTGCTCGTCGCGACGATGGACGGGATCGCGGACGGCACGCTCAAGGCCGTACCGCAGCCGGTGGAGGGCGTCACCATCGCCCCGAAGATCACTGTCGAGGATGCGGAGATCCACTGGTCCGCGCCCGCGCTGCGCGTCGACCGGGTGGTACGGGGCTGCACCCCGGCACCCGGTGCCTGGACCGTTTTCCGCGGCGAGCGGCTCAAGCTCATCCAGGTCGCGCTCGTGCCCGAGCGCACGGACCTCGCCCCGGGCGAGCTGTCCGTCGCCAAGAACAACGTGTATGTCGGTACCGGCTCGCACGCCGTCGAACTCCTGTGGGTCCAGGCCCAGGGCAAGAAGCCGATGCGCGCGGCGGACTGGGCACGCGGGGTACGGATCGCCTCTGGAGAGCGGGTCGGGGGCCGGTAGGGGTTCAGTAGGGGTCCGGCAGAGGTCGACGTACGCTGGACGAGTAGCCCTTCCAAGATCCGGAGCACCTTTTACGTGAACGAGCAGGACCGTCGTCGTCGCCCGCAGGGGAAGCCTCATCGTCGCCCGAAGAAGGACCCCGTGCGGATGCTCGCCTTCGAGGCCTTGCGGGCCGTGGACGAGCGGGACGCGTACGCGAACCTGGTGTTGCCCCCGCTGCTGCGGAAAGCGCGGGAGAAGGGGGACTTCGACGGTCGGGACGCGGCGCTGGCAACGGAGTTGGTGTACGGGACGCTGCGCCGGCAGGGGACGTACGACGCAGTCATCGCGGCATGTGTGGACAGGCCGTTGCGTGAGGTCGACCCTCCCGTGCTCGATGTGCTGAGCCTTGGTGTCCATCAATTGCTCGGTACGCGGATTCCCAGCCATGCCGCCGTGTCCGCCTCCGTCGAGCTCGCCCGGGTCGTGCTCGGTGACGGTCGGGCCAAGTTCGTCAACGCCGTTCTCCGGAAGGTCGCGCAGGACGATCTCGACGGGTGGCTGGAGCGGGTGGCGCCGCCGTACGACGAGGACCCCGAGGAGCACCTCGCTGTCGTGCACTCGCACCCCCGATGGGTCGTCTCGGCGCTGTGGGACTCGCTCGGGGGCGGGCGCGCCGGGATCGAGGACCTCCTCGCGGCCGACAACGAGCGGCCCGAGGTGACCCTCGTCGCCCGGCCCGGACGCGCCACGGCCGGGGAACTTCGCGACGCACTCGATGACGAGGCCGCGTTGCCCGGGCGCTGGTCGCCGTACGCCGTGCGGCTCTCCGAGGGCGGCGAACCGGGCGCCATCGCAGCCGTGCGCGAGGGCCGGGCCGGCGTCCAGGACGAGGGCAGCCAGCTGGTGGCGCTCGCCCTCGCCAACGCGCCCCTCGACGGGCGCGACGAGGCCTGGCTCGACGGCTGTGCGGGACCGGGCGGCAAGGCGGCGCTGCTCGCCGGACTCGCCGCCGAGCGCGGGGCCGTGCTGCTCGCCGCCGAGAAGCAGCCGCACCGGGCCGGGCTCGTGGCCAGGGCGCTCGCCGGGAACCCGGGGCCGTACCAGGTGATCGCCGCCGACGGTACGCGTCCGCCGTGGCGGCCGGGCTCGTTCGACCGGGTCCTGATGGACGTACCGTGCACGGGACTCGGCGCGCTGCGCCGCCGCCCCGAGGCCCGCTGGAGGCGCCGTCCCGACGACCTGGACGATTTCGCACCGCTCCAGCGCGGGCTGCTGCGCACGGCGCTCGAGTCGGTACGGGTCGGTGGGGTCGTCGCCTACGTCACCTGCTCACCGCACCTCGCCGAGACCCGCGCGGTCGTCGGCGACGTCCTCAAGCAGTACGACGGCTCCGCCGAACTGCTCGACGCCCGGCCGCAGTTGCCCGGTGTACCGGCGTTGGGGGACGGGCCCGACGTACAGCTGTGGCCGCATCTGCACGGGACGGACGCGATGTATCTGGCGCTGATCCGCCGGACGGGCTGACGTAAGGCTGTTTGTGGGTACGTGGCGCCGGTGAAGCTGCCGGTTTCTGGTTCGGGACGTACGTTGCCTTTATGACGTGGCGTAGGAATGTCAATGACACCTTGAGGCGGCTCAGCGGCTACGAACTCCGTCGCTCGAGACCTGCGTTGGCCCGGGAGAGATCCCCGAAGAGCGTCCAGCAAAGGCCCCCACAAAGGCCTCAGCAAAGCCCGGAACCGGCTCCCGGCCGCAAATTCCCCGCCGACTACGACGACGACGCCAAGGAAGTCATTCGGGCCGTTTCCCCCTACACGATGACTTCGCCCGAACGGCTCAATGCGCTGATTCTGGCAGCCCGTTACGTCAGTCGGCACAACATCGCCGGTGACATCGTCGAGTGCGGAGTGTGGCGGGGCGGCAGTATGCAGGCGGCTGCCCGCACTCTGCTCGGCCTGCACGACACCGGGCGGCACCTGTACCTCTTCGATACGTTCGAGGGCATGCCGGCACCGACCGACAAGGATCTGCGCCGGGACGGGGAATCCGCCGCGGATCTGCTCGCCAGACAGGACAGGAGCCGCCCGATCTGGGCCGTCGCCACGTTGGAAGACGTCAAGGAGGGATTCGAAAGGATTCCGTACCCCGCGGATCGCGTCCATTTCGTGCAGGGGCTTGTGGAGGACACCATTCCCGCCGCGGCGCCCGAGCAGATCTCGATCCTTCGGCTCGACACCGACTGGTATGCGTCGACGCGTCATGAACTGGAGCACCTTTACCCACGGCTGTCCAGCGGCGGTGTTCTCCTCATCGACGACTACGGCTGGTGGCAGGGGTCGAAAGCCGCGGTGGACGAATTCCTGGAGAAGACCGGCGCCCGGCTCCTCCTGCTCCGTATGGACGAGGGCCGTATCGCGGTCAAGCCATAGGTTCTACTCCGATGGTCCGCCCGGCCGCGACGCTGGTTCCGGGGTGCCGCTGAGCGTCGTCGGCGGCGGGGCCCCGCTGTCCTCCCGGGCCAGCCGGTGGGGCCACCACACCTTCGGGCCCACGTCCAGGAACAGGGACGTGACCAGGACCGAGCGGACGATGAACGTGTCGAGGAGTACGCCGAGGGCCACGGCGAAGCCGATCTCCGCGAAGGCCACCATGGGGAGGGTGCCGAGGGCGGCGAAGGTGCCGGCCAGGACCAGGCCCGCCGAGGTGATGACGGCTCCGGTCGCGGCCAGGCCCGTCACCACGCCGGGGCGGGTGCCCTGCCGGGCCGCCTCCTCGCGGATGCGCGTGGTCAGGAAGATGTTGTAGTCGATGCCCAGCGCCACCAGGAACACGAAGACGAAGAGCGGGAAGTCCGTCGACTCGCCCGCGTAGTCGAAGAGGTAACGGAAAGCGAGCGCACTGATCCCCAGCGCGGCGGCGAACGAGAGCACCACCGTGCCGATCAGCAGGAGCGGCGCGATCAGGGCGCGCAGCAGCGCACCGAGGATCAGCAGCACGACCACGAGCACCAGCGGGATGATCAGGATGTTGTCGTGGGTCGTCGCCCTGTCCATGTCCAGCAGAGCCGCCGTACCACCGCCCACCTGAGCGTCGGCGTCGGGCACCGCGTGGACGGCGTCCCGTACCCGCTCCACCGTCTCCTTCGCGGCCTCGCTGTCCGCGGGCGCGGTCATCGTGGCTTCGAAGAGGACCTTGCCCTCGAACTGCGGCTTTGTGCCCGGTGGCAGGCCGAGGGACTCCGGTACGACGCCGGAGGTGCCCGCGACGGCCTGGCCGACTTCCTGGGCCTGCGCCTGGTTGCTGATGACGACCAGCGGATCGCCGCTGCCCGCGGGGAAGTAGCGTGCGGACACCTCCTGGCCGACGATCGAGTCGGGTTTGTCGGTGAAGGCGTCGGCGTTGCTGAGCCCCTCCGCACGCATCTGGATCAGGCCGAGCGACAGCAGCGCGAGGGCCGCTGCCGTGACGCCCCAGATCATGCGGGGGCGGCGAGCGATACGCCGGCCCATGCGGGCCCAGACGCCGCGTTCGGTCGGGTCGGGCGCGCCGAAGTGCGGGATCACCGGCCAGAAGATCCAGCGGCCGAAGATCACGAGCAGGGCGGGGAACAGGGTCAGCATCGCGAGCAGCGCCACCGCGACGCCGATGGCGGCGACCGGGCCGAGGCCACGCGTCGAGTTCATCTCGGCGGCGAGCAGCACCAGCATGCTCAGGACGACCGTGGCGCCGGACGCGATCACCGCAGGACCCGCCCGGTGCAGAGCCAGCGCCATGGCCTCGTGGCGGTCCTCGTGGCGGCGCAGTTCCTCGCGGTAGCGGGCGACCAGGAGCAGGGCGTAGTCCGTCCCGGCGCCGAACACCAGGACCGTGAGAATGCCCGCGCTCTGGCCGTTCACAGTGAGGCCCGCGTGCTCGGCGAGGAGGTAGATCAGCGCCTGCGCGGTGAACAGCGCGACGACCACCCCGAACAGCGGGACGAGGATCAGCGTCGGGCTGCGGTAGGTGAGCAGCAGCATCACGATGACGACGGCCATCGCCGAGAACAGCAGCGTCGAGTCGATGCCCTCGAAGGCCTCGGAGAAGTCCGCGGACGTACCGCCCGGGCCCGTGATGTGCACGGCAAGCCCGTCGCCGCCCTCGCCGACGTCCGCACGGATCGAGTCGACCGCCGGCGCGATCCGCTCCCAGCCCTTCTCGTCCATCGTGATCGGCACGAAGACCTGGGCCGCCCGCGGATCGGCGTCCCGGTCGAGAGTCGGGCCTCGGGTCTCCGCCCCGCGGATGCCGTGGTCGCGCAGCTCCTTGAGCTGGCGTACGTCCTCGGAGATCTGTGCCCGGTCCTGTGCCGTGAGGCCGCTTTCGCGGGCGTATACGACGACCGCGGGGATCTGCTCCGGCCTGAAGTCCTCGGAGGACTCCAGGACCTGGGTCGACTCCGCGGAGCCGGGCAGCCAGGACGCCGCGTCATTGTCCTGGGCGTCGGTGAGCTTCTGCGCGAACGGCGCCGCGAGCAGCATCACCACCAGCCACAGCGCCACTATCAGCCACTTGGCCCGCCGTCCGCAGACCAGGTGCGCGATGCCTCGCTTCTGCCGGTCTCGTACGTCCGTCATGGCCACCCCCGTAGCCGTACGTGGAGCCTGTGGGCGGCCCAGAATGGCACGCCGTCATGGGATGTCGCATGCGCAGAAGGGACTAGATCCGGACCGAGGGGAACAACCCCAGGTGGGCATGGCACGCTTAGAGCATGGCCGTGCAGATCAACCCCAGCATCCTGTCCGCCGACTTCGCCCGCCTCGCCGAGGAGGCAAAGGCGGTCGAGGGGGCCGACTGGCTCCATGTGGATGTGATGGACAACCATTTCGTCCCGAACCTCACGCTCGGTGTGCCGGTCGTAGAGTCCTTGGCGCGTGCTACGGACACGCCGCTGGACTGCCATCTGATGATCGAGGACGCCGATCGCTGGGCGCCTCAGTACGTAGAAGCGGGTGCCGGTTCCGTCACCTTCCATGTGGAGGCGGCCGCCGCTCCGGTGCGGCTCGCCCGCGAGATCCGGGCCAAGGGCGCCCGTGCCTCCATGGCCCTCAAGCCCGCGACGCCGATCGAGCCGTACGAGGATCTCCTCACCGAACTCGACATGCTGCTGATCATGACCGTGGAACCGGGCTTCGGAGGCCAGTCGTTCCTCGACATCATGCTCCCCAAGATCCGCCGGACTCGCGAGTTGATCTCCAAGCACGGTCTCGAGCTCTGGCTCCAGGTCGACGGCGGAGTCTCGGCCGAGACCATCGAGCGCTGCGCCGAGGCCGGAGCCGACGTCTTCGTGGCTGGTTCGGCGGTGTACGGCGCGTCGGACCCGGCAGAGGCGGTACGTGCATTGCGCAGCCAGGCGGAGGCGGTGATGGCCCATGCGGCCTGGGCGTGCGGCCACTGAGCCACTGCCAGGCCAAGGGAACGTGAACGCCGCCCATCAGGGCTGATCAAGGACGCCGGATCTGCAAGGATGACGGCGAATCCAGAGTGTGAACAGCAGTGAGGAGATCGCCGTGTCGGGTATGTCGGCGGGCCGGTCAGCCATGCGGATGGGGCCCGCTGAGCTCGTGCAGGCGGCGGCCATGGCCCGCCGCTTCTACCTCGAGGGCAAATCCAAGATCCAGATCGCCGAGGAGTTCGGTGTCAGCCGCTTCAAGGTGGCCCGGGTCCTGGAGACCGCCCTCGAACGGGATCTGGTGAGGATCGAGATCCGTGTCCCGGCCGAACTGGACGCGGAGCGCTCGGACGCGCTTCGCGCCCGCTACGGCCTCAGGCACGCAGTCGTGGTGGAGTCCCCGGCCGACGCGGAGGAGTCGCCCGACCCGGAGAACCTCGGAGAAGTGGCCGCCGATCTGCTCGGCGAGCTGGTCACCGAGGGGGATGTGCTCGGCCTCGCATGGGGCCGGTCCACCATCCACATGGCGGCGGCCCTCGACCGGCTGCCGCCGTGCACGGTGGTGCAGCTGACGGGCGTGTACGACGCCGGGACGGCCGAGCGCGGCTCGGTCGAGGCCGTGCGCCGGGCCGCCCAGGTCTCGGGTGGCGACGCCCACCCCATCTACGCCCCGATGCTGCTGCCGGACGTGGCCACCGCCGCCGCGCTGCGTAACCAGACGGGGATCGCCCGCGCTTTCGAGTACTTCGACAAGGTGACGGTCGCCTGTGTGTCGATCGGTTCCTGGGAGGCGGGCATCTCCACGGTGCACGACATGCTCACCGACGAGGAGCGCTCGCACTACGCCTCGCTCGGTGTCGCCGCCGAGATGTCCGCGCACCTCTTCGACGCCCAGGGCCGTCGCGTGGGCCGGGATCTGGGGGAGCGCTGCATCACGGTCGAGGCCGACCGGCTGCGGCGCATCCCCGAAGTCGTCGCGATCGCGGGCGGGCAGCGCAAGGCCGCCGCCATCGACGCGGTGCTCCGCTCCGGCCTGGTCACCAGCCTGGTGACCGACACATCGGCCGCGGACTCTCTGATGACGACGGGGCCCGCGCCGCGTCCGGCCCTGGACAGGGCCGACCCCGACGGGCCCTGACCCGTCAGCGGTCCGTCGGCGGCTCGACCGCTGACGGACCGCGCTCTCTTGTTCTTACGAGTCCTATGGGTCTTTCGAGGCAGGGCGGTACCGAGATGACGGACGACGCGGCGGACCGCCTCGTGGTCACGCTGGACCTCTCAGGGGTCGCGGACAAGGCGGGCTTCATGGAGCGCTGCGTACGCGCCCTGGAGCTGCCCGACTGGTTCGGCCGCAATTGGGACGCGCTGGCCGACAGCCTCACCGACCGCTCCGTGTGGCCCGCGGACGCCGCCGAGCGCGGCCTGCTGATCGTCGTCACGGGCTGGCGTACGTACGCCAAGGCGCGGCCGGACGAGTGGGAGATCGCGCAGGACGTGTTCGCCGAGGCCGCGGACCGGCCGGCCGGGCTCTCCGTGCTGCTCGTGCTGGGAGGGACCGGCCAGAAGCACTGAGCGGTCACGGTGCCGAGCCGCGCTCCTGTGCGCTCGGCCACCCATGGCAGGTCGACAGATGCCTGTCCGAGTCGTTTCGATCTGTTCTGGTGGCCCGATGCTCGTTCGGAGCGATGGATGTCGTCGATCTCAGCGGTCGCCTCGCAGCTCCGGTGCCGGGTCGGGGCCCACGTCCGCCGACGGTGAAGACCTGCCGACTGCGGCGGGTCGGCTCCGGCGGCGCACCGCGGGGCGCTCCTTCCGGTCGGCGCGCACCGGGAGCCGACTCCCCCTGCGGTCATGAGGGTCGTGACGCGGTTCCTGCGGGGCTGCTACGCGTCCCTGGTCGCCGCCGGCTGGATGTGGGTCGGCGTATCGGCACCGCCACCGTCGCGAGAGCTCTCGCCCCTGCGGCCCCCACCGCTCGGCCACCCCGAGCGGCTGTGCCCGGAAGTTCCGCTGACCACCACGGAACTGGCACTCGAACGCCGGCTCATGCCACCGCGGTAACGTCTTGTTGTAAGGCAGGTCCCTGCCCGACACGGGAGCCCCGTACCTCCCTGGAGGATTGCCTGATCGCGGGGGTCTCTTGCTGTGTCTTCATGGGAGAGACCTGCGCCAATTCGCGTGAAACTGTGGGTCTATGCGTTTCCTCGAGGCCAGCACCGGTCGCTACGTAGAGTCATCTCCGGTTCCCTACGACCTGACGTACGACGATGTCTTCATGGTGCCGAACCGTTCCGCGGTCGGCTCGCGGCAGGACGTCGACCTGGCGTCGCCGGACGGCACCGGCACCACGATTCCGCTGGTGGTCGCCAATATGACGGCGATCGCGGGCCGCCGGATGGCCGAGACCGTGGCCCGCCGCGGCGGGATCGTCGTCATTCCCCAGGACATCCCGATCGACGTCGTCACCGAGGTCATCTCCTGGGTCAAGGGCCGTCATCTGGTGCTCGACACCCCGATCGTCCTCGCGCCCCACCAGACCGTCGCCGACGCGCTGGCGCTGCTGCCCAAGCGGGCGCACAACGCGGGTGTCGTCGTGGACGAGGACGGCAAGCCCGTCGGCGTGGTCACCGACGCCGACCTGCGCGGAGTCGACCGCTTCACACAGCTGGCCGAGGTCATGTCCCGCGACCTGCTGCTGCTCGACGCGGACATCGAGCCGCGTGAGGCCTTCAACACGCTCGACACCGCCAACCGCCGTTACGCGCCCGCCGTCCACCAGGACGGCCGCCTCGCCGGAATCCTCACCCGCAAGGGCGCCCTGCGCGCGGCCCTCTACACACCGGCCACCGATGCCAACGGCAGTCTGCGCATCGCCGCCGCCCTCGGGATCAACGGCGACGTCGCGGGCAAGGCCAAGCAGCTGCTCGACGCCGGCGTGGACACGCTCGTCATCGACACGGCGCACGGCCACCAGGAGTCGATGCTCACCGCGATCAAACTGGTGCGCGCCCTCGACCCGCAGGTCCCGATCGTCGCGGGCAACGTCGTCGCCGCGGCCGGTGTGCGGGACCTGATCGAGGCGGGCGCGGACATCGTCAAGGTGGGCGTGGGCCCCGGCGCCATGTGCACCACGCGCATGATGACCGGGGTCGGCCGGCCACAGTTCTCGGCCGTCCTCGAGTGCGCCGCCGAGGCGAAGAAGTACGGCAAGCATGTGTGGGCCGACGGCGGCATCCGGCACCCGCGCGACGTGGCGATGGCACTCGCGGCCGGTGCGTCGAACGTGATGATCGGCTCCTGGTTCGCCGGCACGTACGAGTCGCCGGGCGACCTGCACCAGGACGCCGACGACCGCCTGTACAAGGAGTCGTACGGCATGGCCTCGGCCCGCGCCGTCCGGAACCGCACCAGCGAGGAGTCGGCGTACGACCGGGCCCGCAAGGGCCTGTTCCAGGAGGGCATCTCCACCTCCCGCATGTACCTCGACCCGGACCGCCCCGGCGTCGAGGACCTCATCGACGCGATCATCGCGGGCGTCCGCTCTTCCTGCACCTACGCCGGCGCGAACTCCCTCGAGGAGTTCGCCGAGAAGGCGGTCGTCGGCATCCAGAGCGCCGCCGGCTACGCGGAGGGCATGCCACTGCATGCCAGCTGGGACTGACGCGGCCGGGCGATGCCGCCGCGCCCCTCAAGGAGGCCGCAGGCCTCTTGAGGGGCGCGGGGAACTGCGCGACCAGCCACAACGAACCCGCGGATTCGAACCGCATCTCAAGCGGAGCGCTTACGTGCTGAACGAACTCGACGAACGTATCGTCCACGCCCTCGCCGAGGACGCCCGCCGCTCCTACGCGGACATCGGGCAGGAGGTCGGCCTGTCCGCGCCCGCCGTGAAGCGGCGCGTGGACCGGTTGCGGGCCATCGGAGCCATCACCGGCTTCACGGTTCGGGTGGATCCTGCCGCGCTCGGCTGGGAGACCGAGGGGTTTGTCGAGATCTACTGCCGAAGCAACACTTCGCCCGAGACCATTCGGCGTGGTCTCGAGCGCTATCAGGAGATCGTGGCCGCGTCCACCGTCACCGGTGAGGCGGACGCGGTCGTTCAGGTCTTCGCCTCCGACATGCGGCACTTCGAGCGGGTACTGGAGCGGATTGCCGGGGAGCCGTTCGTGGAGCGGACGAAGTCCGTGTTGGTGTTGTCGCCGTTGTTGCGGAGGTTTTCCTCGGGGGCGCCTGGCTGACTCGGGCCACCGTTATTCCCTGGGCCGGTGGCGCCGGCGCGTCTAACATCGGTGCCATGACCTGGCGACATTGATCCACCAGCCGTGCCTCCCGAGGGCCGCCTCGGGCGCTGTACCTCCGGCGTCCGATTCGTCCCTGCGGGAAGGCCTCATGACAATCTCACCTGCGCGTGTGCCCGAGACCACCGGTGCACGGCGGCTCACCGCCACGCTGTACGGCTACGCGTTCCTCGACGACCTCGTCCTGCTCTACCCGGTGTACGCCCTGCTGTTCGCCGACACGGGGATGTCCCTGTGGCAGATCTCCTCTCTCTTCGCCCTGTGGTCGCTCACCGGCGTACTGCTGGAGGTCCCCTCCGGTGCCTGGGCGGACGCCTTCTCGCGGCGGACTCTTCTGTGGGTCGGCCCGCTGCTCACCGCCGCCGGCTTCGCCCTGTGGGTGCTCGTCCCGTCGTACGCGGCCTTCGCGCTCGGCTTCGTCCTGTGGGGCGCGGGCGGAGCGCTCGGCTCCGGCGCGCTGGAGGCGCTGGTCTATGAGGAGCTGGACCGGCTCGGCGCCGCCGACCGCTACGCCCGCGTCATGGGCCGATCCCGGGCGGCGCGACTGCTGGCCACGATGGCGTCGATGGGGCTGGCCGGACCGGTGCTCGCGTTGGGCGGCTACCCGGCCGTCGGTGCGGTCAGCGTCCTGGCCTGCCTGCTGACCGCGGCGTCGGCGACCCGGTTCCCGGAGCACCGGGTGCCGCCGGAGACCGGGGACGACGGTTGGGCGACGACCCTGCGCACCGGGCTCGCCGAAGCACACCGGGACCGTTCCGTGCGCGGCGCCCTGTTGCTCGTGCCGGCCGTCGCCGCAGTGTGGGGCGCGCTCGACGAGTACTCGCCGCTCCTGATCCGCGACACCGGCGTGGCCGACCAGACGGTGCCCTACCTGCTCTTGCTGGTCTGGGCAGTGGTCGCGGCAGGCAGCCTGCTCGCCGGAGCGGCCGAACGCCTCGGGACGACCGGGCTCGCGGCGGTGATCGCGGGCGCCGCGCTCGCCCTCGCCGTCGGTGCGCTGACGCGTACACCTGCCGGTATCGCCCTCGTCGCCGTCGCCTTCGGCGGTTTCCACCTGGCCGAGGTGCTCGCCGAGGTCCGGCTCCAGCACCGCATCGACGACGTCCGCCGGGCCACCCTCACCTCCGTCGCGAGCCTGGGCACCGAGCTGGCGACGGTCGCCGTGTTCGGCGTGTACGCGGTCATCGGCGCGCAGGCCGCGCACAGCACGGTGTTCGCGATGCTCGCCGTGCCGTACCTGCTGACAGCGCTGGTCCTGCTGGCCAGAGCCTCGACCGCCAAGGTCCGACCGTGAAACCACCTGTGCGCAACGAATCGCCGCGCCGCCCCCGAAGTACGCAACGATCCGCCCTCAAACGCGCAACGACACCACCTTGTCCGCCCGAAGCCGCCGCCCGTACCGTCGATCTGGCCCCCGAACCCCCTCCGCCCCCGGTGAGGAACACCCATGCGCACCGCCCTGCTCCAGAGCTCCGGACGCCCCGGCTCCGTCGCCGCGAACCTCAAGGTTCTCGACGAGGCCGCGGGGCGTGCCGCCGCCGCGGGCGCCGGGCTGCTGGTGGCACCGGAGATGTTCCTGACCGGGTACGCGATCGGAGCCGACGTGCGCCGCCTTGCCGAGCCCGCCGACGGGGACTGGGCCGACGCGGTCGTGGAGATCGCCGGGCGGCACGGACTCGCGGTCGCGTACGGATATCCGGAGAGAGACGGCGAGACCGTCTACAACTCCGCCCAGCTGATCGCCACCGACGGCAGCCGACTTGCGAACTACCGCAAAACCCATCTCTTCGGCTGCTTCGAGCACGACCACTTCACACCGGGCGACGAGCCGGTCGTCCAGGCTGAATTCGGCGGCCTCCGCATCGGGCTGATGATCTGCTACGACGTGGAGTTCCCGGAGAACGTCCGCGCCCACGCCCTGGCCGGCACCGACCTGCTCGTGGTCCCCACGGCCCAGATGCACCCGTTCCAGTTCGTCGCCGAGTGCGTCGTACCGGTGCGTGCTTTCGAGAACCAGATGTACGTCGCGTACGTCAACCGGGTCGGCGCGGAAGGCGAGTTCGAGTTCGTCGGGCTCTCCACGCTGGCCGGGCCCGACGGGGTCGCGCGCGCCCGCGCCGGTCGCGACGAGGAACTCGTCCTCGCCGACATCGACCCCGCCTTCCTCGCTGCGTCCCGGGAGGCGAACCCGTACCTGAAGGACCGCCGCCCCGGCCTCTACAGGTCCCTCGTCTGACCTCCTCCAGCCTCACCCCGCAGCTTTCGCGCAAGGAGTCCGCACCCCATGACGTCCACCGTGCCCAACGCCATCGAGCACGCAGACAAGCAGCAGCCGCCGATCACCATGTTCGGCCCGGACTTCCCGTACGCGTACGACGACTTCCTCACGCACCCCGCGGGGCTCGGCCAGATCCCCGCGACCGCACACGGCACCGAGATCGCGGTCATCGGCGGCGGCCTGTCCGGCATCGTGGCGGCGTACGAGCTGATGAAGATGGGCCTGAAGCCCGTCGTGTACGAGGCCGACGAGATCGGCGGCCGGCTGCGGACGGTGGGCTTCGACGGGTGCGATCCCTCCCTCACCGCCGAGCTGGGCGCGATGCGCTTCCCGCCGTCCTCCACGGCGCTCCAGCACTACATCGACCTGGTGGGCCTCGAGACCCGGCCGTTCCCCAACCCCCTTGCCGAAGTGACGCCTTCGACGGTCGTCGACCTCAAGGGCGAGTCCCACTACGCCCGGACCATCGACGACCTGCCCGAGGTCTACCGCCAGGTCGCGGCGGCCTGGAACGCCTGCCTCGAAGAGGGCGCCGACTTCTCCGACATGAACCAGGCCATGCGGGAGCGCGACGTCCCGCGCATCCGCGAGATCTGGGCCAGGCTGGTCGAGAAGCTCGACGACCAGACGTTCTACGGTTTCCTCTGCGACTCGGAGGCCTTCAGATCCTTTCGACACCGCGAGATCTTCGGCCAGGTCGGCTTCGGCACGGGCGGCTGGGACACCGACTTCCCCAACTCGATCCTCGAGATCCTGCGCGTCGTCTACACCGAGGCCGACGACCACCACCGGGGCATCGTCGGCGGCAGCCGCCAACTCCCGCTCCGGCTCTGGGAACACGAGCCGCAGAAGATCGTGCACTGGCCGCAGGGGACCTCGCTCGCGAAGTTGCACGACGGGATCCCGAAGCCCGCCGTGACGCGCCTGAACCGCACCGCCGGCAACCGGATCACCGTGACGGACCCGCACGGCGAGATCCGTACGTACCAGGCGGCGATCTTCACCGCGCAGTCGTGGATGCTGCTCTCCAAGGTCGACTGCGACGACTCGCTCTTCCCGATCGACCACTGGACGGCCATCGAGCGGACTCATTACATGGAGTCGAGCAAGCTCTTCGTGCCCGTCGACCGGCCCTTCTGGCTCGACAAGGCCGTCGACGACAGCGGAAACGCAACCGGGCGTGACGCGATGTCGATGACCCTCACCGACCGTATGACGCGCGGTACTTACCTCCTCGACAACGGCCCGGACCGCCCCGCCGTCATCTGCTTGTCCTACACCTGGTGCGACGACAGCCTGAAGTGGCTGCCGCTGTCCGCGAACGAGCGGATGGAGGTGATGCTGAAGTCGCTCGGCGAGATCTATCCGAAGGTCGACATCCGGAAGCACATCATCGGCAGCCCGGTGACCGTGTCCTGGGAGAACGAGCCTCATTTCATGGGCGCGTTCAAGGCCAACCTGCCCGGCCACTACCGCTACCAGCGGCGTCTGTTCACGCACTTCATGCAGGACCGGCTCCCCGCGGACAAGCGAGGCATCTTCCTCGCGGGCGACGACATCTCCTGGACGGCGGGCTGGGCCGAGGGCGCCGTCCAGACCGCGCTGAACGCGGTCTGGGGCGTCATGCACCACTTCGGCGGGGCGACCGACCCGGCCAACCCCGGGCCCGGCGACGTCTACGACGAGATAGCGCCGGTGGAACTGCCCGAGGACTGAGGCCAGGCGGGCCGGCCGCCTCACGAGAAACGCGGGAACGTCAGATCCCGGCCGCCCGAGCCGCCGTGTACACCTCGGCGGCCACGTCCTTGAGCTCCTGGGCGTCCCGCGTCGAGGCCTGGAGGTCGAGGAAGAACTCGTCGAGGCCGAGCTCGGTGTGGGCCTTGAGGTCCGTCACGATCTGCTCGACGTTGCCCTGGAACGGGGCGCGGTCGGCGCCGTCATACGCTTTCGCCGTGTACTGCACGCCGTTGACCCGCACTGCGGTCTCGATCGGCTTCGTCCGGCCGCGCTCGGCCGCCATGTCCTGCACCTGCCGCCACTGTGTGGCGAGTTGCTCGGCCCCCATGGCGATCGGCATCCAGCCGTCGGCGCGGTCGATGAGCCGGGTCAGCGCCTTCTTGGAGTTGGCGGGCAGCAGGACCGGAATCGGCCGGGCGGGCTTGGGCCCGACCACGGCAGACGCGATCTTGGTGAGGCTGCCCTCATACGACACGGGGTCCGGGCCCCACACGGCCTGGCACACATCGAGGACCTCGTCCAGGACCTTGCCGCGCTCCTCGAACGGCGCGACGCCCGTCGCCGCGTACTCGTCCAGCGACCAGCCCGTGCCGAAGCCCGCCACCACCCGGCCGCCACTGGCCGCGTCCAGCGTGCCGAGCGTCTTGGCCAGTTGGAACGGGCCGTGCAGCGGGGCGACCAGGACACCCGTGCCGAGCCGGACCCGCTCGGTGGCCGTGACCGCCAGCGTCAGTGTGACCAGCGCGTCGGGGACGCTGCGGTAGTGCTCGGGCCAGGGCAGGCCCGGGACGCCGTACAGGCCCTGCGTCGCGGGCTCCGGGAACAGGGCGCGCTCGTACACCCACAAGCTCTCGTAGCCGATCTGCTCGGCGGTGCGCGCCACATCGGGCACGTCCCGTCCCATGTCGTACTGCGGCGCCTGAGGAAGACAGAGACCCAACCTGGTGGCCATGCGTACGCTCCTTCGCGTCGGTTCGCCTAAGGCAGTTCAACGGTCAACCTAACGCCCGCGTACCCCGATTCGGCGATGCCGAGCCGGTGTGGCCGGGATCAATCCGGCAGGGGAGTGAGTAGCATCCGGCTCGCCAGACCGACGGCCGCGTCGAGGCGGCGGGCGAACTCGTCGGCGAGGTCGGGCAGTGCGCGCAGGGCCCACAGGGCGCGAGCCGCCGACCACGCTCCGTCCCGCGCCTGCTCCAGACTCCACGAGCCGATCAGATGGGTGAGCGGATCGGCGATCTGGAGGACGTCCGGGCCCGGCATCAGATCTTCGCGGATGCGCTCCTCCAGCGTACTGAGGATGTCGCCCACGTGGTCGAACTCGTCCTCCAGGTGGACGGGTTCGCAGTCGAGCGTACGACAGGCGTCTACCACGGCGAGCGCAAGATCGTGTCCGATGTGCGCATTGATGCCCGCGAGGGCGAACTGCAAGGGGCGTACGCCGGGATGGCGGCGGAACTGGAACAGCGGACGCCAGCAGGCAGGCGGACGGCGCTCTTCGGCCACCGCCCCGACGGCAGCGAGATAGCGCTCGGCGAACCGTACATCCAGCGTGATTGCCGCCTGAGCGTCGGGGAATCGGCCGGCGTCCACGTGCCGGTCGACCTCCTCCGTGACGGTGAGGTAGACGCGGTTGAAGACCGCGACACCGTCCCGCTCGGGCCAAGTCGCGCTCAGCGTGCGCAGATGAGATACGACCTTGTCCACGGGTGTCGCGAAATGTTCCAACTGGACCATGGATGCAGCGTCCCACCCTTAGGGTGGCTAAAGGTCCGACGGGCCGAACGTTCCCCAGAACGGGGGAACGTGCTCGATCGGGAAGATGGGGAGCACCGAGTGTCAGGCAAACGTGCCCGGCGCCTTGCCGAACGCAAGGCCGAGCGCAGGCGCGCCGCCCGGCGTGGCGCCATGGTGTCGGTGGCCTCCGCAGTCGTGGCGGTCGGCACCGCGACGGGGATGATGTCCGCACTCGACGACCGAGGCGGCAGCGACGAGGCCCGCCCGGAGGTGACCAACTCCCCGTTCCTGGAGCCCGGTCCGGCCGTTCCGACCTCCTCGCCCACGAAGACGTCCGCTGCGCCGTCTCCCTCGCCGTCCAAGTCGTCGGCCAAGCCGAGCCCCAAGCCGTCGAAGGCCCCGAAGCCCGAGGCGAAGCAGCCGAAGTCCGTCGAGGTGTCCACGAATCTGTACCGCTACCCCGATTCCAATGTGCTCGAGTGGGTCGCCGCGAACCGCAACGACCCGCGCCGCGCGGTCATAGAGTCCCGGATAGCGGACCGTCCGCAGGCAGTGTGGTTCGCCGAGTTCGCTCCGGACACCATCACCTCGCGGGTCCGTGCGGTCACGTCCGCCGCCGCGGCCCAAGGGAGAGTCCCGGTCGTGGTGCCGTACGCGATTCCGCAGCGCGACTGCGGCGGGCCCTCCCAGGGCGGGGCAGGCAACCTCGGTGAGTACGACGCGTGGATCGACAAGTTCGCTGCGGGCCTCGGCTCCGGGGAGGTCGTCGTGATCCTGGAACCCGACGCCATCGCCCTGTCCGACTGCCTCTCCGAAGGTGACCGGGGCGCCCGCTTCGCCTCGTTGGCCCGCGCCGGCCGTGTCCTCAAGGCCGCGAACCCGAACGCCCGGGTGTACTACGACGCGGGCCACTCCACCTGGCGCCCCGCCTCGACCATGGCCGGGCTGCTGCGCCAGGCCGGCGCAGCCTCGGCCGCCGGCTCGGACGGCATCTTCAGCAACGTCGCCAACTTCAACGGTACGAGCGGCGAGATCGCGTACGTCCGGCAGACCTTGGACGCACTCGGCGGCCCCGCGAGCCTCGGCGCCGTCATCGACACCAGTCGCAACGGCAACGGGGCCCCGCCCCCCGGCGAGTGGTGCGATCCGGCGGGCCTCAAACTGGGCCAGGCACCGACCCTGAACACCGGCGAGGCCCGGATCGACGGCTACCTGTGGATCAAGCTGCCGGGCGAGTCCGATGGCTGCCTGGCCGCACCGGGGACGTTCGCACCGGACTACGCCTACGACTTGGCGCGCTGAACCGGCTCCTGTGAAGCGAGTGCTCCGCCGGTCTGCCGACCGCCGGCGCGCAGAACGCCCGCGAACGCGGCGAGCCCGAAGGTCAGGGCTGTCACCAGGCCGAAGGACACCACCAGGCTCGACGCGTCCGCGATCGTGCCGATGGCGGAGGGGGCGATCAGGCCCGAGGTGTACGTGATGGTGGCGACGCCCGCGATGGCCTGGGCGGGGTTGGGGCCACTGCGCCCGGCCGCCGCGAAGCAGAGCGGTACGACGACGGCGATGCCGAGGCCGAGCAGCGCGAAGCCGCTCATCGCGACCACCGCGTTCGGGGCCACCACGACGAGCAGCCCGCCGAGGGTCGCGAGGACGCCGCCGACGCGTACGGTGCGGACCGGGCCGAAGCGGTCGATCACCCTGTCGCCCACAAGGCGCGCGATCGCCATGGTGAGCGTGAAGCCGGTCGTGGACGCCGCCGCCACCCCGGCCGAACTGTCGAGTACGTCCCGCAGATAGACCGCCGACCAGTCCAGGCTCGCCCCCTCCGCGAACACCGCGCAGAACCCGACCGCGCCGATGAGCAGCGCGGACCTGGGTGGAAGCGCGAACCGTGGCGGCGCCTCCTCGTCCTCGGTGGGCCGCAGATCCAGTACGCCCTGACAGGCGGCCACACCGATCAGCGTGAGCGCCACGGCCGCCAGCGCGTGATGGAGGCGGGCGTCCGAGCCCAGGTGGGCGGCGAGTGTGCCGGCCGCCGAACCGATCAGGGCGCCCGCGCTCCACATGCCGTGCAGCCCCGACATGATCGACTTGTCGAGACGGGTCTCCACCTCGACGCCCAGCGCGTTCATCGCCACGTCGGACATGCCCGCGGTGGCGCCGAACGCGAAGAGGGCCACGCACAAGGTGAGGAGGTTCGGCGCGAGTGAGGGAAGCACGAGAGCCAGCGTCCACAGCGCGAGCAGTCCGCGCAGGGCCGCACGGGCACCGAAGCGGTGACCGATGCCGCTGGCCAGCGGCATCGCCACGGAGGCGCCGATCGCGGGGAACGCGAGTGCCACGCCCAGCTGGCCCGCGCTCACCGAGGCGTGGTCCTGGATCCACGGAACGCGGGTCGCGAACGAGCCCGTCACGGCGCCGTGTACGGCGAAGACCGTCGCCACTGCATACCGGGCGCGCCTCAACTCGCGTTTGTCGTAGACCACTTCACTCACGTCTCTGGGCCCTCCCTCGCGCCTGTCCGCTCTGCCGATCCGCCGACGTAAACTATCAGGGTCCCTACCTGATAGATAGCGGATATTGGGCCCTGATCGCCTTGCCCCTCCAATCTGGAAGGATCCCGGCATGCCCGCATCTCCGAGTACTGCCCGGGCCATCAACGACCGGCTCGCCCTGCGGCTGCTGCAGCAGGAAGGCCCTTTGACGGCAGGGCAGTTGAAGCAGCTCACCGGACTGTCCCGGCCCACGGTCGCCGACCTGGTGGAACGCCTCACGGCCGCCGGGCTGATCGCGGTCGTGGGGGAGGCGGGGGAGCAGCGCCGTGGCCCGAACGCCCGGCTGTACGGGATCGTCGCCGACCTCGCGCATCTGGCCGCGCTGGACGTACGCACCGAGGGCGTGTCCGTGGTCGTCACGGATCTGCTGGGCTCGGTGCTGGCCGAGGCGTCGGTTCCGATCGGGGACGAGACGGGCACCGGATCCGCCGTCGAGCAGGCGGTCACGCTGGTCGAGCGTACGGCCAAAGAGGCAGGTGCCGACCGGCTGCACACGGTGGGGATCGGCGCGCCCGGCCTGATCGACCCCGCCACCGGCGAACTCCGTGACTCCTCCGGCCTGCCCGAGTGGCACCGGCGTCTCGTCGCCGCCCTTGACGACCGGCTCGCGGCCCGCGTCCTCGTCGAGAACGAGACGAACCTCGCGGCCCTGGCGGAACAGCGCGCCGGAACCGCCCTCGACCGCGACACCTTTGTCCTCCTCTGGCTCGGTCACGGCATCGGCGCCGCCGTGGTCCTCGACGGCAGCCTGCGCCGGGGCGCCTCCGGCGGAACCGGCGAGATCGGCTTCCTCCCGGTCCCGGGAACCACGGGGCTGCCGTCGGCGACGGCCTGCGACGGGGGCTTCCACTCCCTCGCGGGCGCGGCGGCGATCGTCGAACTCGCCGAGCAGTACGGGGTGGTGGCGTCCCTGCCACCTCAGGAGCCGCATGCGGCGGCCCTGGTCCGGGTGGCGGCGAGTGGTGCGCCGGCGATCGGCGCGGCGGGCCACTTCCTCGATGCGCTCGCCGATCGTGTGGCCATTGGTGCCGCGTCCGTGATCGCCGTGCTGGACCCGGGGTGTGTGGTGCTCGCGGGGGAGATCGGGCAGGCCGGCGGCGAGGCTCTGGCAGGTCGCGTCCAGGAACGGCTGACCCGGTTGTCGCCTCTGCCCACCGAGGTGCGGGCCAGTTCGCTGGGGGGCGGAGCGGTGCTTCGGGGGGCGTTGCTGATGGCGCGGGAGGGGGCGCAGGACGAGCTGTTCGCGCCGTAACGCTTCGCTGAAAAACGTACGGGACGCTACCGCCCGCCCCCGAACCGAGCCGCCAGATACTCCTCGAACGTGCGCTTTCCCACGGCCCGTTCCGGAGTCAGATGGCCGCCGGCGCGGAAGGCGCGGTACGCCTTGCCGAACAGCGGGACGTTCACGATCGGCCGTCGGCGGCCCGTCGCCTTCAGGTAGGCGCGTGCCAGGTCCGGGAACGTGCGGACCTCGGGACCGCCCATGTCGTCGACGCGCCCTGCGGGTTCGTCCGTGGCGAGGCCGGCCAGACGGTCGGCGACCTCGGTCACGTCGACGGGCTGGTCGCCGGCCCCGGCCGGAAGGAACAGGACCGGCAGCTTGGAGAGGGTCTGGAGGAGCATCGCGACAAGGTCGTGGAACTGGGTCGCGCGCAGGATCGTCCAGCCGAGCCCCGACGCCTCGATCTGCTTCTCCACAGCCAGCTTGGCTTTGTAGTAGCCGAACGGCACCCGGTCGATGCCGACGATCGAGATGTAGACGAGGTGCCGTACGCCCGCCTCCCGCGCTGCCGTGATCAGATGGCGCGCCGCCTGCTCGTCGCCCCCGCGCGTCGTGGTCGCGCAGTGCACGATCGTGTCCACGCCCGCCACCGCCGCGTCAAGACCGCTGCCGCCCTCGCGCAGATCGACGGCGTACGGCTGGGAGTGCCGGCTGAGCACTCGCACCTCGTGGCCGTTGTCGCGCAGTCGCTGGGCGACGAGCCGGCCGAGCGTACCCGTACCGCCGGTCACCAGGATCGTGGTCATGCTGATCAGCTCCTCACTCATCCAGCGTGACCGTAGCCGGGCAGGAGACCCGGCGGCGGGGCAAGGGCCTCCGTCACCGCCGCCGGGTCGCTCTTGGGGGCGGATCGGTGAACGCAGACCCTAAGAGGACTGAACCAGTGCGTCAATAGGTATGGACCAATCGCAAGGGGCCGTGACTGTACGGAAGTTGGGCCGTCATGAGTGTCCCGTGAAGTCCATCGAGATGCGCTGTGAGCCACCCCACAGGCATCGGGCCCGTAGGCATCGATCAGGCGTGGCACACTGGCCCTGTACCAGAAGCAGCGCACTCCGGGGTCGGTGAAACTCCGAACCGGCGGTTAAAGTCCGCGACCCGGTCGCTTCCAGCGGCCGGTTGACCAGGTGAAATTCCTGGACCGACGGTTAAAGTCCGGATGGGAGGCAGTGCGCGGCGGGCGGGCATTCGTGCGCGCCGCCGTCTGTTTCGACGTGTTCCAGGGACACGTCTCATTCGGCGTCGTTCCCGGTGTCGTCGTCCGTTCATATCTGTCGTCATCGACAGGCCCCGGAGTCCGTGCCCGAAGAGGCAGGAGGACCCGGGAAGTGTTCACCGGAATCGTCGAAGAGCTGGGCGAGGTCACGGCCGTCGAGAATCTTGACGACGCCTCCCGCTTTCGGCTGCGTGGCCCCGTTGTCACCGAAGGCGCGCGCCATGGCGACTCCATCGCCGTCAACGGCGTCTGTCTCACGGTCGTCGACCACGAAGGCGACGAGTTCACCGCCGACGTGATGGCCGAGACCCTGAACCGCTCCAGCCTCGGCGTCCTCACCGTCGGCTCCCGCGTCAACCTCGAACGACCGATGGCCGTCGGCGAACGCCTCGGTGGGCACATCGTGCAGGGCCATGTGGACGGCACGGGCGAGATCATCGAGCGTAAGCCGTCCGACAACTGGGAGATCGTGAAGATCTCGCTCCCCGAGGACCTCAGGCGTTACGTCGTCGAGAAGGGCTCCATCACCGTCGACGGCATCAGCCTGACCGTCGTCGACGCGGGCCCCGACTACTTCACCATCAGCCTCATCCCCACGACCCTCGCCCTGACCACGCTCGGCCTCAAGCAGCCCGGCGACCCGGTCAACCTCGAGGTCGACGTCATCGCCAAGTACGTCGAGCGGCTGCTCGGCAGCCAGGGGGCCGGGCGGTGAACTGGCTGAACTCCGAGGCCTTCACGGTCTTCGGACAGCACATCAAGTGGGCGGACATGATGGGCAACACCATCGGTCTGATCGCCCTCGCCCTCGGCTGGCGGCGCTCCCTGTGGACCTGGCCCGCCCAGTTCCTCTCCGGCGTCATCCTCCTCACGGCCTTCGCGACCGCCCACCTCTCCGGAAGCGCCGGCAAGCAAGTGGTCGTCATGGCCGTCGCCGCCTGGGGCTTCTGGCAGTGGAACCGCGGCAAGCGGGAGGCGCAGGACGGCTCCGTCACCGTGCGGTTCGCCACCTGGCGCGAGCGCGCCTACCTGGTCGGCGCCGCCGCGCTCGGCACCCTGGCGGTCGGCGGACTGTTCACCGCGTACCCGACCCTCTCCTGGGACCCCTGGCCGGACGCGTACATCTTCGTCGGCACGATCGTCGCCATGTACGCCCAGGCGCGCGGCATGGTCGAGTTCTGGTTCGCCTGGCTGCTGGTCGACCTCGTGGGCGTGCCGCTCAACTTCGCCAACGGCTTCGCCTTCTCCGGCTTCGTCTACATCATCTACGGCGCACTCGTCCTGTGGGGCATGCGCGACTGGTGGCTGCGCTCGCGGCAGAGCGCGCAGCCCGTCCTGGAAGGAGCCCCCGCATGACTGCGGCACCCATCCTGTACAGCACCGAAGGCTTCGAGGACCTCACCCTCGACCCCATCGAGCAGGCCATCGCCGACATCGCGGCGGGCCGCCCGGTCGTGGTCGTCGACGACGAGGACCGGGAGAACGAGGGCGACCTCGTCATCGCCGCCGAGAAGGCGACCCCCGAGATCATCGCCTTCATGATGAGCGAGTGCCGCGGCCTGATCTGCGCCCCGATGGAGGGCGACGAACTGGACCGGCTGCGGCTCCCCCAGATGGTCGACGACAACACCGAGTCGATGAAGACCGCGTTCACCGTCTCCGTGGACGCCTCCGCCGCACACGGTGTGACCACCGGGATCTCCGCCTCCGACCGGGCCACCACGCTTCAACTCCTGGCAAGCGGTACGGCCGAGCCGACGGACCTGGTCCGCCCCGGCCACATCTTCCCGCTGCGCGCCAAGCCCGGCGGCGTGCTCGTCCGCGACGGCCACACCGAGGCCGCCGTCGACCTCGCCCGGCTCGCGGGGCTGCGCCCGGCCGGCGCCATCGTCGAGATCGCCGGCGAGGACGGCCGGATGCTGCGCCTGCCCGAACTCGTCCCCTTCGCCCGCAAGCACGGCCTGACGATCATCTCCATCGAGGACCTCATCGCCTACCGCCGCACATCCGAGCCCACCGTCCGCCGCGAGGCCCAGACCCAACTGCCCACTGCCTACGGTGAGTTCACGGCATACGGCTACCGCTCCACCGTCGACGGCGTCGAGCACGTCGCCCTCGTCCACGGCGAGATCGGCGACGGCGAGGACGTCCTCGTCCGCGTCCACTCCGAGTGCCTCACCGGCGACATCTTCCACTCGCTGCGCTGCGACTGCGGCCCCCAGCTGGAGGCCTCCCTGGAGCGCATCCACGCCGAGGGCAGGGGAGTGGTGGTCTACCTGCGCGGGCACGAGGGGCGCGGCATCGGGCTGCTGTCCAAGCTGCGCGCCTACGAGCTCCAGGAACGCGGTCGTGACACCCTCGACGCCAACCTGGAGCTGGGCCTGCCCGCCGACGCCCGGGACTACGGCGCGGGCGCGCAGATCCTCGAGGATCTCGGCGTACGCAGCCTGCGGCTGATGACCAACAACCCCGACAAGACCGACGCGCTCGTCCGCCACGGCCTCAAGGTCACCGACCGCGAGCCGATGCCCGTGAAGGCGGGCGAGCACAACCTCCGCTACCTGCGCACCAAGCGGGACCGGATGGGACACGACCTGCCCTGGCTGGACACGACCACCGCGTCCCCCTGCGGCAACCAGTAAGAGCACGAAAAGAACGCTGAGGAGACACGTGAGCGGCAAGGGTGCACCTGAACTGTCCGTACGCAACTGCGGCGACCTGCGCGTCGCGGTGATCGCGGCACAGTGGCACGAAAAGGTGATGGAGGGGCTCGTCGACGGCGCACTGCGCGCGCTGCGCGAGTTGGGGATCGACGAGCCGACCGTTCTGCGCGTCCCCGGCAGCTTCGAGCTCCCGGTCGTCGCCAAGGTCCTGGCGGGCCGCGGCTACGACGCGATCGTCGCCCTCGGCGTCGTCATCCGCGGTGGCACCCCCCACTTCGACTACGTGTGCCAAGGCGTCACGCAGGGCCTCACCCAGGTCTCCGTGGACACCGGCGTCCCCATCGGCTTCGGCGTGCTGACCTGCGACACCGAGGAACAGGCCCTCGACCGCGCGGGCATCGCGGGTTCCAGCGAGGACAAGGGACACGAGGCGGTGACGGCCGCCGTCGCGACCGCGGCCACACTGCGCTCGGTATCCGAACCCTGGCGCTGAGGAACGGGCGGCTGCGCGTAAAGTGGGCGCCACCATGTCCAAGAAGACGTTCGAGGAGCTCTTCACCGAGCTCCAGCAGAAGGCCGCCAACGGCGACCCCGCCACCTCCCGCACCGCCGAGCTGGTCGGCAAGGGCGTCCATGCCATCGGCAAGAAGGTCGTCGAAGAGGCCGCCGAGGTCTGGATGGCCGCCGAGTACGAGGGCAAGGAAGCAGCCGCCGAGGAGATCTCGCAGCTGCTCTACCACGTCCAGGTGATGATGGTCGCCCGCGGCATCTCCCTGGACGACGTGTACGCCCACCTCTGAGCCGTCACGCCGTAAAGACGCAACCCCGACTCCCGCACCGTACGCACGAACAAAGGAAGCCGACCTCATGCTGCGCATCGCCGTCCCCAACAAGGGTTCCCTGTCAGGCCCTGCGGCGGAGATGCTGCATGAGGCCGGCTACCAGCAGCGCCGGGAGTCCAAGGAACTCAGGATCGTCGACCCGGAGAACGACGTCGAGTTCTTCTATCTCCGCCCCCGTGACATCGCGATCTACGTCTCCTCCGGACAGCTCGACATCGGCATCACCGGCCGCGACCTGCTCATCGACTCCGGCGCCGACGCCGAGGAGATCCTGCCGCTCGGCTTCGCCCGGTCCACGTTCCGCTACGCCACCAAGCCCGGCACGGCGAACGGCGTCACCGACCTGAACGGCATGACGGTCGCCACCTCGTACGAGGGCATCGTCGCGAAGCACCTCGCCGACCACGGCATCGACGCCTCCGTCGTCCACCTCGACGGCGCCGTCGAGACCGCGATCGAGCTGGGCGTCGCCGAGGTCATCGCGGACGTCGTCGAGACCGGTACCTCGCTGCGCAACGCGGGTCTCGCGGTCATCGGCGAGCCCATCATGAAGTCCGAGGCCGTCGTCATCCGCCGTACGGGGGCGGACGGCGAGGAGCCGAAGGTGCAGCAGTTCCTGCGCCGCCTTCAGGGTGTCCTGGTGGCGCGGACGTACGTGATGATGGACTACGACTGCCGCGTCGAGGAGCTGGAGAAGGCTGTGGCCCTCACGCCGGGTCTGGAGTCGCCGACGGTCTCGCCGCTGCACAACGAGGGCTGGGTCGCCGTCCGGGCGATGGTTCCGGCGAAGGAAGCCCAGCGGATCATGGACGACCTGTACGACATCGGCGCCCGGGCCATCCTGACCACGGCCATCCACGCCTGCCGTCTCTGACCGGGATCCGGAGCACGCTCATGTCGGATCTGCCCGCTCTGCCCGTCACCTTCAGGCCGGGACGCACCCGTGCCGTCCTGCTGACCGCCGGTTCCGCGATCTTCGTGGTCATCACGACGGTGGCGATGCTGCTGGAGAAGCTCGGCCCGGGGGAGCGTCTCAGCTTCGTCTTCACCGGGGCACTGCTCTTCGGGGTGCTCGTCCTGCTCTCGCGGCCGAAAGTCGTCGCCGACGAGTCCGGCGTCACCGTCGTCAACATCGCCAGCCGACGGCACCTTGCCTGGGCGGAGATTCTGCAGGTCAACCTGCGTCCCGGCGACCCGTGGGTGTTCCTGAACCTCAGCGACGGCACCAGCCTGCCCGCGCTCGGCATCCAGCCGGGGATCGCGAAGCAGCAGGCGATCAAGGACGCCCGTACCCTGCGGGCGCTGGCCGAGGCCCGCGCGATCGGCGACGCCGACGGACATGACGAAGGACCGGGCGACGGCCGGTCCGGCGAACATCACGGCTGATCGAAGGAATTCACCCTGCCGCTTTCGCCGGTGTCTTGATTAATCTGGTGCCGGAGGCGTTTTCGTTGCGCCTCCGCCCCTGATGTTCCGCCCCGGAAGTCAGGGGCTCCTGCTACTCGAGGAGTGACTCCCTCCAGCGATGGACGGATCGTCCTGTAGTACCTGCGCCGCCCCCTCCCGGCATATCGAGGCGGCGGCATGACCATCCCCCTGCTGCTCCTCGGGGCGGCGTTCCTCCTGATTCTCGCCAACGGCTTCTTCGTGGCGGCCGAGTTCGGCCTCGTCACGGTGGAGCGCCCCGACGCCGAGAAGGCCGCGGCCGAGGGCGACCGAAGGGCCCACCGGGTCGTCGAGTCGCTCAAGGAGCTGTCCTTCCAGCTCTCCGGCACCCAGCTCGGCATCACCATCACCTCCCTCGTCGTCGGCATGCTCGCCGAGCCGGCGCTCGCCGAGCTGCTGCGGGGCCCGTTCACCTCGATCGGCATCCCTGAGGGCGCCGTACCCGGTGTCTCCGTGATCGTCGGCATGCTGCTGGCCTCGGCCGTGCAGATGGTGATCGGCGAGCTCGTGCCCAAGAACTGGGCGGTGTCCAGGCCGATGCAGGTCGCGCGCTTCGTCGCGGGACCTCAGCACCTGTTCGCCCGCTTGTTCAGGCCGGTGATCGCCGGCCTGAACTCCGTCGCCAACCGGCTCGTCCGTGTCTTCGGCGTCGAGCCGGCCGCGGAGCTGGCCTCCGCCCGCACGCCCGGCGAACTCGTCTCCCTGGCCCGGCACTCCGCCCGGGCCGGCACCCTGGAACAGGACACCGCCGACCTTTTCGTCCGTACCCTCTCGCTGGCGGACCTCACCGCGCAGCACGTCATGACACCGCGCGTGAAGGTCAGCACCCTGCAGTCCTCCGCGACCGCAGAGGACGTCGTCAACCTCACCCGGGCCACCGGCCTGTCCCGCTTCCCCGTCTACCGGGAGCGCATCGACGAAATCGTCGGCATGGTGCACCTCAAGGACGCCCTCGCGGTGCCCGCGCACGAACGGCTGCGCACGCCCGTCGGCCGGATCGCGCAGGTTCCGCTGCTCGTCCCGGAGACGCTGCCGGTCAAGCCCCTGCTGGAGCGGCTGCGCAGCGAGCAGCCCATCGCGGTCGTCGTCGACGAATACGGCGGCACGGCCGGTGTCGTCACCCTGGAGGACATCGTCGAGGAACTCGTCGGCGAGGTCCGCGACGAGCACGACGGACACGACTTGCCCGAACTCGCCGTGGCCCCGTCCGAGGACGGCCGCCCCGCCTGGGACGCCGACGGCAGCTGCCGCGTCGATGTCCTCCAGCGCATCGGCCTCCAGGTGCCCGAGGGCCCGTACGAGACCGTCGCCGGCCTCGTCGCCGATCTGCTCGGCCGGATTCCGGCACCCGGTGACAAGGCCGAGCTCCCCGGCTGGCGCCTGTCGGTGCGGCAGGTCGGGCACTACCGGGCCGAGCGGGTACGTCTGGTCAAGGCCGCGGACGCCATGGTGGAGGCCGTCCGATGAGTCTGCTCCAACTCCTGTTCGCCGCCCTGCTCGTACTCGCCAACGGATTCTTCGTCGGTGCCGAGTTCGCGCTCGTGTCCGTACGCCGCAGCCAGATCGAACCGCTCGGCACCGCACGCGCCCGGCAGGTCATGTACGGCCTGGAGAACCTTCCGCAGATGATGGCCGCCGCCCAGTTCGGCATCACCGTCTGCTCGTTGACGCTGGGCGCCGTCGCCGAGCCCACCGTGGCCCGCCTCCTGGAGCCCGTCTTCCACGCGGTGCACCTGCCCGAGGGCATGATCCACCCCCTCGGGTACGTCATCGCCCTCGCCGCGGTGGTGTTCCTCCACCTCGTCGTCGGCGAGATGCTGCCCAAGAACCTGGCGATGGCCGCGCCGGAGAAGACCGCGCTGTGGCTCAGCCCCGGCCTGGTAACCTTCGCCCGGCTGTGCAAGCCGGTCACCGTGGGCCTCGGCGTCTGCTCCCGCGTGATCCTCAAGCTCTTCCGTGTCGAGCCGAAGGACGAGGTCGAGGCGGTCTTCACCAGCGAGCAGCTCAACCGCCTGGTGGAGGACGCAGGCCAGGCCGGGTTCCTCGACCCCGAGCAGCAGGAGCGACTGGAGGATGCCCTGGAGCTGGGCTCCCGCCCGGTCACGGATGTACTCCTGGACCGTGAGTCACTGGTGACGGTTGGCCCCTCGGTCACCCCGGGCCAGGTCGTCGCGCTCACCGCCCGCACCGGCTACTCCCGTTTCCCGGTGTGCGCGGAGAGCGGCGCCTTCATGGGCTATCTGCACGTGAAGGACGTACTCGACCTGGAGGAGTCCGAGCGGGCCGTACCGCAGCAGATCTGGCGCCCCATGACGACCCTGCGTTCCGAGCTCCCGCTGGACGACGCCCTGACCGTGATGCGCCGCGCCGCGACGCACCTCGCCCAGGTCGCCGACGCCTCGGGCCGCGTACTCGGCCTGGTCGCTCTGGAGGACGTACTGGAACTCCTGGTCGGCGAGGTACGCGATCCGGCACACCGTGCCGTTCCCGGGACCCAGCAGGTTCAGCAGGTGACGACGCCGGCGGAGCCCGTCCCGAGCGGTGCCCCGGAGGAGGCCCTGGCCGGCTGAGCGGCAAGGGGTGGGGTGCGAAATGTGACACTGGCACGTGCGAGCGTCACGATTTCGCGCCCCAGGCCTGCCCCCGAGGCCGCCAGGTCACAGCGCCGACGGATCCTGGGGCCCCCGGCCCGACAGGACCTCGCCGTACGCCTGCATCAGGTCCGGCAGGCGCAGCGTGGACAGGTCGTCGCGGGTCAGCTCCCCGGTGTAGCCGGAGAGCCGCAGGTCGCGGTAGGCGCAGCTCTTCTCGTACAGAGTGCGCAGGAAGCGGCCGTTGCCGAGCTCGTCGATCCAGCCCTGGTCGACGACATGCCCGCTGATGGAGCGCAGCTCGTCGAGCGCCTCCTCGTCCCATGCGTCGCCGTTCTCGGCGGCCAGCACCTCGCCGATCGAGGTGAGTTCGAGGGGACGGTACGAGGGGAAGTCGACGCGGGTCGTGAAGCGGGACGAAAGTCCTGGGTTGGCGGCGAGCAGGCGGTCCATGCCCTCGGGGTAGCCGGCGAGGATCACCACGAGATGGTCCCGATTGTCCTCGGCGCGCTTGAGCAGCACCTGAAGCGCCTCGTCGCCGTATGCGTCGCCCTTGCCATAGCCGGAGTTGGAAAGCGAGTAGGCCTCGTCGACGAAGAGGACGCCGCCGATCGCGGAGTCGATCAGTTCGTTGGCCTTCACGGCGGTCTGGCCGAGATACTCGCCCACCAGATCGGCGCGCTGGGCCTCCACGAGGTGATCGCCACCGAGCAGCCCGAGCGCGTAGAAGACCCGGCCCAGAATGCGGGCCACTGTCGTCTTGCCGGTGCCGGAGGGCCCGGAAAAGACGAAGTGCCGCTTCGGCGGCTGCACGGGCAGGCCCTGGCAGGCGCGCAGCCGGGCCATGTTCAACTGCGCGGACAGTGCCTTCACCTGCCGCTTCACCGGCTCCAGGCCGACCATCCGCTCCAGCTCGGCGAGCGCCTCCTCGAGGAGCGCGGGGTCGGTGGGGCCGGTCGGAAGCTGAGGAGGCCGGATCGGCACTATGGCCTTCTCGCGAACCGTGTCGGCATCCGGCGGCAGCCCGCCCGACGGCGGCAGATCGGGCTCCGAGAGCTTGAGATCCCGGCCCTCCGGGCCGAACAGCGCGTCCACGCCGTCCGGTCCGTCGATCATGTCCTGGACGCCGGTGAGTGTGATCGCCGCGAGATCCGTCACGTCGTCGTACCCGTCGCCCTCGGCGATCGCCGCGAGCCGGGCCGAGGTGTCCATGAAGGCGGGGTCGACCCGGTGCACCGCCCGGTACAGGGGCAGAGCCGCCGCGGACCGTCCCGTTCCCTCGTGCGCCCGCGCCAGCCAGTACCGCAGCTCCTTGCGCTGCGGCTGCTCGCTGCGACAGCGCATCAGCGCGGCCGACAGCAGTGGCTCGGCCTGCCCGTACATGTCCAGGCGCACGCGCGCCATGCCGCCGAAGAGCCCGGCCTCGATGCCCAGCATCGGATCGTCGATCAGTGGATCGGTGTGCCGGACCAGCTGCTCCCAGTCCTTGACGAGGTAAGCCCGGCAGGCGTGCAGAAACCGCACCTGCCGGTCGGCGTCCACCGGCGGCAGTCCCGCGAGCGCCCGGTCCAGCTCCGGGACATGGCGTCCGTCGAGCCAGTGCGAGGCGTGCGCGAGCAGCAGATCGCGCGGGCTCTCAAGGACGGGCTGCACCCACCAGCCCAGCCAGTACCAGGAGTTGAGGGTGCGCCGGTGGCGGGCCCGCTGTTCCCCGAAGCGCTCCCGGTGGCGAAACATCCGCAGCAGCGCCGTGGTGGTGTCGATGCGCAGCGCGTGCAGCCCGAGCCAGCCGTCGGCCATTCCCGGATCCATCCGGACCGCCGCGCGGAACTCCTCCTCCGCCTGCGGATAGGCCCCCATCGTGTAGGCGTCCACACCTCGCAGCCAGGCGAGGTCGGCCGGGGCCTCGGGGCCCTGCGTGCCGAAGTCCATCACGTCCCCCACATACCGTGCCCCCGTTGAGTGCCGGGCGGGCAGGTGCCCGTCGGCAGCCTTCGTCGAACCGCTGTGCTGTGGACGGGAGTTGCGCGTTCGGTGCGGAGAGCAGCCGTCCGAAAGTCGCACCGAGAGGCATCGTACCCGCGGGGTGGTACCCGGCCGAAGAGTGCCCGCACGACGGGTTCTTCGAGGTGGGAGCACATGGGGCGCACTCAGCTCGGTGACCGAGGGTGAGCGAAACATTTCGCGGGGCGTCCGGAATCCGGAATGAGGACAGAACGAAGCCCCCGATCACGGGGGAACAACCGGGGGCTTCGCGTCTGTCGGCGACTCCGAAGAGCCGCACATTGGAAACGTAAGACCTGTACGACCCCTCGGTCAAGCCGAGTTGAAGCACTTGGGGCAGTTCTCGGACACGCCTCTTCACAGGTTCAGCACACAGGAGATGGCCCGTCACGGTGCGTGACAACCTGGTCCGGTCCAGCGGTCACAGCAGGCCCCGGAATCACCTCAAATCCCTCTGAAAACCCCCGCACCAAGAGATCGGCGAAGGGCCGAGAAGGGTCATCGGCGAAGTGGCGGCGCTCGGCGACGACCCAGCCTTCCCAGAAGTCCCTCTGCTCCGAACCGTCCCGCTGCCGGCCTCGCGCCCAGGAGTCCTCAGATGCCAACTCCATCCACAGCAGGCACGTCAGAAACGGCCGCAACGCGCGGCGTCCCACGCCCACACCCTCGACGAGCACCACGGGCGCGGGCGGCAGGGCGCGGACCGGCCCGAAGCGGCGCGCCTGCCAGTCGTACGCCCGGTAGTGCGCCTGATCGCCGCGGCTAAGCGGCTCGACGACGTCCCGGAGCAGCCGGCCCGTCCACGCGAACAGCTCCTCGTGTGTGGCGATGTCGTCCAGGTGCAGTACGGGTGCGCCGCCCAGCGCCTCGGCCAGCTGTCCCGCGAACGTCGTCTTTCCGGAGCCCGCGTGCCCGTCGACGCCGACAAGGCGGACGGGGCCGCAGGAGGGCGGCAGCCGACGGAGGCGGGAGGCGAGGACGTCTGTCGAGGTGTGCACATTGCCAGGGTATTTCCCGAACGTTGTGCCATTGGTTGTGACCAATATTGATCGGTGCCACGACCCTTGAAGTGCTGGCAGCAGACAGCACGGCCATCCATAGTGGGCCGCACACCCGCACTTTGGACTCGCCCGTTCCGGAAACCTGGGGGTCACTCGCACATGACCAGAGCCGAACAGCCCTCCCGCAGAAGCCTCTTGGCCGTGGCGGTGGCCGCGGCAGCGGTGGGGGCCGCGAGCCCGGCAGCCGCCGCCGGGTCCTCAGCCCGCACCGCGCCCGCCCCGTCGAAAGCGCCGTCCGGCCCGGTCGACAACCGCGCCTGGACCTCGTACACCGACTGGCGCGACGGCACCGCGAAGGGCACCCGAGCCGTCTCCGGGAAACGTCCGGGCCTGGTGATCGGGACCCCCGAGGGGCGCACCGACTACGCGGACCCGCACACCGGCAAGGCGACCACCTGGGAGTACGCGCGCTGGACCTCGCCCGTCCACCGCCTCGACGTGCCCTCGACCGAGGTCATCGCCTCCTGGAACGCGCACACTCCGGCGGGGACCTGGCTCCAGGTGGAGCTGACGGGCACGTACTCCGACGGCACGCACACCCCCTGGTACGTGATGGGCCGCTGGGCGGCCGGCGACCAGGACATCAGGCGCACCTCGGTGGACGACCAGAGCGACGGCAAGAGCAGCGTCTGGACGGACACCTTCGCCATCGACGACGCGGCCTCCGGTCTGCGCCTCGTCTCGTACCGGCTGCGGCTGACCCTGTACCGCAAGCCCGGCGCGAAGATCACGCCCACCGTGTGGCGGCTGGGCGCGATGGGCTCCGACATCCCGGACCGATTCACCGTCCCGGCCTCGAAGCCCCGCCTCGCCAAGGAGCTGACGGTCCCGCGGTACTCGCAGGAGACCCACATCGGCCAGTACCCGGAGTACGACAACGGCGGCGAGGCCTGGTGCAGCCCCACCTCCTCGCAGATGATCATCGAGTACTGGGGGCGGAAGCCCACGGCCGAGGACCTGGCCTGGGTCAATCCAGACTTCGCGGATCCGCAGGTCTGCCATGCCGCCCGGTTCACCTACGACTACCAGTACGAGGGCTGCGGCAACTGGCCCTTCAACGCCGCGTACGCCGCCACGTACAAGGACCTCCAGGGTGTGGTGACGCGGCTCGGTTCGCTCACCGATCTGGAGACGCTGATCGCGGCAGGCATCCCGGCCATCACGTCCCAGTCGTTCCTCGAGTCCGAGCTGCCCGGAGCGGGTTACGGCACCGCGGGCCATCTGATGACCGTCATCGGATTCACGGCCGACGGTGACGTGATCGCCAACGACCCGAACTCGCCGAGCAACGAGGCCGTGCGGCGGGTCTACCAGCGGCGCGCCTGGGAGAACATCTGGCTCCGTACCAAGAGGTACAACGCCTCCGGGAACGTGACCTCCGGCACCGGCGGGGTCTGTTACCTCTACTTCCCGGCGCATCCCACGGCGCACCAGCGCAAGGCCCTGGCTGCGGTCGGTATCCGCTGACCGAGGGCCAGATGACCTGGGCATTCCGGACGTGAGCAAGGTCTCCCCCGCAAAAGCCGATCCGGGTGGCAAGGTGGACAGCCCCCGGGACCCCGGAATGCGGGGGAGCCCACCGACCGAAGCCAATGCGAGCGAGCTGCCATGACCGCGACCTCTGCCACCTCCGGACGCCTTCAGACCCGTACCGGCGGCCCCGAGGACGACGGCCCGAAGATCCTTGAGCACCTTGCCGGGTGGACCCTCGTGGTAGTGCTCGCGATGCTCGTCACACAGCTCGGAATGATCTGACGGCCGGCCTGCGGGACTACGACAGCTGCCGAATAGAGTCGAACGGGCCGGTGGCAGGGGTCTGACATACTGCCACCGAAAGTTTCGGAGGCAGTTGAAGACCAGGGCTGGAATTGAACCATAGTCAACAGCACGTCGGCCGCCCACAGGCACGCGGCACCGACCGCTCCTTGGCGCGCCGTGCCGAACTCATCGCCATCGGGCGGAAGTTATTCGCCGACACGTCCTACGACACCCTGTCGATGGACGACATCGCCAAGCAGGCACGCGTCGCCAAGGGCTTGATCTATTACTACTTCAAGTCCAAGCGCGGCTACTACCTGGCCATCATCGAGGACTCGGTCGCCGACCTGATCTCCCGCGCGGCCGGCGGCCTCGAACTGCCGCCCGAGGAACGGGTGCACCGCACGATCGACAGTTATCTGTGCTACGCCGAGCAGCACCAGGCCGCGTACCGCGCGATCATCACCGGCGGCGTCGGCTTCGACGCCGAGGTCCTCGCCATCCGCGACGGTGTGCGCGAAGCCATCCTCGAGACCATCGCCGAGGGGGTGTACGGCCGGCGGAAGGTCGCTCCGCTGCCCCGCATGGCGCTGCTCGGCTGGCTGTGCAGCGTCGAGGGTGCCACCCTCGACTGGATCGACCACCAGGCGCTCCCGCGCGACGTGATGCGCGAACTGCTGGTGAAGATGCTCGGCGGTGCCCTGCGGGCGATCGAGGACCTCGACCCCTCGTACCCGGCCCCCCCAGGCCGCCCGCCAGGCATGAGCGAAGAGCGGGGGTCCGCCGACCCCCGCTCCAAGTGACCTACGGAACAAGCTAGTTGATCGCTTTGATCAGCTCGCCGTTCGAGGTGTCACCGCTCAGTTCCCAGAAGAAGGTGCCTCCCAGGCCCTGCTGGTTCTTGTAGGCCATCTTCCCGGCGATGGTCGACGGGGTGTCGTAACTCCACCAGTCGCCGCCGCACTTGGCATACGCCGTGCCGCCGACCGTGCCCGTCGCCGGGCACTTCGACTTGAGCACCTTGTAGTCGTCGATGCCCTGCTCGTACGTCCCCGCCGCCGGACCGGTGGCGGAGCCGCCGGGCGCCGCCTGGGTGACACCGGTCCAGCCGCGCCCGTAGAAGCCGATGCCGAGCAGCAGCTTCGAGGCCGGGATGCCGAGCCCCTTGAGCTTGTTGATGGTCGCGGAGGTGTGGAACTCCGCCTTCGGAATCCCGGAGTACGAGGTCAGTGACGAGTGCGGAGCCGTCGGACCGGTCGCGTCCCAGGCGCCGAAGAAGTCGTACGTCATCGGGTTGTACCAGTCGACGTACTGCGCGGCGCCCGCGTAGTCCGCCGCGTCGATCTTGCCTCCGCTGGTGGCGTCGGCCGGGATCGCCGCCGTGACCAGCGAGGAACCGCCGAACTTGGCGCGCACCGCCGACATGAGCTTCCCGTACGCATCCCTGCCGCTGGTGTCGCAGGTCAGACCGCACGCGTTCGGGTACTCCCAGTCGATGTCGATCCCGTCGAAGACGTCCGCCCACTTGGAGTTCTCGACCAGGTCGTAGCAGGACTGGGCGAAGGCGGCCGGGTTCCTGGCGGCCTCGGTGAAGCCGCCGGACCAGGTCCACCCCCCGAAGGACCAGAGGACCTTGAGGTTCGGGTGCTTCTTCTTGAGCTCTCGCAGCTGGTTGAAGGTGCCGCGCAAGGGCTGGTCCCAGGTGTCGGCGACGCCGTCGACGGATTCGGCGGCGGTGTACGTCCGTTCTGTTGCCGCATAGGAGTCGCCCATGGCGCACTTGCCGCCGGTGACGTTGCCGAAGGCGTAGTTGATGTGGGTGAGCCTGGCCGCCGAGCCGGACGTCTCGATGTTCTTGACGAGGTACTGGCGCTGGTAGGTGCCCCACTCGGTGAAGTAGCCGACGACCTTCGAGCCGGCGGCGGCTCTCGTTGCCGGTTTCCCTGCCGAGTCTGACGCCTTGGCCTCTTGCGATGCCGTTGCGGGGCCCGCGCCGGCGAGCAGTCCGGCACCGAGGACGGCGCAGCACACGGCGGAGACGAAGATCCGGAAGCGGGCGGGGGGACGTTGCGGTCTGAGCATCGGGACTCCTCGTGGGGAGGGGAGCGTGGGGGAGTGGTGCCGGCCCTGCCGGGTGGTGCTCGGGCAGGACGTACCGCTTGGCATGAACGCGTTCGACGCTGGGGGAACAGTAGGAGGACTAGACCAGTGAGTCAATGGTTCGGACCAATCCGGATGTGTTCTAATTAACGACCGTTAACCGGTGACGCGCTGACGCGGATCGGGCATACTCACAGCGCGCAGCCGCTGGTCAGCTCTTTCCGCGACCCGGAGGGACGGCATCGGCTGGGCACTGTGAGACCCGGTGGACCCACCGCAACCAAGGTCGGCGTCCGCCGAAGTGCCCGACAGGGAGGAGAGCGTCGCCATGCCTGACCGCGCCCCGCAGCCGGTGGACCGGCAACTGCCCACGGACGAGGCCCGGGATCTGATCTCGCTCGTCCGCGACATCGCACAGCGCGAGATCGCCCCGAAGGCGGCCGGGGAGGAGGACGCCGGGCACTTCCCGCGCGACGTCTTCACACTGCTCTCCGAGTCGGGGCTGCTCGGCCTTCCGTACGACTCCGAGTACGGCGGCGGTGACCAGCCGTACGAGGTCTACCTCCAGGTCCTCGAAGAGCTCGCCGCGGCGCGGCTGACCGTCGGGCTCGGCGTCAGCGTGCACTCGCTGTCCTGCCACGCCCTCGCCCATTACGGCGCCAAGGAGCAGCAGGTCGAGCATCTGCCGGCCATGCTCGGCGGCGGCCTCCTCGGGGCGTACTGCCTCTCCGAGCCGGCGTCGGGATCCGATGCCGCCAGCATGCGTACGAAGGCCGTACGGGACGGGGAGGACTGGGTTCTCACCGGCACCAAGGCCTGGATCACTCACGGTGGGATCGCCGACTTCTACACCGTGTTCGCGCGCAGCGGCGGCGAGGGGACGCGTGGCATCACGGCGTTCCTGGTTCCCGGTGACGCCGAGGGGCTGAGTGCGGCGGCGCCCGAGAAGAAGATGGGCATGAAGGGCTCGCCGACCGCCCAGGTGCACTTCGACGGGGTGCGGATCTCCGACGACCGGCGCCTGGGCGACGAGGGCCAGGGCTTCGCGATCGCCCTGTCCGCGCTCGACTCCGGACGGCTCGGCATCGCGGCCTGTGCGATCGGTGTGGCCCAGGCGGCGCTGGACGAGGCGGTCGCGTACGCCACCGGACGCGAGCAGTTCGGGCGGCGGATCGCGGACTTCCAGGGCCTGCGCTTCATGCTCGCGGACATGGCGACACAGATCGAGGCGGGCCGGGCGCTCTACCTCGCGGCCGCCCGGCTGCGCGACGCGGGGCGGCCGTTCTCCAAGCAGGCGGCCATGGCGAAGCTGCTGTGCACGGACGCCGCGATGAAGGTCACCACGGACGCCGTCCAGGTGCTCGGCGGGTACGGCTACACAGCGGACTTCCCCGTCGAGCGCTACATGCGCGAGGCCAAGGTGCTGCAGATCGTCGAGGGCACCAATCAGATCCAGCGGATGGTCATCGCCCGTCACCTCGCTGGTCCCGAGTCGCGGTGAACAACCGCCCGTAGCCATATCCGTACATGGCCGAGGGCGCGACGAGCCGGACCCACTCGGGGTCGTGACGCCCCGGCAGGGTCCGGCCCCGGTTGGCCCAAGTGCGCATCAGGGCGCGGTAGATGGGCGGATCCTGGGGCTGCCGCACCACTTGTGGTTCCTGTGCCTGCGGTGCCTTTGCCTGTGGCGCCTTTGTCTGTGGTGTCTTGGCCTGTGGCTTTTCAGGCTGCTGCTGTGTGCTCTGGGGTGTCGATTCCGCGGGTGCCGGAACGATAATCCTTCGGCGACGGCTCGTCTCTGCATAGGTGGAGGTCATACCGGGGCCAACGCGTCGAGGCCGGACAAGTCACCGACCGGGGATTCGCCCGTGAGTTCACGACGGAGCCCGAACGGGGGTCCCCCACGCCCCGTCAGGGGCGCCGGGCTGTATCGACGCGGCTCCGCTGCGATGGAGTTCCCCCCGCTCAGGGGGTCCCCCCGGCTCGAGCGGAGCCGAGAGTGAGGGAGAAGCCGAGAGCGGGGGAACGACCAGCCACAACGAACCCGCAGCTCAGCAACTGCCCAACCCGGCGGAGCGCCTACGCGGCCTGGCGGCGGCGCATCACCGGCACCCGGATGGGCCGCGAGCCGGGGCCGCCGACGTGCGAGAAGGGCTGGGTGCGCCAGTCGAGTCCCTGAGGGAGCGTCAACAGCAGGGCGGTGTCCTGCTCCTGAGCCTCCATCGACTCGTCGGCGGGCCGGGCCTCGGCCGCCGTGCGGCCCGTTCCGGCGCAGACCGTGAGCCCGAACGGGTTCCACGGGGTGGCGCACAGCGCGTGCTCCGGCAGGACCTCCTCGTCCGCGAGGAGTGCGATGGGCTGCGCGCAGTCCGGGCAGATCACCCGGTACATCTCGAAGGTGTCGTACGCGTCGAACTCGTCCTCACCCGGTTCAACACCCTCCGGCGCGGGCTCGACGACCGGCTGCTGCCGCTTGGGTGCGGTACGACCGGGGCGCTTCAAACTCTGCATAGATTTTCTCCCCCTCGGGTGGGCCGACAAGGCGCTGCGGCCTCGACCACAGCAAGCACTTCCCGTCCGGTCTCGGCGGTAATCACGAGAACATCACGGAACCTGTGACCACACTGTGGCGTTCGTCACATGTCGCCTGCAGGTGCCGGACGCGGTGCATTTGTCCCCGCACGGCTTGCCGGGTCGTCCCCATCAGATCACAAACCGGGTATGACCTGCGCCGCTGAGGTACCGGTGAGGATCAAGGGCCCTGTAGGTTCCTGCCATGGAGGAGCTCGACCGACAGATCGTGCAGCTGCTCGTCGAGGACGGGCGGATGAGCTACACCGACCTGGGCAAGGCCACCGGTCTGTCCACGTCGGCCGTGCACCAGCGGGTGCGCCGCCTTGAGCAGCGCGGCGTGATCCGCGGCTATGCGGCGGTCGTCGACCCGGAGGCCGTGGGGCTGCCGCTGACGGCCTTCATCTCGGTGAAACCGTTCGACCCCAGCGCCCCGGACGACATCGCGGAACGCCTGGCCGGCGTGCCCGAGATCGAGGCCTGCCACAGCGTCGCGGGCGACGAGAACTACATCCTCAAGGTCCGCGTATCGACCCCCCACGAGCTGGAGGAATTGCTCGCGCGCCTCCGCTCGCTTGCCGGCGTGTCGACGCGTACGACGGTCGTCCTGTCCACGCCGTACGAGGCCCGGCCGCCCAAGATCTGAGCCCCGGACGAGGGGTGCGGGCGTCGAGGGGCGAAACTGTTCTCCATGAGTGAGAGCACCGCCACCCCACGTACCGTGCTGCTGCGCGGCGGGGAAGTCCACAGCCCCGCCGACCCGTTCGCCACCGCGATGGTCGTGGAACGCGGGCAGGTCGCCTGGGTCGGCTCCGAGGGCGCGGCCGACGCGTTCGCGGACGGGGTCGACGAAGTGGTGGACCTCGAAGGCACCCTGGTCACCCCGGCGTTCACCGACGCCCATGTGCACAGCACGGCCACCGGGCTGGCTCTCACCGGCCTCGATCTGTCCGACGCGCCCTCCCTGGCAGCGGCCCTCGATCGCGTACGGGACTTCGCGGCGGCCCGCCCCGGCGACCGGGTCCTTCTCGGCCACGGTTGGGACGCCGCCCGCTGGCCCGAGCGGCGGCCACCCCGGCGGGACGAACTCGACGAGGCCGCCGGTGGTCGGCCTCTCTACCTCAGCCGTATCGACGTGCACTCCGCCGTGGTGACCACGGCCCTGCTGGATCTGACGCCAGGGGCGTGGGAGAAGGCGGGCTTCGAGGCCGGGCAGCCGCTCACCCGGGACGCACACCACGCCGTCCGCGCCGCGGCTCTGGGGGCCGTCACCCCGGCCCAGCGCACCGAGGCCCAGCGTGCCGCGCTCTCGCACGCGGCCTCGCTCGGCATCGGCTCCGTCCACGAGTGCGCGGGACCGGAGATCTCCTCCGAGGACGACTTCGCCGGGCTGCTGCGGCTTGCCGCGGAGCAGGCCGGGCCGAGGGTCGTCGGTTACTGGGCCGAGCAGGACGTCACGAAGGCCCGCTCGCTGGGCGCGATCGGAGCCGCGGGCGACCTCTTCGTGGACGGTGCGCTCGGCTCGCACACGGCCTGCCTGCACCTGCCGTACGCGGACGTCGGCCACACCGGTACCTCCTACCTGGACGCCGCCGATGTCGCCGCCCATGTAGTGGCCTGTACGGAGGCGGGGCTCCAGGCCGGCTTCCACGCCATCGGGGACGCCGCTGTGACCGCCGTGGTCGAGGGAGCGCGAGCCGCCGCCGAAAAGGTCGGCCTGGCCCGTGTCCGGGCGGCGCGGCATCGCGTCGAGCACGCTGAGATGCTCACTCCGGAGACCATCGCGGGTTTCGCCGAACTCGGCCTCACCGCCTCCGTCCAGCCCGCCTTCGACGCGCTGTGGGGCGGCGAGGACGGCATGTACGCCGAGCGCCTGGGCGCCGAACGGGCCCGTACGCTCAATCCGTTCGCGGCCCTGCTGCGTGTCGGCGTGCCGCTCGCCTTCGGCTCCGACAGTCCCGTCACCCCGCTCGACCCGTGGGGCACCGTCCGTGCCGCTGCCTTCCATCGCACACCTGAACACCGGATCTCCGTACGCGCCGCCTTCACGGCCCATACGCGGGGCGGCTGGCGGGCGATCGGCCGGGACGAGGCGGGCGTCCTGGTGCCGGGCGCACCCGCCGACTACGCCGTGTGGCAGGCCGATGAACTGGTCGTCCAGGCCCCGGACGACCGGGTCGCCCGCTGGTCGACCGACCCCCGCTCCGGCACGCCCGGGCTGCCCGACCTGACGCCCGGGACACCCCTTCCCGTCTGTCTGCGGACCGTCGTGGGCGGGCGCACCGTGTTTGTACGGCCGGAGGGGTGATGTGCCGGGGCGGCCCGGCACCGGTCCTCACCAGGCACTCTGTCCTGCCACCTGCGTATCCTCCGCGCTGACCAGGCGGTTGAGCGAAAGTCCGCAGCTCGAACGGCTGTTGACAGCAAGCGGCGGGTGGCCGGTAGGTTCGGCCGGGTCCACCACCGGACGTCCGACCGCGGAGGTTCCGAGCAGCCCTCGAAGCGCCGCTGTGTCAGGGGTGGTGTGCCGCACCGGCGCACCACCACTGGGAGCCAGGCCCAGCGCTCGCGCCACGGGGGCGGGGGAAGGTTCCGCCGGTCGGCAGGTGTGACCCGGGTGGGGCCCGGCGCTCAGTAGACAACGGCTCTAGGTCGACCCGCAGCCAGCGGGTCCCAGGTCGGCCCGAAGGGCGCCGGGTCCCGATCCGCAGTACCTTGCCCTTCTCAGGTCTCCCGGGCCGCCACCCCCACCTCCGCCGGAGGGGGCGCTCGCTAGGGTGGTGCCCCTCGCACGGATGTCTTAAGGGGAAGCTGTGAACGACGGCGGTGGGCGACAGTTCGGTCCGCTCGGCACCACCTTGGTGATCATCCCCACCTACAACGAGGTGGAGAACATCAGGGCGATCGTCCGCCGGGTGCGGGCGGCTGTGCCCGCGGCGCACGTGCTGGTGGCCGACGACAACAGTCCCGACGGCACCGGCAAGCACGCCGACGAGCTGTCCGTCGAGGACGACCACGTCCATGTGCTGCACCGCAAGGGCAAGGAGGGCCTCGGCGCCGCCTACCTCGCGGGCTTCCGTTGGGGCCTCGAGCACGGTTACGGCGTACTGGTCGAGATGGACGCCGACGGTTCGCACCAGCCCGAGGAGCTGCCCCGGCTGCTCACCGCGCTGAAGGGCGCCAACCTGGTCCTCGGCTCCCGGTGGGTGCCGGGCGGGCGGGTCGTGAACTGGCCCAAGTCCCGGGAGTTCATCTCGCGCGGCGGCAGCCTGTACTCGCGCGTCCTGCTCGACGTCCCGCTCCGCGATGTCACCGGCGGCTACCGCGCGTTCCGCCGGGAGACCCTCGAAGGACTCGGTCTCGACGACGTCGCCTCGCAGGGCTACTGCTTCCAGGTCGACCTGGCACGCCGTGCCGTCAAAGCCGGCTACCACGTCGTCGAGGTTCCCATCACCTTCGTCGAGCGTGAACTCGGCGACTCGAAGATGAGCCGCGACATCCTCGTGGAGGCACTGTGGCGGGTCACGACGTGGGGTGTGGGGGAGCGGGCAGGGCGGATCCTGGGACGTAAGTCGCCCTGATCCTCGGGGCGTCAGGCGGAGTTGATCGCCCCCTTATCCCGTACTGAGCACGGGCCAGGCACACTGGACGCATGACGACTGGCGCTCCGACTCCGACCTTCCCCGCGCGGCCGCGGCGCTCTCGGCTGCGTACGTACCTGCCGCTCGGCATCGCCGCATGGCTGGTCCTGGAGATCTGGCTGCTGACCGTGGTGGCGGGCGCGGCGGGCGGCTGGGCCGTTTTTCTGCTGCTCGTGGCCGGCTTCGTGCTGGGTTCCGTGGTCATCAAGCGAGCCGGACGCCGGGCCTTCCGGGCTCTGAGCGAGGCCCTTCAACAGCAGCAGAGCGGGGTGCTGCCGCAGGGCGAGCGGGTCAGCGAGGGCAACGGTCTGATGATGCTGGGCGGCCTGCTCCTGATGCTGCCGGGCCTGCTATCCGACGCGTTCGGCCTGGTCCTGCTGATCCCACCGGTCCAGAAGTCCCTGAGCCGCTACGCAGAGCGCACCTTCGAACGCAAGATGCGCGAAGCCACCCCCGGCACCCTGGGCGACGCCTTCCAACAGGCCCGCATGCACCGCCCCGACGGCAAGGTCGTACCGGGCGAGGTCATCCACGACGACCAGGCCGGGGGACCCGAGGGGGAGCCGGGCCCGCGCCCGCCACTCACTGGCTGAACTTTGCGGCGCGGCCGACACCCATCAGCCCGCCGTGAGGATCCCCCGCTCGAGCGAAGCCGAGAGTGGGCGCGACTGAGGACGAGTCCACCAGGGCGATGCGGGGGTCGGGGCGCAGCCCCAGGACAGCAACCACCACTCAGCGGCACCGTCAACGCACAACAGAACCGCGGGCGCCGTGCACCAAAGCACGGCACCCGCGGTCCTGGGTGCGCTCTCTATGCCGCTCAACCCCCGGAGGGGTTACGCGGACTTGCGGCTGTCCCGCGGATGTACCGCGATGTTCATGGCGCCGGATCGGAGAACGGCCAAGCGCTCCTCGAGGACCTCTTCGAGTTCCTCGCGTGTGCGCCGCTCCATCAGCATGTCCCAATGCGTGCGCGCGGGCTTGGCCTTCTTCTCTTCGGGGCCGTCGCCATCCACCAGGAGTGCCTGGGCCCCACAGACCTTGCACTCCCACTCCGGCGGGATCTCCGCCTCCACCGAGAAGGGCATCTCAAAGCGATGACCCTTCTCGCATGCGTACTCCACGGCCTGGCGCGGGGCCAGGTCGATGCCGCGGTCCGTCTCGTAGCTGGTCACCACGAGGCGCGTGCCGCGAAGAGCTCGCTCACTCATGAATCGTGCCTCCCGGGCTTGTCGCCCACAGGACAGGTGTCGCTGTCGTCGTCATCCGGTCAACGTCCGGTCGGCGGTAAAGATTCCCGTTGCGGGTCATGCGTCGCCGTCGTAGCCGCCCCTTGTTGTACCCACCATTGCCCGGTTTGTCACATCTGAGAGCAGATGTCACCCACCGTTTCGGCATCTTTGACGCGCAGTAACGGTACGCCTGGCAGGCCAAACGCGTACACTACCGGCCTTTGGCCCCAGGTGCTAAATCGGCGCCAGGGGCAGACTCTAGATCCGGTCCGGAACCGGGTTGCCCGCATCCCGCACCGCTTCCCGTACCGAGACCCGCGCGAGCAGCAGAAATCCGATGACGAAAAAGGCCACGAGCGAGATGATCGCGTCCCGATAGCTTCCGGTCAGCTGGTATGTGAGACCGAACACAAGCGGTCCCAGCCAGCTCATTCCGCGGTCGCTCATCTCGTACGCCGAGAAGTACTCGGCCTCCTTGCCCGGCGGCACCAGATGCGAGAACAGCGAGCGGGACAGGGCCTGGCTCCCGCCGAGCACGAGGCCGATCCCGGCGGCGAGCACGAAGAACCACGCGGACGAGCCCGCGGGCAGGAAGTAACCCGCCCCGATGGTCACTGTCCACGCCACGAGCGAGCCGAGAATCGTGCGCTTCGCGCCGTACGTGCGTGCGAGCCGGCCCATGCCGAGGGCGCCGGCCACGGCCAGCAGCTGGACGAGCAGCACCGCCACGATGAGGGTCGACTGGCCGAGTCTCAGCTCTTCGGAGCCGTACACGGATGCCTGTGAGATGACCGTCTGGATGCCGTCGTTGTAGACGAGATAGGCCAGCAGAAAGGCGAGCGTCCGGGGCTTGCGCCGCATTTCCCGCACCGTGGCGGCCAGTTGACGCCAGCCGTGCGCGGACGTCCCCTTCGGGGTCGTCGCAGGGCGGTCGCGCAGCCGCTTGAGGGGTACGAGCGTGAAGGCGCCCCACCAGATGCCCGCGGAGGCCAGACAGATGCGTACCGCCGTCGCCTCCGAGAGTCCGAAGCTGTCGTGAGCGGTGAACAGCACCAGGTTCGCCACCAGGACCAGCGCGCCCGCGGCGTAACCGAAGGCCCAGCCCCTGGATGAGACGGCGTCGCGCTCCTCGGGCGGGGCGATCTGCGGCAGATAGGAGTTGTAGAGCACCATCGAGACGGCCACCGAGGCATTGGCCACGATCAGCAGGAAGCCGCCCAGGAGATAGCGGTCGCCGTCCAGGAAGAACATGCCGGCGGTGGCCGCTGCGCCCACATAGGCGGCAGTCGCGAGCAGCGGCTTCTTGCGCCCGGTACGGTCGGCCGCCGCGCCCGCCAGCGGCATCACGAAGATCGACAGGATCACGGACGCGGACACGGAGTAGGCGAAGAAGGAACCCGCGCGGACCGGAATCCCCAGGGGGTGCACAAAGCCGTCCGTGTCCGCCGCCGACTCGGCGACCGACGTCAGGTAGGGACCGAGGAACACGGTCAGGACGCTCGTCGAATAGACGGAGCAGGCCCAGTCGTAGAAGTACCAGCCGTGTTGCTCGCGGCGCCGCCCGGCCGCGTCGTCGGCCGCCTCCGTCCGCACGGTGTCGGTGCCCACCCGTGCCCTCGCTTCCCCATCACAGTCCCCGTACGCGGACGCGGCGGGGTGTGCCGGGCCTGTCAGAGCCAGGTGCCGCGGTCCTTGAGGACTCCGCGCAGCGTCTCGATGTGATCGGTCATGATGCCATCGACGCCGAGGTCCAGGAGACGGTGCATCCGCTCGGGCTCGTTGACGGTCCACACGTGGACATGCAGCCCGCGCGCGTGTGCGGCACGTACGAAGCGGTGGTCGACCACCTGGACCCCCGACTGGGACTCGGGCACCTGCACGCAGACCGCCGAGCGGCGCAGCGCCGCGGGGACGCCCCACGACCGCAAGCGCAGCCCCAGGACACCCCGGGTGCCGTACGAGGTCGCCAGTCGCGGCCCGGCCAGGCGCTGGGCGCGGGACACACGCGCCTCGGAGAAGGAGCCGACGCAGACGCGGTCCCAGGTGTTGGTGCGGGCGATCAGGTCGAGCAGCGGGTGCAGGGCGGGCTCCGCCTTGATGTCGACGTTCCAGCGGACGTCGGGGAACGTCTCCAGAAGCTCCTCGAAGAGGGGCACCGGTTCGGCACCGGCCACGCGCGCGTGCCGTACTTGATCCCAGGGGAGGTCCGCTATCCGGCCGGCTCCGTCGGTCACCCGGTCCAGCGTCGCGTCGTGGAAGGCGACGAGCCGGCCGTCGGCAGTGGCGTGTACATCGGTCTCGATGTACCGGTAGCCCGCCTCGACCGCGCGCCGGAACTGGACCACGGTGTTCTCCAGTCCGTCCGCCGCCCCGCCCCGGTGGGCGAAGGCGATCGGGCCGGGATGGTCAAGGTAGGGATGACGTATCCGCGTGGTCACCCGCGCAGTATCTCCCGCTTTGGTTGACCCGCGGCAACGGCGGTGCTGCCGCCTGCCGAGGAAACGGCGAACAACCGCAGGAAGAGCGGGGAGATGGCGACAGTGGCCTGATCCATGACACCCTGTGGCTTGGCAGAACAGGCCATCCATGGCCAATTCGGGGAAGGTGGACTGAGGATCATGGCGCAGTGGACTTCGGCGGTTGGTGCCGCGCAGCTGGCTCGGTTGCTCAACTCCCAGCAGGAGCGCCCTGCCGGTCCCGGTACGCGGCGCCCGCCCGCCTATCGCGCCCTTGCCGACGGCATCCGGCTGCTCGTGCTCGAAGGGCGCGTCCCCGTTGCCGCACGGCTGCCCGCCGAGCGCGAGCTGGCCCTGTCCTTGTCCGTCAGCCGCACCACTGTGGCCGCCGCCTATGAGGCGCTGCGCAGCGAGGGGTTCCTGGAGTCCCGCCGGGGAGCGGGGAGTTGGACCGCCGTACCGGCCGGCAATCCGCTTCCCGCACGGGGCCTCGAACCACTGCCGCCCGATGCCCTCGGCTCCATGATCGACCTCGGTACCGCGTCCCTGCCCGCACCCGAGCCCTGGCTCACCCGTGCCGTCCAGGGCGCCCTGGAGGAGCTGCCGCCGTACGCCCACACACACGGCGACTATCCGGCGGGGCTGCCCGCGCTGCGCACAACGCTCGCCGAGCGGTACACCGCACGCGGCATTCCCACGATGCCTGAGCAGATCATGGTGACCACCGGCGCCATGGGAGCCATCGACGCCATCTGCCACCTCTTCGCCGGGCGCGGTGAACGCATCGCCGTCGAGTCGCCCAGTTACGCCAACATCCTCCAGCTGATGCGGGAGGCGGGAGCCCGTCTCGTGCCGGTCGCCATGGCCGAGGGGCTCACGGGCTGGGACACGGACCGCTGGCGGCAGGTACTGCGCGACGCGGCGCCCCGGCTCGCGTACGTCGTCGCGGACTTCCACAACCCGACGGGCGCGCTTGCAGACGAGGACCAGCGGCGGCGGCTTGTCGACGCCGCGCGGTCGGCCGGCACGGTGCTGGTCGTGGACGAGACCATGAGCGAGCTGCATCTGGACGAGGGGCTCGAACTGCCGCGCCCCGTCTGCGGTTTCGACCCGGCCGGGTCGACGGTCATCACGGTCGGCTCGGCCAGCAAGGCGTTCTGGGCCGGTATGCGGATCGGCTGGGTGCGGGCGGCGCCCGAGGTGATCCGCAGCCTGGTCGTGGCACGCGCGTACGCCGATCTGGGTACCCCCGTCCTGGAACAGCTGGCCGTGAACTGGCTGCTGAGCACCGCGGGCTGGGAGCAGGCCGTGGACGTGCGCCGCGGCCAGGCCCGCGAGAACCGCGACGCGCTCGTGGCCGCCGTACGCCGTGAGCTGCCCAGCTGGGAGTTCGAGGTGCCGCACGGCGGGCTCACGTTGTGGGTGCGCACCGGAGGGCTGTCGGGATCGCGTGTGGCCGAGGCCGGCGAGCGGGTGGGTGTACGGGTGCCGTCGGGGCCGCGCTTCGGTGTGGACGGGGCCTTCGAGGGCTATGTGCGGCTGCCGTTCACCGTCGGCGGCGCGGTGGCCGACGAGGCCGCGGCGCGCCTGGCCGCGGCGGCCCGGCTGGTGGAGACGGGAGCGAACGGGGCGACGGAGACACCGCGCACCTTCGTGGCGTGACGCTGCGCGTTGGACGTCTCATTGTGTGACCCCGGGCGTCCAGTCCTTTCGTGGCGTGGCCCAGTGCGTTCAGGTCTCTGGTGGCGCGGACCGGTGCGATCGGACATCCGGACCTCCGCTGCGGCCGGTCAGCCTTCCGCCGCGACCTTCGCGACCGCGCCGGGGCCCGTTCGGTCTTCCGCTGTGACGTCCGTGACGTCGGCGGGCTCCCCGTCTGCCGGGGCGATGCGCTCCGGCAGAAGGCTCAGGACCGCCTGGCGGTGGGCCTCGCTCGTCGCCTCGTCGTACGGGTCCGGGGTCGCCGGAACCTGGAGACGGTGCACCGGACCCGTGCCCAGCCGGGCGTAACCGCGGCCGGCGGGCATGTCCGCGGTCGCTGTGGTGTGCGGACGCGTCCCGAGCACCGCTTCGAGCTGTGCGGCAGAAGCCGTGCCGAGTGCGACACGCGCGCGTGTGTGCTGACGTACCGGGTCGCTGAGGCACTCCATGCCGTCGAACTGCTCGGCCACCACCACCGTCACACCGGCCGCGCGCCCGTGCCGCAACGGCACCTGGAGAAGGGACTGCGGGTCCCGGCGCCCGTCGGCCGCCGCCAGCTGCCCGAGCGCCGTCGGGCGGTCCAGAAGGAGCCAGAGCGGACGCCGCGTGTCGTCCGGTGGGGGCTGGCCCGCCTGACGGGCCCGGTTCATGGCGATGAGGCGTCGCTCCGTCTCGTGCGCCGCCCACTCCAGACCGGCCAGGGCGCCCGTCAGATCGCACTCGACGGCCAGTACGCCGGCGCGGCCCGCGAGGCACGCGTACTCGCCCGTGCCGCCGCCCTCGACGATCAGCACGTCACTGTGCCGGAGGGTCTGCAGAGCGATCGACCTCAGGAGGGTCGTCGTGCCGCTCCCGGGACCGCCGACCGCGAGAAGATGCGGCTCGGTCGAGCGCACGCCCGTACGCCATACGACCGGCGGAACGTCGCGCCTGTCCGTACCGGAGGTGACGGGAAGCGTGCGCTGGACGCCCGCCGGGTCGGTGAAGCCGAGCACGGTTTCGCCCGGAGCCGTGACGAAGTGCTGGGCGGCGATGTCGACGGGGAGCGGCGACAGGGCCGTGACGGCGAGCTGATTGCCCTCCTCGTCCCACTCGAAGCGGTACTCCCGGCCACGGCCCGACTTGGTGTGCAGCAACTGCTCGATACGCGCGCGGGAGGCCGCCTCGCCGTCCGTGAAGTACGCCGGGTAGCGGATCGTCAGCTGCGAGACGCGGCCGGTGCCGTCGAACGCGAAGGAGACGAGGGCTTTGGTCCAGTCCCCGCCGTGAGTGAACAGGGGAGCGGGGTCCTCGGGGACCGAGAAGTACGGGACGAGCGCCTCGTAGAGCGACTCCAGGCGCTTGGTCTGCGCCTCGTCGGGGCCCGTCGGCTGGGACGCGGTGCGATCCCGGCCGTGCCAGGCGGCAGCCGCCATGAGGGTGATGGTGGCGAGTAGCGGCCCGAAGGGCAGGAAGGCGACGACCAGCACGATCGAGGCCAGCAGGAACAGCAGTGGCCCGCGCCGGTCCTTGGGGGTGCCGGACCATTTGTGCCGCCCTGCCGCCGCCAGTCGGCGCAGTCCACGGGTGATCGTGATCAGCGGGTGGAGAACGTCGGTGGCATTCTCGGCGGCCGACCGGGCCAGCTCCCGGCCGCGGACGATCCGGTCGTTGCCGTTGTTGGTGATGCGGGGGAGAGGGCGCCGGGCCACTGCTGTCTCCTGACGATGCGCGCGGAGGGGAGGGGCGTCAGAACTTGATTCCGCCGAGGAGGCTGGCCAGGCTCTCGCCGCCCGCCTTGATGCTCGGGGCGACGGCCGTGCTCGCCAGGTAGAACCCGAACAGCGCGCACACCAGCATGTGCGAGGCCTTGAGGCCGTCCTTGCGGAAGAAGAGGAAGACGATGATGCCGAGCAGGACGACACCTGAGATGGACAGGATCATGATGGTTCTCCTGGTCGATTGGGACGTCGATGGGGACAGTCACCATGAGTACTTCCAGGCTCACAGCATGTATCTGTAGGACAAAAGGCGCAACTAGGTGAATTTCCCCTCGTTTCGCCCCGATGGTCCTGCTCACTGGCCACTCCGGCATCAGCGGTCGCCTGCCTGCTTCGAGGTGATCTTTGCCTCGGTCGGGTCCGGTCATGTGCCCGCTCAAGCCAGTACGCTGGCGATTCACTCGTACGGCCGCACCACTCGTGGTCGTACGGACCTGACGTCCCCCAGTTCGCGCAGCGAGAGGCGGTCCGGCCGATGAGCGAAGCCCCCGACCCCGAGGTCGTGGAGCTGGCGACCAGGATCTTCGATCTGGCGCGCCGGGGTGAGACCGAGGCGCTCGTCGCGTATGTCGACGCGGGCGTGCCGGCCAACCTCACCAACGACCGCGGCGACTCGCTCGTGATGCTCGCCGCCTATCACGGCCACGCGGAAGCGGTGCGCGCCCTCCTGGAGCGCGGCGCCGAGGCCGACCGCGTCAACGACCGGGGTCAGACGCCGCTGGCCGGAGCGGTTTTCAAAGGCGAGGACGCAGTGGTCCGGGTCCTCCTGGACGCCGGCGCAGACCCCTCCGCGGGCACGCCGTCCGCTGTGGACACGGCCCGGATGTTCGGCAAGACCGAGTTGCTCGGCCTTTTCGGAGTGAACTGAAGCACCGCCCTGACCAGGCGCAACAACGATTTTGGGGGAGGCGGTAACCAGCCGCCGGAAATGCGGTCGCGGTAGCGAGAACCGCTGGGTCATCATGACGTCGTGATTCACGGACGCGATGGCTGGGCAGGTGTTGCCGCACCGCGCGGGCCGTGATGCGGCCCTTACGGGCACCGACGAGAGGCAGAGGAAGATGGTCTACAGCAAGCAAGAAACGACGGGCGTCCCGACGTGTTGTCACGCGACCAGGTAAAGCACGATCCCCGGTTGCGCCGACGCTTGATGTGAGGCTGTTTCCCATGTTCGATCCGGTCATAGCGCCCAGCGGTACGTTGCTCGGCCTGCTCCAGAGGGGCCGCGGCGACGGCACGCTGCACGCGCTCACCGCACCGCGCCCCGAGGCGCTCGCCGCGCTCAACGCGTGTGTGCTGCACGACCCGCGCCACGACTGGCAGGTGGAGAACCGCTCCCTGTTCTACGCCCGTCTCTATCTCGACCTGAACGGCGAACTCGACGAGATCGAGGCCCACCTCTTCGACGCCGAGGACATCCTCGACACGGACGAGTCACGCACCGGCCTCGCGCTCGCCGTGCTCGGGCATCTCGCCTCGTACGGCAGGAGAGACGCGCTCGAACTGCTGCGGCGGTACGCCGCCCGCGGCAGTAATTGGGCCTGGGCCCTGGACGAACTGGCACTGCGCGACGACGACGCCGGACTGCGCGCCCTCGCGGCGCCGGTCCTCGCGCGCTTCCCGGCAGACTCCGAGGGCGAGGCCGAGCTCGCCGCCGCCGTGCGCGACGCCTTCGAACCCCGGCCCTGGCGGCTGTGGGCCGAGGACTCCCGCACATCCATCGCCACACGCGTGCGTGCCGCCCAGGAAGCAGGCTCCTTCGACCGCTGGCAGCGGCAGATGCAATCCTCCGGGCCCCGTCCCGGGTGGAGCGTGCGGGCCGTCTTCGAATGGGCCCAGCAGGGCGTCGAACGTGGAGCCGCGCTCCATGTCCCGGCCGCCCGCTGCCTCAGCGCCGTCGCAGGGCCCGACGACCGTCCCGAGATCATCGACGCGGCCCGGCACGGCGACGACGGCGCGCGCTGCACGGCCCTGCGCTATCTCGCCGACAGCCACGATCCCGACGTACTGGACCTGATCGAGGCCGCTCAGGCCGCCGGCTCGCGACTCGTCGTGGATGCCGCCGTGGACGCCTTCGAGCGGATGCGCAGCATCGCCGCCGTGGAGCGGGCGCGACGGTGGGCGCACCGGCCCGACGCGCTCGGTCAGGCCGCGGGGCGCGTGCTCGCCTGCCGGGGCGGCGCACAGGACAGCGAGTTGGTGCTGGGCGCCCTGCGCGAGGCGGTACGGGGGGACGGGCCGGACGCGCCGACCTTGTGCACCCTCGTCGACGGCGCAGGCCGGCTCGGTATCGCTTGTGCCGCCCCCGTGCTGCGCCATGTCTACCGTGAGACGGCCTCGTCGCATCTGCGCGGGCGCACGGCTCGCGCGCTGGCCGCCACCGATCCGTCCTTTCCCGCCGGGTTCGCCGTCGAGTGCCTCTGGGACTGCGAGGAGACGACCCGGGAAATCGCCGCCCGGCACGCCGAGACCGGTGACGCCCGTGTGGTCGACCAGCTTCGGCGGCTCGCCGCCGATCCCGCCGAGGAGGCCGAGGTGCAGACGGCGGTCCGCAGCAGAATCGGCCCGGACACGACTGCCGTGTGAAGGCCGCCGCGTCCACAGTGTGAGATCGGGCGCCTCTGCGGTGCGGTGCGGGATGCGACCGTGGTGTGAGCGTGTTGTCGACCGCCCGTAGCCCGTTGGTACGAGCCTGGATGCCGGGGCGTGACCGGGTCGTGATCCGGGGGCGCACGCAGCGCAACGCTCATGGGACGTTCCCTCTCCGGAAAGATCCACGTTGACGCGGCCACGTCCTGCACGACGACAACACGGGTATGCGTGTCGTCATCGTGACCGAGTCCTTTCCCCCCGACGTGAACGGCGTGGCCCACTGCGCGCTCCAGACCGCCCGACACCTCGTCGACCGCGGTCACGACCCCCTAGTCGTCGCCCCGGCCACCGCCGCCGGCAACGGGCCCGACGCCCTCGCGCCGTGCCCCGTCGTCCGAATCCCCTCCCTACCGCTTCCCGGCTACCCCCAGGTCCGTGTCGCCCTCCCCAGTCGACGCGTCGCCGCCGCGCTCACCGAACACCGCGCCGACCTCGTCCACCTGGCCAGCCCCTTCGTTCTCGGCGTCCGCGGCATGGCGGCCGCCACCCGGCTCGGCATCCCCGCCGTGGCCATCTACCAGACCGACCTCGCCGGATACGCCCGCACGTACGTGCACGCGGGCGAGGCGGCCGCCTGGCGGCGCATCCGCTCCGTCCACGCCGCCGCCGACCGGACGCTCGCCCCGTCCAGCGCAGCTCTGCAGGACCTGGAGGCGCACGGTGTGCCCCGGGTGCGGCTGTGGCCGCGCGGCGTGGACACCGTCCGGTTCCGCCCGGAACACCGGGACGACGCACTCCGCCGTGAACTCGCGCCGAACGGCGAGCTGATCGTCGGCTACGTCGGCCGGCTCGCCCCCGAGAAGCAGGTCGAACTCCTCGCCGGGGCCTGCGGCCTGGACGGCGTACGCGTCGTGGTCGTGGGCGACGGCCCGAGCCAGACGAGTCTGACCGGGGCACTTCCCGGAGCCGTTTTCCTGGGTCGTCGCACCGGTGACGAACTCGCCCGGATCTTCGCCTCGTTGGACGTCTTCGTGCACACCGGACCGTTCGAGACCTTCTGCCAGACCGTGCAGGAGGCGATGGCCAGCGGCATCCCCGTGGTCGCTCCCGCCGCGGGCGGGCCGCTCGACCTGGTGGCCCACGGGCGCACCGGACTGCTCGTCCCGCCGCGGGACGAGGGCGCCGTACGCGACGCCGTGGCGGCGCTCGCCGCCGATCCCGCGCGGCGGGCCGCATACGGCGCCGAGGCACGCCGTACCGTCGAGGGCCGCACCTGGGCGGCCGTCGGTGACCAGCTCATCGGGCACTACGCCGATGTGCTCGCCGGAAGGGCGGTGGTGGCGGCATGAGCGAGTCGCTGCGGATCGTCCGGCTGGCCAACTTCGTCGCCCCCGCCTCGGGCGGCCTGAGGACCGCGCTGCGGGAGCTGGGCGCCGGTTACCGGGAGGCCGGGCACGAGCCCGTGCTGATCGTGCCCGGAGAGCGAGCCACGGACCGCGAGACCGAGCAGGGCAGGGTGATCACCCTGCCTGGACCGCTGCTGCCCGGGACCGGCGGCTACCGCGTACTCACCGACAAGAAGCGTGTGTCCGCCCTTCTGGAGGAGCTCGCGCCGGACCGGCTCGAGGTCTCCGACCGCACGACGCTGCGCTGGACCGGCGTCTGGGCGCGGCGCGCCCGGGTGCCCGCCGTGATGGTCTCCCATGAGACCGCCGACGGTGTACTGCGCACCTGGGGTCTGTCCGAAGGCATCGCACGCCGGGCCTCCGACGCCCTCAACGTCCGCACCGCCCACCACTATTCACGCGTGGTGTGCACCACGGAGTTCGCGGAGCGCGAGTTCGTCCGCATCGGCGCCCGCAATGTCGTACGCGCCCCGCTGGGCGTCGACCTGGAGGGTCGGCATCCCTCGCTGCGGGACCCGGGGCTGCGCGCCCGGCATGCGCGCGTGGACGAGACCTTGCTGGTGATGTGCTCCCGGCTGTCCGTCGAGAAGCGGCCCGGCACCGCGCTGGACGCCCTGGAGGCGCTGCTGCGCCGAGGGGAACGCGCGGTGCTCGTCGTCGCAGGTGACGGGCCGTTGCGGGCCCGGCTCGAACAGCGGGCGCACGAGCGGCGGTTGCCGGTCACCTTCCTCGGGCATGTGGGCGACCGCGCGCTCCTGGGCGGTCTGCAGGCCTCCGCCGACGCATGCCTGGCCCCCGGGCCCGCCGAGACCTTCGGGCTCGCGGCCCTGGAGGCGATGGCCTGCGGTACGCCCGTCGTCGCCAGCGCCTCCTCCGCGCTCCCGGAGGTCATCGGCTCCGCCGGAGCCACCGCGGCCGACAACGGAGAGTCGTTCGCGGACAAGGTGCGGCTGCTGCTGGACCGTCCCGAGAGCGAGCGCCGGGAGGCGGCACGCGCGCGTGCCGCCTGTTTTGGCTGGCCGGCCGCCGTCGAGGCGTTCCTCACGGCGCACGACGCGGCCGTACGGGTCGACCGGCCGTCGTCGCAGGCGGGCGCCTCCTCCGCGCGAAGGGCTCGGGAGGGCGTGGCATGAGACCCCTGCGGTTCGTGGCGCTCGGGGACTCCCTCACCGAAGGAGTGGGCGATCCCGTCGGTGAAGGGTGGCGCGGCTGGGCCGCGCTGCTCGCCGACGGGCTCGCCCCCGCAGACGCGCCCGCACAGTTCGTCAACTTCGCGGTCAGCGGGGCCCAGACGCGTGACGTCCTGGAGCGTCAGACCCCTGCCGCGCTGGCCGTACGGCCGGAGGTCGCTTCGGTCGTCATCGGGGTCAACGACACCCTGAGGTGCACCTTCGACATCCACGCGGTGGCCGCGCGGCTCGACGAGGTGTACGCGGCGTTCACGCGGCAGGGGGCGGTGCTGCTCACCGCCTGCCTGCCCGACCCCGGCGCGATGCTGGGGCTGCCCGGGGCCCTGGCCCGGCCGCTCGCACGGCGCCAGCGGGCGGTGAACACGGTGGTGCACGCGCTCTCCGAGCGGTATGGCGCCGTCCATCTGCACGCCGCGGAAGGGGCGTGGCTCACGGAGCGCGCCATGTGGAGCGCGGACCGGCTGCATCCGGGCGAGCTGGGGCACCGGCAACTCGCCGTACGCTTCCACGCGCTGCTCGCGGAGGCGGGCATCGCGACGGGGCGTGCGCCTTCTTCGAAGCCCGAGTTCCCCGCGCCCACCCGCTCGGCGAGCCTGTGGTGGCTGGCCACCGCCGGCACCGGCTGGGTGGCCCGCCGCTGCACCGATCTTCTGCCCCAACTCCTCACACTCGCCGCCGACGAGATCCGCCACCGCGCCCGCGGCACCAGCGCCCGGCTCGACCTGAGCGCGTCGCATGCGGTGGCGTCTGCGCTGGCTGCGTTGTCGGTCACGGAGCAGCCCGATGCGGCGTAAGCCTGGTCAACGGCGCCGCACGACCAGGAACCGCACCGGCGTGCCCGGCGCGGCCTGGGCCGCGGCGGGGAGGTCCGTGGACCGGACGACTGCGATGACCGGGTAGCCGCCGGTGGTGGGGTGATCGGCCAGGAACACCACGGGCCTGCCGTCCGGGGGCACTTGGATCGCGCCGAGGACCATGCCCTCGCTGGGGAGTTCGCCGGGGCGCGCCCGCTCCAAGGCGGGCCCCTCCGTGCGCAGGCCGATGCGGTTGCTCGCCGAGGAGACCCGGTACATGTGCGTCGTGAGGGCGCGTACGGCCGTTGCCGTGAACCAGTCGTCGCGGGGGCCGAGGGTCACTCGGAGTACGAGTTCGGCGGGCGGGCCCGGCTGCGCGGCGACGTCCACGCGCGCGTGGGGAGCGTTCGGCCGCCCCAGGGGGAGCACCGTCCCGTCGGTCAGAGGCGGCGGGCCGAGACCCGAGAGCAGGTCCGTCGACCGGCTGCCGAGCACGGGCTCGACGGCCACCCCACCCGACACGCCGACATAACTGCGTACTCCGGAGACCGCCGTCCCCACCGACAGCAGTGCCCCGCCGGGCACACGCACCGGGGCTCCCCAGGGAACCGGGCGCCCATCCACGGACACCGGGCACGGGGCCCCGCCGACCGCGACAGTGACAGTCGAACGCGGCCGTAGAGCACAGCCGTTGAGCGTCGTCTCCAGGACCGCGGCCTCGGGTGGATTGCCGACGAGACGGTTCACCAGGGCGGCGGCGGGACCGTCCAGCGCACCGGAACGCGGTACGCCCAGGTGCGCGTGACCGGGACGCCCGAGATCCTGCACGGTGGTCAGCGCCCCCGCCCGTACGACGGCGAGAGCACGGTCCGTCATGAGGACCCCACCGGGACGGTCCCCACGGGGACGAAGCGGACCCGGGTGCCGGGGGACAGCAACGCGGCGGGCACGCGCGCGTGGTCCCACAGAACGGCGTCCGTCGTGCCGATCAACTGCCAGCCGCCCGGCGACGGCCGCGGGTAGACACCCGTGTACGGGCCCGCGAGCCCCACGGCACCGGCCGGGACGGTCGTACGAGGTGTCGCGCGGCGCGGCACGCCGTAGCGGGCCGGGAGCCCGGTCAGATAGCCGAAGCCCGGCGCGAACCCGCAGAAGGCGACCCGGAATTCGGCCGCCGCGTGAATCCGCGCCACCTCCTGCACGGGCACATCCCAGAGCGCCGCGACCTCCGCGAGGTCGGGGCCGTCGTAGCGGACCGGGACCTCGACGATCTCCTCGGCGCGCGAGGGCACAGGCGGCACCTGTGAGGTGGTCAGCTGCTCCGCCAGGCGCACAGGGTCGTCGAGGCCGTCGAGGAGGACCGTACGGGCCGCGGGGACGATCTCCCGTACCGAGAGGGCCCCCTCCGCGCGACGGCGCAGCAGATCCGCGTGCAGCGCCTGCGCCTCCTCGTCCGTCGAGACTTCGACGAGAAGGGCACGGTCCCCGACCGGCAGCGCCCTCATGCGAACGCCTCCACGCGGACGCCCGACGCCTCCAGCTTCGTACGGACCCGGCGCGCCAGCTCCACCGCTCCGGGCGTGTCGCCGTGCACGCACAGGGAGCGGGCGCGCACCCCGATGTCCCGCCCGGAGCGGGACGCGACCACGCCGGATCCGGCGAGGCGCACGGAGCGCTCCACAACGGCACCGGGGTCGGTGATCACGGCGCCGTCCTGACTACGTGGCACGAGCGTGCCCTCGTCCGTGTAGGCGCGGTCCGCGAACGCCTCGGTGACGACCGGGAGTCCGGCCTTCTCCGCCACGTCGAGGAAGCGCGATCCGGGCAGCCCGAGCACGGGGAGCGTGGCGTCCGCGAGGAGCACCCCGTCAACCACGGCCCGGGCCTGCTCCTCGTCATGCACCACACGGTTGTAGAGCGCGCCGTGCGGTTTGACGTAGGCCACGCGCGCGCCCGCCGCGCGCGTGAAGACCTCCAAGGCGCCGATCTGGTACGCCACTTCGGCCGCCAGTTCGTCGGGCGGCACATCCATCGCGCGCCGTCCGAAGCCCGCCAGGTCGCGGTACGAGACCTGGGCGCCGATCCGTACACCGCGCTCGGCCGCCAGCTCGCACACCCGCCGCATGGTGGCCGCGTCCCCGGCGTGGAAGCCGCAGGCCACATTGGCGCTGGTGACGACGGACAGCAGCTGTTCGTCGTCGGTCAGGCGCCAGCGGCCGAAGCCCTCGCCCAGGTCGGCGTTGAGATCGATCGAGGTCATGGAGATGTCGATTCCTCCTGTCAGGCCACGCGGTACTGCTCGTCGCGGGCGTCGGTGATGAACATCTGTCCCGGTGCGTGGGTGATCGCGAACGGCGGGCGCGAGGCCATCACCGCGGCCTGCGGCGTCACCCCACAGGCCCAGAACACCGGGATGTCGCCGGGGCCGGCGTCCACAGGGTCGCCGAAGTCGGGGCGCGCCAGGTCCTCGATGCCGAGCCCGGCCGGTTCGCCGCAGTGGACCGGGCTGCCGTGCACCGCGGGCAGCAGACTGCTCTCCCGGATCGCCGCGGCCAGGTGCTCGGGCGGCACCGGACGCATCGACACCACCATGGGGCCGTGCAGCCGCCCCGCGGGACGGCACTGACGGCTCGTCACGTACATGGAGACGTTGCGTCCCTGCTCGAGGTGGCGCAGCGGCACGCCGGCCTCGGTCAGGGCCCACTCGAAGGTGAAGCTGCACCCGATGAGGAACGACACGAGGTCGTCGCGCCAGTGGGCCAGCACGTCCGGGGGCTCGTCGGTCAACTCGCCGTGTTCCCAGACCCGGTAGCGCGGCAGATCGGTCCGCAGATCGGCGCCCGGGGCGAGGACGGTGGTCCAGGAGCCGGTGTCGGTGACGTCGAGGACCGGACAGGGCTTCGGGTTGCGCTGGCAGAACAGCAGCATCTCGTACGCCCAGTCGGCGGGCACCGAGATCAGGTTCGCCTGGGTGTGGCCCGCCGCGCAGCCCGCCGTGGGGCCGGACAGGCCCGAACGGAAGTGGGTGCGCGCCTCGTCGGGGCTCCACGCGTGCGCGTGCTCGTCGAGCATGTTCTGGTGCCGGAGTTGAGTGTGGTTCACAGGATCTCCTTCCCCCGCGTCTCGGGCAGCCCGAACAGGGCCAGCGCCGCGAGACCGTAGCCGATCGCGCCGAAGACCAGCGCACCGCCGACACCCCAGCTGTCGGCCAGGTACCCGACGCACGTCGGGAAGGCGGCGCCCACAGCGCGGCCGGTGTTGTATGTGAAGCCCTGGCCCGTGCCGCGCACCGCCGTCGGGTACAGCTCACTCAGGAACGAACCGAAGCCGCTGAAAATCGCCGACATACAGAAGCCGAGCGGGAAACCAAGCACAAGGAGGAGGGTGTTGGCACCGGTGGGGATGTTGGCGTAGGCCAGGATGCAGATCGCCGAGAGCACCGCGAAGAGCCAGATGTTGCGCCTGCGGCCCAGCCTGTCGGTGAGATAACCACCGGTCAGATAGCCGAGGAAGGCTCCGCTGATCAGGAACGCGAGATAGCCGCCGGTGCCGACGACGGACAGTTCGCGCTCCGTCTTGAGGTATGTGGGCACCCAGGTGGCCAGTGTGTAGTAGCCGCCCTGGACACCGGTGGAGAGCAGAACTGCGAAGATCGTCGTTCGGAGCAGTCCGGGTGATTCGGCTGTGCCCGGTTTGAAGATGGCCGCGAACGAGCCCTTCTCGGCGCTCTGCTCACGGCGTTCGGTCGCCTGGGGGGCGTCTTTCACCTGGCGGCGCACCCAGATGACGAGCAGGGCGGGCAGCGCGCCGGTCCAGAACATCACCCGCCAGGCGATGTCGTCGTCCATGAACTCGAAGACCAGCGTGTAGACGATCACGGCGAGCCCCCAGCCGACGGCCCAGGAACTCTGGATCGCGCCGAGCGTGCGCCCCCGGTGCTTCGGGCTCGCGTACTCGGCGACCAGGATCGCGCCGACCGCCCACTCGCCGCCGAAGCCGAGCCCCTGAAGGGCACGGAACACCAGCAGGGTCTCGTAGTTGGGTGCGAAGCCGCAGGCCACGGTGAAGACCGCGTACGTGATCACCGTGATCATCAGGGCCTTGACGCGCCCGATCCGGTCCGCGAGCACCCCCGCGATGGCGCCGCCGATCGCGGAGACGACCAGTGTGACGGTCGTGAGGAGCCCGGTCTGGCCGCTGTTGAGGCCGAAGTACGCGGCCAGGACGACCATGCTCAGCGGCAGCGTGAAGTAGTCGTACGAGTCGAGGGCATAGCCGCCGAACGCGCCGCCGAAGGCGCGGCGGCCCCGCGGCCCCAGGGCCCGCAGCCAGGCGAACGCGCCCTCGTCGGCGGGGGGTTCGCCCGGACCGGTGCCGGCCTCGGCGGGCAGGGCCTGCGGTGGAGGGGTCGTGCTCATGGTGCACCTCGCAATTGAGGACGGAGGGTGCTTCAGGACTGGTGCTTCAGGACTGATGAGCCGTGCCGTGCGGACACGCCGAGGTACGGAACCGGCATGCGAAAGCCGTCGGCGCCGGGACGAGCGGTCGGCGCCATTCCCAGCAAGGTAGAGGATTGTTGAACGATCCCTCAATACTTATGTTGTTTCGTTCTTGTATCTGCGATTGAATCCGGGTGTGGCCGAACTGAACGGACTGGCGGACGATCGCGCACTTTTGGGACGCACCAGCACTGCGGAGCGGGTCTCGGACATCCTCAGGAGCCGGATCGCCGAGGGGTTCTTCCCGCCCGGCACGCGGCTGTCCGAGGACAGCATCGGCGGCGCCCTCGGCGTCTCGCGCAACACACTGCGCGAGGCATTCCGGCTGCTCACGCACGAACGGCTGCTGGTGCACGAGCTCAACCGGGGCGTGTTCGTACGGATCCCGACCGTCGAGGACGTCGAGGACATCTTCCGCACCCGGAGCCTCGTCGAGTGCGCCGTCGTCCGCGGCCTCGGCAAGCCGCCGTACGTCGTGGACGGTCTCGCCCGAGCCGTCACCGACGGGCAGCGGGCGACGGTCGAAAAGGACTGGAAAGCCCTGGGCACGTCCAACATCCGGTTCCACCGGGAGCTGGTGGCGCTCGCCGGAAGCGCCCGCACCGACGAGCTGATGCGCAGGGTCTTCGCCGAACTCCGACTCGCCTTCCACCTGGTGGACGACCCACGACGGCTGCACGAGCCGTACCTCGCCCGCAACGCCCAGATCCTCAAGGCCCTGCAGGACGGCGACCGGGACGAGGCCGAGCAACTGCTCGCGACCTACCTCGTCGATTCACGCAGGCGGGTCGGGGAGGTCTATGGGCGACGCGTGGCGGAGAAGAAGCTCGGGTGACGCGGGCCCTTCTTGGGCGTTTGGGGCGTTGTCAGACCCAGGACCTAGTCTTTGCATCGTGACTTCGCCTGCATCGACGGACAGTGTTCCGCCCCAGCTCAGCGCGGGGCCGCGCCCCGCACCGGGGCCGGCCGCCGACGAGGGGCTGGCGCGGCGCCTGCGCGCGCTCGCCTGCACCGCACCCCTGCACGACCTCGATGTACGCAAGGCGAACCTCGCGGGTGAGTACTCCGTATACGGCATGGCTGAGGTGGCCCTCGCCGCCATCGACCTCGTCACACTGAACATGGACTTCGACACGGGCGCCGACCACGACCAGATCGTGGCCAGGCTCATCCCGCGCATCGCCGCGCAGGCGCCGCGCCGCCCCGTCGCCGAGCACGAGCGCGTGGCCCGCTGGGTCCTGGAGAACCTGATCAACGTCGGCAGCGTCGACCGCGGCTTCCGGGCCGTATACGGCACGTTCACACCCGACGGCTCCTATGTGCGCCGCGACTACGACTTCAAGCTGATCGAGGAGGTGCCCGGCTACGGCGGAAGCGTGTATCTCCGCACGACGGACGAGGCGGTCAACGTCCTCGTGGGCGCCCTCGACACGGACGTCACCAGCGCGCAGATCGCCGCCGAGGTCAAGCTGGAGGTACTGATCAGCCGCGGCAGGCTCGCCGACGCACAGCTCGCCGCCGAGCAGGCCCGCTATCGGACCGTGCAGTATTCCGAGACGCTCCGCAGGGCCCTGGACGCGACACGGCGCAACGTCCGCGCGGTGGACTGGCTGCAGGCCGTCCCCGACATGATCGCCGAGGCACTCGACCACGTGGCCGACCGCTATCGCCACGAGAACGCGATCCTCACCAACATCCGCAAGGCGCGCGACGAGTCCGAGGACCCCGAGCACAAGCGCCGTGCCGCCGAGCTCGTCGACATCGTCAAGGACTGCATCCGCCGTCATACGCAGTTGCAGTCCCGGCTCCTGGAGGCCGGCCCGCTGTTCCGCGCCGAGCAGGACCGACAGGCCTTCGCCGCGCCCATGGCGACGTCGGGGACAGACCTGTACGGGCACCTTGTCGCGCCGGTGCTGCCCCTGCCCGTCGAGGAGGCGCTGCGCGTGACGGACGCGTTCTTCGCGCGCGGGACGGGGCTGCGCACTCCCGTGTCCGTACGGGTCGGGGATCTGGTCGACATCCTGCTGACGCCGCCCATGGAGCGAGAACACCTGGGGGCGGAGATGCCGGAGCCGGATCTGATCGCCACGCCGGATGACAGCCGGTTCAGCGAGGAGCAGTTGGCTGCCGCCAAGGAGCTGCTCGATCTGCCTGCGGATGCGCCGCGGCGGCTGTCCGGGATCCTTGACGACGCCCGGCGTCAGGATTCTGAACTGCCCTACCTCGTCGCGCTGTTGGCCGTCCACGCGGCCAGTCCGCCGGTGGGGACCGCTTATCGCCAGGGTGAGGAGAAGCTGTTGTTCGCCGTGGACGACGGGATGGAGCTGGACGATCCCGAGTTCGGCGGGGCCGATTTGATCGTGGGTACGGCGACGCTCCGCTTGGAGGGCCGGTGAAGCGCGGGTTGTCGTTTGACTGCGGGCCGTCAGTGGTTGCTCGCGCCCACGATGGGGGTCCTCCCGCTCATGGGGGTCCCCCCGCTCGAGCGAAGCCGAGAGTGGGGGAGGAGCCGTATATGTCACAGCCCCGCGCCTCCTACAGGGGCGCTCTCACCGCCGTACCTCTGAACAAGGAGCCGAAGCCGTGACCGAGCACGTCGAGTGGAGTGAGCCGGATGCCGTCGCCGTGCCGGCGTCCGCCGCCGTCACTCCTGCCGACGCAGCCGACGCGGCCCGGCTCGTCGCCTTCGGGCTGCAGCCCAAGCTCCAGCCCGCCCGCGACCAGGAGTACGCAGAGCTGTTGCGGCGGTATCGGGAGGACCCGTCGTTCGCCCGGCTCGCCGATGCCGTTGCCGCGGGGCTCGGGCTGGTCGTGCTGGAGGTGTCCCCGCGCGCGGGGATGGCGGTGACCGCGGCCGAGGACTCGGTGTTCGCCGTGCGTATGGGGGACTACGCACGGCGGGCGTCCGCGGACGCCGGGGACCGGTTCCTGCACGGGCTCGCGCATCTCGCTGTCGCCGCGATGGCGTTTCCGCGGCCCGAGGACCTTGCCGACGACGGGTACATCGGGCGGGTTTCGGTCAACGGAGTGGACGCCTTCGTACGGCAGGCCTGCCGTCGCCTGGAGGAGCGGGCCGAGGAACAGGGGGACAACACCGACCCGGCCACCGACGCGCCCGGCCTCGAGGCCGCCTGGCGGATCTGGGCCAGACGCAGCGCGACCGGGGCCACCAAGGACGCACGCCGCCTTGCCGGTTCGACCACCGGCATCGTCGGCAAGGCCGTCGCGTTCCTCACCGACTCCGGGTTTCTGCAGCGCACCGGGGACGACGGCGGAGGGACATACCGCACGACCGCCCGCTACCAGCTCCAGGTGCGGGACATGGCGGGCAGCGCCGCCATGGCCGAGCTGCTCGAGCTGGGCATCGTGCCGGTCACCGACGGCACCGCGACCCTGCTGCCCGCCGAGGACACCGACGACCTGGAACTGGCGGCCGACGCGGGGCTGCCGTTCCACTCCTGACCTCGACGATTCCTGATCACGACCACTCCCGACTCCGACCGCCCCGAACCTGATCCCTCCCGACCGCGACTGAACCCAACTCCCTTCCGACCACGTCCGATTACGAGAGTCCGCCGCCATGTACGAGCTGTCCCGGGTCCGCCTCTACTCCATCGGGCCGGCCGGTGCGCGCTACGCCGACACCGTGCTGGACCTGCGGGGTGTCGGCGAGCCCGTGCCCGACCCCGCGCCCACGCAGGCGGAGTTCTTCGAGGAGGAGCCGACCGGGCCGCCGCGCCGTCCCGCGCCCGCGGGTGTGCTCTTCCTGGAGAACGGCGGCGGCAAGTCCGTACTGCTCAAGCTGATCTTCTCGGTGATGCTGCCTGGGCACCGGAACACGCTGGGCGGGGCCAGTTCGGGGGTGCTGCGGAAGTTTCTGCTCGCCGACGACTGCGGGCATGTGGCGCTGGAGTGGCAGCACACGCTGACCGGTGAGTGCGTTGTGGTTGGCAAGGTGAGCGAGTGGCGCGGGCGTCAAGTGTCCAACGATCCACGGAAGTTCGCGGAGGCGTGGTACTCGTTCCGGCCCGGACCGGGGCTGAGCCTCGACAATCTGCCGGTCGCCGAGGCCACCGCCGTACGGCCGCACGTCGAGGGCGTGTCCGGGGCGCAGGGGCGGCGGCGCACGATGAAGGGTTTCCGGGACGCGATCACGGAGGCGGGGAAGGCGTACCCGCATCTGGAGGTGCACTGGGAGGAGATCCACGACCGCTGGAACGAACACCTCGGGGATCTCGGTCTGGATCCCGAACTCTTCCGCTACCAGCGGGAGATGAACGCCGACGAGGGTGAGGCAGCCGGCCTCTTCGCGGTCAAGAAGGACTCCGACTTCACCGACCTGCTGCTGCGCGCGGTCACCGACACCCGGGACACCGACGGGCTCGCGGACCTGGTCGGCGGGTTCGGCAGCAAGCTGGGGCGTCGCGCCGAGTTGATCGCCGAGCGGGAGTTCACGGCGGGGTCCGTGGAACTGCTCGGGCGGATCGTGGAAGCGGCCGAGACCCGTTCGCGCGCGCGGGACATCCACACGGCCGCCGAGCGGCGTACGCGCACGCTGGCCCGGCGGCTGACCGCGCGCGCCGTGCAGGAGCGGGCCCGGACCGCCGATCTGGCCCAGCAGGTCACCGCCGCCGCGCACACGGTCACCGAAGCCGAGAGTGCTCGCTCCAGGAGCGCCCTGATCGCGGCCGAACTCGCCTACCGGCACGCCTCCTTGGCGCTCGCCGGCGCCGAGAAGGCAGCGACGGCGCAGAAGCGCGAGCTTGGCGACGCGCGCACGCTGCACTCCGCCTGGCAGGCCGCCGAGGCGGTGCTGCGCCACCGGGCGGCCGCGGACCGCTCCGCGCGCGTGGCCGCCGCGATCCGTGAGGCCGAGCGGGATGCCGCGCCCGCGCTCGCCGCGCGCGCCAAGGCCGCCGTCGACCTCGTCCGCGCGCTGCACACCGCGGCCGAAGGAGCCGAGACGGTCGCCAACGAGGAGGAGGAGCGCTCCGCCGCGCTCCAGGAGACCGGCGAGGCCGCCCACCGCGACTCCACGGCCGCCGCCACCGAGGCGCAGCGCGCCCGCAGCGAGGCCGGTCACCTGCGGCAGCGGCTCGGCGAGGTCGAGCAGGAGACCGCCGAGGCGGTACGCGCCGGATGGCTCGACGACACGGCCCCCGACGCCGACCCCGCCCGCGCGGCCCTGGCGGCCAGCGACGCCGAGAAGTCCGCCGTCGCCGCCTGGGACACCGCACGCGAGGCGTCCCGCCGCGCTTCGGAACACGCCCGAGAGGCCGCAGCCACCGAGTCCCGCGCCGAACTCACGGCGGCTCGCGCGTCGGACGCGGCGACGGCCGCCGAGCGTGCGTACGACGCGGAGCGGCGCACCGGCGAAGCCCTGGCGGAGGAGGAACGGCTGGCCGAACTGCTGAGCTTGCCGGGGGCGGCTGCCTCGGGCCCGGGCCGCGGCGGGGTGCCGATGCCCCGAGCGGCGGCGGACAGCTCCGGAGAGCCCGCGCACGGCCCGGCCGACGGCGCGAGTGTGCCCGGCGTCAGCCGGGATGCCGGTGCTGCCCACGGCCGGAGTACCGCCGCGCGGCCGATGACGGAAGGCCCCCTCACCGCCGAGGAGTTGGACCGTTACGCCGACGAACTGCGGGAGTTGCTCGACGACGGGGTCGCCTCCGCCGAGCGGCAGCTCTTCGGGTTGCGGACCGCGGCGGCCGATGACGCGCGGATTCTCGGAGCCCTCGGTGACGGCGGGCTGCTGCCACCGGGGCCGGACGTCGTGGCCACCGTGGAGTACCTGGGGGAGCGTGGTATCCCCGCGCTCCCCGGCTGGCGCTATCTCGCGCAGGCCGTCGACCCCGTCGACCACGCACGCGTGCTGACCGCCCGGCCCGAGCTGGTGGACGGCGTCATCATCACGGATCCGGAAACCCACGCGCGCGCACGCGATGCCCTCGCCGATGCCGCGCTGCTGCCCCGGTCCGCCGTGGCCGTCGGTACGGCCGCTGCGCTGCTCGCCCCGACGCCGGCTAACGAAGCGGGCGACGGCGGCCGTAGCGACGTATTCCTCGTACCGCCGAACCCGGCCATGCACGACGAGCACGCCGCCGACGAGGAACGGCAGGCGTTGCGCACGCGTGCGACCGAACGGGACGAGGAGATCCGGGAGTTGGCGGTCCGGCTGGCCAAGGACCGTGAGCTGGCGGCGCGCCTCGCCTCCTGGCGGGCCGGGTGCCCGGCGGGCCGGCTCGCCGAACTGGCCGTGGCGGCCCGCGATGCGCGGGCGTTCGCCGAGGAGGCCGAGGCCGAACTGGCCGAGGCGCGCACGGTGCGGGCGGAGGCAGACGAGGCCGCGTCCGACGCGGCCCGGGTACGGGACGAGCGCCAGGACGCCGCACAGCGGGCCCGACGCGCCGCCGACGCGCTCGCCGGACTCGCCTTCCGGCTGCGCGAGCGGGCCGGCTGGCAGGCCAGGCTGCGCGAACTCGCCGACGAGGCAGCCGAGTCGGAGGCCCGCGCCCAGTCCTGCCTGGAGCGAGCCCGAGCCGCCGACGAGGACCGGCGAGCCGCCCAACGAGCCGCCGACGACGCCCGCCGTACGGCCCGCACCCTGCGCGCCGAACGCGCGGAGATCGCGGGCGTCCCCGACGACGTACAGGAGGACGCGGCGGCGAAAGGCGAGGGCGTTCCCCAGGCAGACACGGCACAAGACGCACCAGCAGACTCGTCAGGCGACAAGGCCCCCGGACGCGCCCACCCCAAGCCGTCCCTCCCCGCCCTCCGCGAGGCTTACCGCGCCGCGTCGCAGCTCTACGAGAAGGTCGGCGTCGGTGCCGATCTGCGCGCCGAGCAGGCGCGGGCCGAGAGCGACGAGAGCGCCGCGCTCGCCGAGCTGGACCGGCTCAGCAACAAGGTGCGTACACGCGCGGCGCAGCTTCTGGAGTCCCCGGACGGTTCCGACGGGCCGTCCCGGCAGGCCGCCGCCGCCCGGGCCGAGGAACTCGTCCAGCTGCTGGAGACCCGTATGTCGACCGCGAGCGAGCAGCTCGGACGGCTGCGCGGCGAGGCCGAGCGGCACGCCCCCGAGGACGGCGAGGCCCACACCGAGCTGCCCGGGGAGCTTGTCCCGCGAGACGCCGAGCATGCGCAGAGCCTGCTGCGTACCGCCACGGCCGAACTCGCCTCCCGTACCGAGGCGTTGAGCCAGGCGCGCGAGGTCCACGCCGAACTGCTCGACGCCCACCGAGCCGCCGAGGACGGGGCCGGCGGCTTCGATGAGACGGCCGCCCTCCTGCGGGACCTCCTGCGCGAACACACGACGGACGAGGAGCAGGAGGAGCCCGAGTCGTACCCGGGCACCCTCGAAGAGGCCCGGCAGTCCGCCGCCGCGACCCGCCGCTCCCTGCGGGGCTGCGCCGCCGACCTCTCCGCCGCCGAGTCAGCCGTACGCGACGCGAGCGATGTCCTCGTACGGCATGCCAACTCGACACGTTACGAGCAGGTCCGCACCCCTGCCCGGCAGCAGATCCGCGAGCTGCCCGCCGCCGCGCTGCCCGAGCACGCCCAGAAGTGGGCGGACGCCTTCGCACCTCGGCTCAGGGTCCTCACCGACGAGCTGGCGCAGCTGGAGCGCAACCGGGACTCGATCGTGGACCGGCTGCGAGGGCTGGTGGAGTCGGCGCTGGCCACACTCCGGTCCGCCCAGCGGCTGTCCCGTCTCCCCGAAGGGCTCGGCGAGTGGTCCGGGCAGGAGTTCCTGCGCATCCGCTTCGAGGAGCCCGACCAGGCCACGCTCACCGAGCGGCTCGGCGAGGTCATCGACGAGGCGACGCGAGCGGCCGTGAAGAAGAACTCCGACCTTCGCCGCGACGGCATGACGCTGCTCCTGCGCGGCGTCGGCGCGGCACTCCAGCCGAGGGGCGTCGCCGTCGAGATCCTCAAGCCGGACGCCGTACTGCGCGCCGAGCGTGTCCCCGTCGGGCAGATGGGCGATGTGTTCTCCGGGGGCCAGCTGCTCACCGCGGCCATCGCCCTGTACTGCACGATGGCCGCGCTCCGCTCGAACGACCGGGGCCGCGACAAACACCGCCACGCCGGCACGCTGTTCCTCGACAACCCCATCGGCCGCGCCAACGCGACGTACCTGCTGGAACTGCAGAGGGCGGTCTCGGACGCGCTGGGCGTCCAACTCCTCTACACCACCGGCCTGTTCGATACGACCGCGCTGGCGGAGTTCCCACTGGTGATCCGGCTGCGGAACGACGCCGACCTCAGGGCGGGCCTGAAGTACATCAGCGTCGAGGAACACCTCCGGCCGGGACTGCCACAGCAGCCTCCGGCCGGCGAGGGGGAGTCGGTACACAGCGAGATCACGGCGACGCGGATGTACAAGAGGCCAGCGACCAGCGCCCCTTGAGGGGCGCTGGTCGGTATCGAGTTGCGGCTCGGCCGCGTGGGCGCGATCAACGCACGAACGACCCGCAGTCGCCCCACAGGCGTAAGAGATCGATGAAAACGGTGGGGTTGTCCGTGATCGCGTAATAACGGCGGTCCTGGTTCCCCGCGACTGAGGGCGGCTTCGCGAAGCCCTCGCTGCCGTCGACGGTGAACCCCTGACCCCGTCGCCGAACTCGGCGTCGTGGCCCACGTGGTACGTGGTGGCGCATCCGTCGGCGAACTCCGGGAGCGCATCGGCGAGAGCGTGCGCTCCGTGCCCTACTTCTGGTCCGACCAGTACGGTGCGCGCCAGTTCGCGGGGGCGGCGGCTTGCCACCGACATCGTCCGCATCGAAGGAGGCTCGATCGGCGGCGCGCCGGACGAGGGCGGCTTCCTCGCGAGGTACGAGCGCGACGGCCGCACAACGACGGTGCTCTCGTGGAACGCCCGCGCCCCTTCATGGCGGGCCAGGCGCGAACTGGCGCGCGGGGCAAGCGCGGTGGAGGCGGCAGTCGCCTCCCGGTGAGCCGGCCTTGAGTTCCGTACCAGCTCACCGGGAGCTCATCAGGAGTGCGACAACTGCCCCGCGCCGCCCCGACGGCGTATCCGCTCCTTGGCGCGCTCGGACGCCCGCTCCTGGCGCCGTGCCTTGCGGCGCTCACGTCGCAAGGCACGCGCCGTGCTGCTCGGCGTCGACACCACGCCGTTCCGCTGCATCCACACCTGCCGGGTCACCCACACGTCCAGCGCGCCCCACGTGGCAACCACCGTGCTCGCCACACTGCTCAGGACCATGGGGAACGCGAGCCAGGAACCGGCCAGCGTGCCCAGGAAGGCCACCATCGCCTGGATCAGCGTGATGGCGATGATGATGACGGCCCGCACCGCGGACGTACGCACCGGATCGGGCAGCCGTGGTCGGCGCGCGGGCTCCTCGACCCACAACGGCCGGTAGTACGCCCGCTCTTCCTCCTGTTGCTCCTCCTGTGCCGGAATGCCGCGATCCGGCGCCTGTGCCCGGGCATCCCGCTCCGCCACCGCCGTTGCCCCCGCGCTCGGAGGGGGCGCCTCGCGCCGCTCTGCCGTGCCCATCAACTTGTCACTCCCCACCGCCCAGCAGCCCTTCGCTTCGGTGTCACGAGACATCAACACCTCACGGCTGCCCGGCTTGCGCCGTTTTATGCCACCCGGGTGCGGCATGCGGCGCCTGAGCCGATTCCGTCCCCAACTCCCATACAGACAGACGATCGACGCACCGCGAAGATTCCCAACGAGCGGAAAATTTCGGCCAACTGACCAAGTCTCCAGAGAGGTTGGCGTTCGGCGTTCTGTGCCGGAATCGGGGAGGCAATCTCCCCCAATGAACGGACAACTGCGGATGTCTTGTTCCTGTCGCGTCGGCGAAACGGAAGGGGCTCGTCCGGACGGGCCTTCGAGTTCCCTGTGTGTCGGTAGTAGGCTCACGCCGTTTGTTGACGCACATGTGTACCCCCATCCGGAGGGGGTCGAGCTGGGGGAGGCCATGCGCTTTCGCGGGAAGTCCATCCGCCGGAAGATCGTGGCGCTGCTCGTCGTGCCGCTGGTGTCCCTGACAGCGATCTGGGGCTTCGCCACGGTACTCACCGGGCGTGAAGCAGGTGAGCTCTTCGACGCTTCGTCCGTCGTGGAGAAGGTCACCTATCCGACCGAGGACACCGTCCGCGTCCTGCAGCAGGAACGCCGTCAGACCCTCGTCTATCTCGCCGACCCCCGTGCCTCCGATGGGCTCGCCGCACTCCGTCGCAGCCGGGCCGCCACCGACGACGCCATCACCGAGATCCGCAGAAACGCCAAGAACTCCGACGTACGCGACGCGGTGGGCGAGGGCACCGGCGGGCGGCTGACGGCCATGCTGGACTCCTTGGACGGCATCGAGTCGCTGCGCCGCAGCGTCGAAGAGGGCACACTCACCCGGGCCCAGGCCCTGGAGCTCTACAACAACCTCGTCGAGCCCTGCTATGTCGTGCTCTCAAACCTTCATGTGGTCGACGACGTGGAGATGGACAAGCAGTCCCGCGCCCTCGTCAACATCGCCCTCGCGCGCGAACTGCTCTCCCGAGAGGACGCCCTGCTCGGCTCGGCGCTGGTCGTCGGCAGGCTCTCCTCCGACGAAATCCGCGACATCTCCGACCTCGTGGCCCAGCGCGACCTGATGTACGCCAGCAACCTGCCGCTGCTCCCCTCCGCGGAGCGTGATCGCTACGAGCGCTTCTGGAAGAACGCCGCCACCGCTCCGCTGCGGGTGGCCGAACAGGCTGTCATCTCGTCCGAGTCCGGCACGCCCCGTGGCGTCACCGCGAAGAGCTGGGACACCGAGGCCGGCAACGTCCTCGACGAGCTGGGCACCCTCAACGACGAGGCGAGCGACCGCTACCAGGACCGCGTCCGCCCAATTGCCGTCGACGTCATCGTCAAGGCGGCCATCGCCGGCGTCCTCGGCCTGATCGCCCTGCTGGTCTCGCTCTTCCTGTCCGTACGCATCGGCCGCGGTCTCATCCGCGACCTGCGCGGGCTGCGCCTGGAGGCCCACGAGGCATCCGGCGTGCGGCTGCCCAGCGTGATGCGTCGGCTCTCCGCGGGCGAACAGGTCGACGTGGAGACCGAGGTGCCGCGTCTGGAGTACGACAGGAACGAGATCGGCGAGGTCGGCCAGGCCCTCAACACCCTCCAGCGCGCCGCGGTCGAGGCCGCCGTCAAGCAGGCCGAACTGCGCGACGGCGTTTCCGAGGTCTTTGTGAACCTCGCCCGCCGCAGCCAGGTCCTGCTGCACAAGCAGCTCACCCTGCTCGACAGCATGGAGCGCAGGACCGAGGACACCGACGAACTCGCCGATCTCTTCCGCCTCGACCATCTGACCACCCGCATGCGCCGCCACGCCGAGGGCCTGGTGATTCTCTCCGGCGCGGCCCCCTCCCGGCAGTGGCGCAAGCCCATCCAGCTGATGGACGTCGTCCGCGCCGCCGTCGCCGAGGTCGAGGACTACGAACGGATCGAGGTACGCCGACTGCCACGCCTGGCCGTCACCGGTCCCGCGGTCGCCGACCTTACCCACCTCGTGGCCGAACTCCTGGAGAACGCCACGGTGTTCTCGCCCCCGCACACAGCAGTCCAGGTGTACGGCGAACGAGTCGCCAACGGCTTCACGCTGGAGATCCACGACCGCGGTCTGGGTATGGCCCCGGAAGCGCTCCTCGACGCCAACCTGCGGCTCGCCGAGACCCCGGAGTTCGAGCTGTCGGACACCGACCGACTCGGGCTGTTCGTGGTCAGCCGCCTCGCCCAGCGGCAGAACGTACGCGTCTCCTTGCAGCCGTCCCCGTACGGCGGGACCACCGCCGTGGTGTTCATCCCCGACGCGTTGCTCACGGAGGACGTGCCCGACACCAACGGCGTGGGCTTCCGGCTCGACCGGGCGCTCGCGCCGAAGGAGGGCGACGAGAACCGCAAGGCCGCGCTCTCCCAGGTACCGGTCCAGCTTCCGGGCCTGCCGGCCTCCATTCTGGACGGGCCCATCGAGCTGGAGTCTCCCGTCGACCTGGACGCCCTCGACGACTTCCCGGGCGGCCTCGACGACGAGGACAGCGAGCGTGGCGGCATCTTCCGTCCGCGCCGCTCCATCGCCGGTGTTCCAGTGGAACAGCACCAGCAGGCACGCGAGGCCCCGGGCGAGTCGGCTCGCCCGGGCGATGGCGACCACCCCGGCGAACCCGTGCCGCTCCCGCGCCGCAGGGCCCCGAAACTCGTCAGCTCCCACGGCCGCCCCGTCACCCAGACGAAGCCACGGCGCGCTGAGCCGTCGGAACGCGCGGACGCCGAGGAGTCGACGCAAGCGGCGGAATCGGCTGAGGGGGCGCCCGGACGACCGGGCGCACTGGAGGAACTGCCGAAGCGCACGCGCGCCGCCAAAGCTGATCGGCTGCCGTCACGTCGGGAACCGGCGAATCCGCCGTCAACCCGCCAGGGCGAGCCCGACGCGGGCACCGAGCCTGCGGATGGCGGGGCCGGGCTCGGCCGGACACCGGACCGCGACACCGAGCCCACGGGCAGCATCCGGCCGGCCGGCCGCGGCTCTGAACCGGGAGACAGCCGCCTCGATGCCGGTGAGGCGTCAACCCATGGACTCGAACGCACCGAAGCCTCGGCCCGAGGCGGTGAGCCCGGCGACGCCGCGCCCCTCCCCAAGCGGGCGTCGCGTCGCGGCACCGCGCCGGGCGGCAACCGCACCGGCGCCCCGCCCTCAGGCGGCGGCACCGGTCCGCTGCCCCGACGCGTACGGCAGGCCAATCTGGCCCCGCAGCTGAAGGACGGACCCGACCGGCGCGCCGAGCGCGACGCGACCCGCGACGGGAACGGCGCGGAGGCCACCGAGCGTGACGCCGACCAGGTACGCAACCGCATGGCCTCGCTCCAGCGCGGCTGGCAGCGCGGCCGTGAGGAGAACGCCGCGGGCGACGGGGCCCAGGGCGGCACAGCACAAGGAACGACAAAGGGGGACGGTCGATGACCGCACCGAAGGACGCCGGCCACATCAGGACCAACAAGGTGTCCGGCGAACTCAACTGGCTCCTCGACGACCTGGTGGACCGCGTCGCCAGCATCCGTAAGGCACTCGTGCTCTCCAGCGACGGTCTGCCCACCGGGGTCTCCGAGGGCCTGACCAGGGAGGACAGCGAGCACCTCGCCGCCGTCGCCTCCGGATTCCACAGCCTCGCCAAGGGCGTCGGCCGCCACTTCGAGGCGGGCAGTGTCCGGCAGACGATCGTCGAGCTCGACGACGCGTTCCTGTTCGTCACGGCCGCAGGTGACGGCAGCTGTCTCGCCGTCCTCTCGGACGCCGACTCGGATGTCGGGCAGGTCGCGTACGAGATGACGCTGCTGGTCAAGAGGGTCGGCGCACATCTGGCACAGGCTCCGCGCACCGATCTGCCCGCAGGCGGGTAGTGGGATGGCATGAGCGGAGACGGTCAGGGGATGTCCCACTGGTTCGACGACGAGGCCGGACCGGTGGTCCGTCCGTATGCCATGACACGCGGCCGCACGACCAGCCCGGCCCAGCATCGCCTCGACCTGATCGCGGTGGTCGTGACGGAACCGCATGCCGACGACCCGGGGGCGGACCAGACGATGTCCCCGGAGCACGAGGACATCGTCGACCTCTGTCGCGACGCGCCGCAGTCGGTCGCCGAACTCGCCGCCGAACTCGACCTCCCCATTGGAGTGGTACGTGTCCTCATAGGAGATCTCGTGGCTGACGAAATGGTCCATGTGACGCGTCCGGTACCCCCCGCCGAGCTGCCGGACGAGAGTATTCTGCGCGACGTGATCAATGGGCTCCGGGCGCTCTGAGCAGCGCGGAAGCGGGGAACAGACGTGACAGGCTGGCAGTTCTGGGTCGACCGAGGCGGCACCTTCACCGACATCGTCGCGCGTCGCCCCGACGGCCGCCTGCTCACGCACAAGCTCCTCTCCGACAACCCGGCGCGATACGCCGACGCCGCCGTCGCGGGCGTACGGGAACTCCTCCGCGACGACGGCCCCATCGACGCCGTCCGCATGGGCACCACCGTCGCCACGAACGCCCTTCTGGAGCGCAAGGGCGAGCGCACCCTCCTCGTCGTCACACGCGGTTTCCGGGACGCGCTGCGCATCGCATACCAGAACCGCCCGCGGATCTTCGCCCGCGCGATCGAACTGCCCGAGCTGCTCTACGAACGGGTGGTCGAGGTCGACGAGCGCATCGCCGCCGACGGAACCGTCCTGCGCGCCCCCGACCTGGACGCCCTCGCCGGGCCGCTCCAGGAGGCGTACGACGACGGAATCCACGCCCTGGCCGTCGTCTGTATGCACAGCCACCTCCATCCCTTCCACGAGCAGGCCATCGGCGGGCTGGCCGCGCGTATCGGCTTTCCGCAGATCTCGCTGTCCAGCGAGGTCAGCCCGCTGATGAAGCTCGTCCCGCGCGGGGACACGGCCGTCGTCGACGCCTACCTCTCGCCCGTGCTGCGCCGCTACGTCCAGCACGTCGCCGATGAACTGCGGGGCGTGCGGCTGATGTTCATGCAGTCCAACGGAGGGCTCGCCGAGGCCGGACAGTTCCGCGGCAAGGACGCCATCCTGTCCGGGCCGGCGGGCGGCATCGTCGGCATGGCGCGGATGTCGCAGCTCGCCGGCTTCGACCGTGTCATCGGGTTCGACATGGGCGGCACGTCCACGGACGTCTCGCACTTCGCGGGCGAGTACGAACGCGTCTTCACCACCCAGATCGCCGGCGTACGGCTGCGCGCGCCCATGCTGGACATCCACACCGTCGCGGCGGGCGGCGGCTCCGTGCTCCACTTCGACGGCTCCCGCTACCGGGTAGGGCCGGACTCGGCGGGCGCGGACCCGGGGCCCGCCTGCTACCGGAACGGCGGCCCGCTCACCGTCACCGACGCCAATGTGGCCCTCGGCCGCATCCAACCCGACCACTTCCCCAGGGTCTTCGGCCCAGGCGGCGACCAGCCGCTCGACGACGCGCTGGTCCGCGACCGGTTCGCCGCCCTCGCGCACGAGATCCGGGAAACCACCGGCGACGACCGCACCCCCGAGCAGGTCGCCGAGGGGTACCTCCAGATCGCGGTCGCCAACATCGCCAACGCCGTCAAGCGGATCTCGGTCCAGAAGGGCCACGACGTCACCCGCTATGCGCTCACCACCTTCGGTGGCGCCGGCGGGCAGCACGCCTGCATGGTCGCCGACTCGCTCGGCATCCGCACCGTCCTCGTGCCGCCCATGGCCGGTGTGCTCTCCGCGCTCGGCATCGGGCTCGCCGACACGACAGCCATGCGCGAACAATCCGTCGAGGCGCCCCTTGAGGCGTCCTCGATGCCCGGTGTCCTGAAGACCGCGGACGACCTGGAGGGAGCTGCCCGCGCCGAACTCCTCGCCGAGGACGTCCCCGAGGACCGCATCCGGGTCACCCGCCGGGCCCAGCTGCGCTATGACGGCACGGACACGGCACTCGTCGTCGAGCTCACCGCGCCCGACACCATGACCCGCACCTTCGAAGACCGTCATCGCGCCACCTACTCCTTCACCCTCGACCGTCCGGTCGTCGTGGAAGCCCTCTCCGTGGAAGCCACCGGCCTCACCGACCCCCCCGATCTCTCCGCCCTCGCCAGCCCCAGCTCGGCCCCCGGCACCCCCGAGACCGTCAGCCTCCACACGGGCGGCGCCCGGCGCGACGTACCCCTGCACCGTCGCGAGGAACTGCCCCCCGGTGAAACCGTCACCGGCCCCGCGATCATCACCGAAGCCAGCGCGACGACCGTCGTCGACGACGGCTGGCAGGCGGCCATGTCGGACGACGGGCATCTGATCATGGAACGCGCGGCGGTCACGGAGAGTTCCGATCTCGGTACGGAAGCCGACCCGGTTCTCCTCGAGGTCTTCAACAACCTCTTCATGTCGATCGCCGAACAGATGGGCGCCCGCCTGGAGTCCACCGCCCAGTCGGTCAACATCAAGGAGCGCCTGGACTTCTCCTGCGCGCTCTTCGACCCCGAAGGCAACCTGGTCGCCAACGCCCCTCATATCCCTGTGCACTTGGGATCGATGGGCACCAGCGTCAAGGAGGTCATCCGCCGCCGGGGCTCAGGGATGCGCCCCGGGGACGCCTACGCCGTCAATGACCCGTACCACGGCGGCACCCACCTCCCCGACGTCACGGTGGTCACTCCGGTCTTCGACACGGAGGGTGACCGGATTCTCTTCTACGTCGCCTCGCGCGGCCACCATGCCGAGATCGGCGGCATCGCGCCCGGCTCGATGCCCGCGAACAGCCGCGTCATCGAGGAGGAGGGCGTCCTCTTCGACAACTGGCTGCTCGTGGAAGGCGGCCGTCTCCGCGAGGCAGAGACACGACGGCTCCTCACCGAGGCGCCCTACCCCTCGCGCAACCCGAAGACCAACCTCGCCGACCTGCGCGCCCAGATCGCCGCCAACCAGAAGGGCGTCGACGAAGTCGCCCGCATGATCGAGAACTTCGGCCTCGACGTCGTCCAGGCGTACATGAAGCACGTCCAGGACAACGCCGAGGAATCCGTACGCCGTGTCATCGACGCCCTTGAAGACGGTGAGTTCACCTACGAGACCGACGCCGGTGCCGTCATCCGCGTGCGCATCTCCGTGGACCGCGAAACTCGCTCCGCCACCGTCGACTTCACCGGTACGTCGCCGCAGCTCGACACCAACTTCAACGCACCCTTCTCGGTGGTCAACGCCGCCGTCCTGTACGTCTTCCGCACCCTGGTCGCCGACGACATCCCGCTCAACGACGGCTGTCTGCGGCCCCTGGACATCATCGTGCCCCCGGGCTCGATGCTCGCCCCCGAACCCCCGGCCGCCGTAGTCGCCGGCAACGTCGAGACCTCTCAGGCCATCACGGGTGCCCTCTACGGAGCCCTCGGAGTGCAGGCGGAGGGTTCCGGCACCATGAACAACGTCACTTTCGGCAACGAACGCCACCAGTACTACGAGACCGTGGCCTCCGGATCAGGCGCCGGCGAAGGTTTCCCCGGCGCATCCGTCGTCCAGACCCACATGACCAACTCGCGGCTCACGGACCCCGAGGTGCTCGAGTGGCGACTGCCCGTCCAACTCGACGAGTTCGCCGTACGATGCGACAGCGGCGGGGCCGGACGGTGGCGCGGCGGAGACGGCGCCGTACGCCGCATCCGGTTCCACGAGCCCATGACCGTCTCCACGCTCTCCCAGCACCGCAGGGTCCCGCCCTACGGCATGGCGGGCGGCGAGCCCGGAGCACTGGGTGCCAACCGCGTGGAACGCGCGGACGGTACGGTCACCGAACTCGGCGGAAGCGACGCGGCGGATGTCGGCCCCGGCGACGTACTGGTCATCGAAACCCCCGGGGGCGGCGGTTACGGTCAACCCCCCGCCCCATCCCCGTACGACACCACTGAAGCAGGAGAAGAGAACGATGATCTTCGGGCGTTCTGAGCGCGGCAAGGCCCCCGTCGAGCCCGTCACGCTCAAGATCCTCGTGGCGGGCGGCTTCGGCGTGGGCAAGACGACAATGGTCGGCGCGGTCAGCGAGATCAAGCCGCTGCGGACCGAGGAAGTGCTCACCGAGGCCGGCCGGCCGGTCGACGACACCAGCGGTGTGGAGGGCAAGCACACCACCACGGTCGCCATGGACTTCGGCCGCATCACACTCCGCGAGGACCTGGTCCTGTACCTCTTCGGGACGCCCGGACAGGACCGTTTCTGGTTCCTGTGGGACGAGCTCTCCACCGGCGCCCTGGGGGCCGTCGTACTCGCCGACACCCGCCGCCTGGAGGACTGCTTCGCCGCGGTCGACTACTTCGAGCGGCGCTCCATACCCTTCCTGGTGGGCGTCAACTGCTTCGAGGACGCCGCCCGTTACCCCACCGAAGACGTCCGCCAGGCCCTCGACCTCGACCCCGATGTGCCCGTCGTGCTGTGCGACGCGCGTGACCGGGAGTCCGTCAAGGAGGTCCTCATCGGCGTCGTCCAGCACGCCATGGCGTACGCGGCCGAGCGCCGCCAGACCGTCACCAGCTGAATCGCTCGTTCCTTACCCGGCCCGCCACGCGTACGGCCCGTACCCCCGCCGACTGGGGTACGGGCCGTAGTCCTGGGTCACGACACGCGTGACGCATGCGCGCGTGCACCCCGAAAACGCCGCACGCGCGCGTGCACCGCGAAAACGAGCGCTAGCTGGGATCGTCCTCGTGCCAGCCGAAGCTCTTCTCCACCGCCTTGCGCCAGTTGTGATACTCGCGATCGCGCACCGAGTCCTCCATCGACGGGGTCCACTCGACGTCCTTCTGCCAGTGCGACTTCAGCGTGTCGAGATCGTTCCACACACCGGTCGCGAGGCCCGCCGCGTAAGCGGCGCCCAGGCAGGTCGTTTCGGAGACCTTCGGACGGATCACCGGTACCCCGAGCACATCCGCCTGGTGCTGCATCAGGAGGTTGTTCTTGGTCATGCCGCCGTCCACCTTCAGGGTCGTGATGTGCACCCCGGAGTCCTGGTACATGGCGTCGACGACCTCTCGGGTCTGCCAGCTCGTCGCTTCGAGCACCGCGCGCGCGAGGTGCCCCTTCGTGACGTACCGCGTGAGACCGGTGACGACCCCGCGCGCGTCGGAGCGCCAGTAGGGGGCGAACAGGCCGGAGAACGCGGGCACGATGTACGCCCCGCCGTTGTCGTCGACACTCGACGCCAGCGTCTCGATCTCGTCCGCCGTACGGATGATGCCGAGCTGGTCGCGGAACCACTGGACCAGGGCGCCGGTGATCGCGATCGATCCCTCCAGGCAGTACACGGGCGCCTCGGAGCCGATTTTGTAGCCCATGGTGGTGAGCAGCCCGCTCTTCGAAGGAACCGGCCGGTTCCCGGTGTTGAGCAGCAGGAAACTGCCGGTGCCATAGGTGTTCTTGGCCGTGCCCACGTCGTAGCAGGCCTGCCCGAAGACCGCCGCCTGCTGGTCGCCGAGCGCCGAGGCGACCGGCACCCCGCCGAGTTGGCCCACAGCGGTCCCGTACACCTCGGCGGAGGACTTGATCTCCGGAAGCATCGCTTCGGGGACGTTCATCGCGGAGAGGATCGAGGCGTCCCACTGAAGGGTTTCGAGGTTCATCAGCATGGTGCGCCCGGCGTTGGTCACGTCGGTGACATGACGGCCGCCGTCCGTGCCGCCGGTGAGGTTCCAGATCAGCCAGGAGTCGATCGTGCCGAAGGCGATCTCGCCCCGCTCGGCGCGGGCACGCAGCCCCGGCACGTTGTCCAGCAGCCAGGCCGCCTTCGGCCCGGAGAAGTAGCTGGCCAGCGGCAGGCCGGTCTGCTCGCGGAAGCGGTCCTGCCCGTCCGAGCCGCCCAGCTCGTTGCAGAGCGCGGAGGTACGGGTGTCCTGCCAGACGATCGCGTTGTGCACGGGCTTGCCCGTGGCGCGGTCCCAAAGGACCGTCGTCTCCCGTTGGTTGGTGATCCCCAGCGCGCTGAGCTGGTCTGCGCGGAGACCGGCCTTCGCGATCGCCCCCGCCACCACGGCCTGCACCTTCGACCAGATCTCGGTGGCGTCGTGCTCCACCCAGCCCGGCTTCGGGAAGATCTGACGGTGCTCGCGCTGGTCGACGGCGACGATCGCGCCGGCTTCGTTGAAGATGATGCAGCGGCTCGAAGTGGTGCCCTGGTCGATTGCGGCGACGAACTTGTCTGTCATGACGTCCCCTTCGTCGGATTCTTCAGAAGGCTGCGTTGAAGATGAGCCCCGAGAGCGCCCCGCCGATCAGCGGCCCCACCACCGGGATCCACGCGTAACTCCAGTCCGAGGTGCCCTTGTTGGGTATCGGGAGCAGGGCGTGGGTAATGCGCGGGCCCAGGTCACGGGCCGGATTGATGGCGTATCCGGTGGGACCACCGAGCGACAGGCCGATGCCGACCACCAGGAAGGAGACGATCAGAATCGCGGTGCCGGACTCGCCGAGACCCTTGGTCAGGCCGAAGGCCAGGATCGGCAGAACCAGAGCGATGGTGGCGATGATCTCGGTGATGAGGTTCGCCATGGGATTGCGGATCGCGGGTGCCGTGGAGAAGATCCCGAGCGTCGGTTGCGCCTTCTTCTCCTCGGCGTTGGCCTGGAACTGGGCGAGGTAGACCAGCCAGCACAGGACGGCGCCGAGGATCGCGCCGATCATCTGTCCGGCGACGTAGAGGTGGACCTTGTCCCAGTTCCCGGTGTCGATGGCGATGCCAAGTGTCACCGCCGGGTTGAGATGCCCGCCGGACAGCGGTGCCGCGGTGTACGCCCCGGCCATCACACCGAAGCCCCAGCCGAACGCGATGACGACCCAGCCCGCGTCCTTCGCTTTGGAGTCGTTCAGTACAACGGCGGCGACGACTCCGGCGCCGAAGAGAATCAGAATCGCTGTGCCGATGATCTCACCGACGAAGATGTCTCCATTGCTCATGGCGGCTCCTAGGCCCTCGCCCGGGGCGGTCGGCCCCGGGCCACCGTGCAGGGTGCGTTCCCATGGCTACTTCAGCCGAAGGCAGGGAGAGTCCCGCGCCCCGCCCGGCGTCCGTGACGAGCGTGCCGTGGCAGCCGAATCGCCCATGGGGGATGACCCGTTGGCGCAGGCGAGGGCCCGCGCAGCGCAGTGCGTGAATACGCCGGAATGCGGCGACGCCGACTGACATCCGGAAGTGTTCACCGGAGGTTAAGGACCGTCAAGGTCGCGGGCGGCAACGGTTCTGGCCCGCGAAGATGCTTGAACCGGGAGGGCCGCGTTCCGCAACGGCTGTGCGGAGGTCCCCCACTCTCGGCTTCGCTCGAGCGGGGTGGACGCCCATCGCGGCGGAGCCGCATACGTCACTGCCCCGCGCCCCTTACGGGGCGCGAAACCGCACCGGGTTCGCGAAGGCCGCTCAGGCCAGGCTCGGCCCGCCCGCCCCGCATCCCGCCTGCGCGGGCGCCGCCCCCGAGCCCCGGCGGATCTCGTGGCCGGGCAGGCCGGCGTGGCCCAGCACCCAGCTTGCGCCCCGCAGGGACTTCGCGGCCTGTTTGAGCGGCGCCAGACACGTGGCCGCCTGACGGTGGTCGGTCACGCTTCCCGGGGAGCACAGCACCGTGGCCAGGGACAGCGTGACGGCGAGACCACCGGCCGACCACGGCGTGTCCAGCACCGACATGGCCAGCGGATCGAGCCCCTCCGGATCCGTCAGTACGAGAAAGTCGTCACCGCCGATGTGCCCCACGCGCGTGGCCCCGTACGCCGCCGCCTGCAGCGCTCGCCCCACCGCGCGGATCAGTTCGTCGCCCGCCGCGAACCCCGCACTGTCGTTGACTTGCTTGAAGCCGTCGACATCCAACCAGCTCAGAGCGAAGATCCGCCCGTCAGTGATCCGCCGGTCCACCTCTGTGGTGATCGTGTCCGAACCGGGCAGCCGCGTCAGCGGGTTAAGCCCGGCCGCCTCCTCGACGCGGCTCTCGGCCAGCGCCCGTACCAGATCGGCCAGTCGTACGACCCCCACGCACCGCCCGAGCCGGTCGACGACCGCGACGTCGTCGGACGTACGGTCCCGGCCCCCGTCCGCCACCACGTCGAGGACCTCCCACGCGGTTGCGTCCACACCGACCGTACGCGGTGGATCGCCGAGCTTGGCGGCCGGCCGGTCGGCGTACAGCGCATGCCCGTAGCGGCCCGACAGCGACAGCAGGAACCGGGAACGGTGCACCGACCTCACCGGAACCCCGGCCGCGTCCACGAGCAGCACCCCGGACACCTCCGGCGACCCGGTCAGCAGCGCCCGCACCTGTCCTGCCGACGCGCCTGCGGGCAAGAGCGCCGCAGGGCGTACGAACTGCCGCACCGACGGCCCGTACGGAGGCGTCGCCGCCGTGGCGTGGGAGAGCGTCGGAACGTATACGTCCGCTGCCGGACGGCGTGTCGGGGGACCGAACAGCTCGCCCTGCGCCAGCTGCGCGCCTGCCGACAGGGCCGCCGCACACTGCTGTTCGGTCTCGACGCCCTCGATCGACAGCAGTGCGCCAAGCTGCTCGCACAGGGTCCGCATCGCCCGCACGACCGCGGGCCGCGTCAGCAGGGAAGCGTCGAGCTTGACCAGGTCGGGCGCGAGATCCGCGAGCACTCGAAGAGGTACGTCGCCGTCGCCGATGCCGTCCGCGCAGACCCGGAAGCCCTCGCCGCGCAGCGTCGTGACCGCCTCGATGAGCGCTCTGTGCGGCACGTGGGTGAAGGGCGGGCCGACGTCGACTGTCACTTCCCACGGCATGCGCCCGGCCTCGCGTACGGCCTCCCTGAGCGCGGCGAGCCCTCCGAGGTCGGCGAGGGTGCCTGCGAACACGTTGACGTGGAGCGGGAGCAGCGTCTCCTGACGGGCGGCCGACCGGATCGCCAACGCGGCCAGCCGGCCGTCGAGTTCGGGATCGCGGCGGGCCTGTGCGAGGACGTCACCGGCCTCCGGGCGGGCGAGTATCTCCAGCGCCGCGACCCCTCCCGTCGTCAGGTTGACGATCGGCTGGAAGGCGAAGCGGAGAGTATCCGTCCAGGAGCGCACGAAAGCATGATGACTCTTCCGGCATGCGCCCGAGCCCAGTTCACGAGCTGTTCACGCAGGATTCCGGACCGATCACTCAGCGTACGGAAAGCCACTTCAGGTCCCCCGTACGGGCACCCTGCCCTCACCGGACGGCTATCACGGACGACCCGTGGCCGAACAGCCCCTGGTTCGCGGTGATCCCCACCCGCGCGCCCGCCACTTGCCGTTCGCCCGCCGAACCGCGCAACTGCCAGGTGAGTTCGCAGACTTGGGCGATGGCCTGCGCCGGAACGGCTTCCCCGAAAGAGGCTAGTCCGCCGCTGGGGTTCACGGGTATTCGACCGCCGGGCGCCGTCGCGCCCTCCCGCAGCAGCTTGGCCGCCTCGCCCTCGCCGCACAGCCCCAGGTCCTCGTACCACTGCAACTCCAGGGCCGTGGACAGGTCGTAGACCTCGGCGAGCGACAGGTCCTCCGGGCCGATGCCCGCCTCCTCGTACGCCACCCGCGCGATCGACGCGCGGAACGTCTCGGGCGGCGGCTCCACCGCGACCGCGGAGTCCGTAGCGATGTCCGGCAGATCGAGCACCGTGTTGGGGAAGCGTGGTGTCACGGTGGACACCGCGCGGATGCGCACCGGATCCGCGGCTCCATGGCGCCGCGCGAACTCCATGCTGGACAGCACGAGCGCCGCGGCCCCGTCCGAGGTGGCGCAGATGTCGAGCAGCCGCAGTGGATCGGCGACGACGGCCGAGGCGGCGACCTCCTCGGCGGTGACCCGCTTGCGGTACCGCGCGTTCGGATTCAGCGCTCCCAGGGCGGCGTTCTTCACCTTGACCTGCGCGAAGTCCTCCAACGTGTCGCCGTGCACGGCCATCCGCCGCCGCGCGTACAGCCCGAAGTACGTCGGGTTCGTCGCTCCCAGGACCCGGAAGCGCAGCCAGTCCGGATCGTCGGGCCGGTTCCCGCCCGCGGGCCGGAAGAACCCCTTCGGAGCCGCGTCCGCACCCACCACCAGGACCACGTCGGCGAGACCCGAAAGGATCTGCGCCCGCGCCGTGTTGACGGCCTGCGCCCCCGACGCGCACGCCGCGTACACACTCGCCACCCGGGCGCCCTGCCAGCCCAGCGCCTTCGCGAACGTCGCCCCCGCCACGTACCCCGGATAGCCGCCACGGACCGTGTCCGCGCCGACGATCGAGCCCACGTCCCGCCAGTCGACCCCCGCGTCGGCCAGTGCTGCGCGCGCCGCCGCAACCCCGTACTCGACGAAACCCCGTCCCCATTTGCCCCAGGGGTGCATGCCCGCGCCGAGCACCGCCACCTCACCCGTCATGCCCCCACCCCCGTCGGTCGCCAGTGCCACGTCGTCCAGGTCGTCTCCGCGTCCTCGTTCAGCACGCCCGGGACGACCTCCACCTCCATGCCCACCGTCAGATCGGCGACGGTGACCCCGGGAACCGTCTGTCCGAGCACCACGATCCGCTCGGATTCCAGCTCCACAGCGATCAACGCGTAGGGCTCCCATTCGAGTTCCGGGTCGGACACGTACGGTGACGGTGGCCGATACCGGCTGTCGGTGTACGACCAGACACGGCCTCTCCGGGACAGCGGGACCTCTGCCAGCTCTCCGCCTGGGCAGCCCGGGTTGCGGCAGAAGGCGTCCTCGCGGGGAAAGAACACCGATGCGCAAGCCGAGCAACAGGTGCCCAGAAGTCGGAAGTCGTCTCCCTCGCCGGTGAACCAGCCGGGGACCACGGGTGTGCGGTTGGGGGTGGGGATGCGGGACAAGATCCCTCCAGTGCTGCGTATCTGACGACTCGTCAGAAGTGTGGCACGGGGCACGCCGCTTGGGCAGGGCGTCAGCGGACACGTCTCTGCGTCAGGAGAACCGCTCTGGCCCTCCCGGGCGTCGGTGTATCGGTAGGGGCGGCCGGGGCCCACGGGGGTGGTTCCGGCCGTCTCTCGTCTCCTCGCACAGAGACGGCCCTCCGGAGGCGCCCATGTGATGATCGGCTACAGTCCCCGGCGTGTCCCCGTCACAGAACCCGCCCGCCGACTCCGCGCCGGACTCCCACTGTTCGAGCTGCGGCGCGCCCTACGGAGAGGGCGTCTCCGGCTGGCCCCGCACCTGCGCCTCCTGTGGCGCCGTGGCCTACCGCAATCCGCTGCCCGTCGCGGTGGCCCTTCAGCCCGTGTACGACACCAAGGGCACCGCCCTGGTCGTCATCACCCGATCCATCGCCCCCGCGCGCGGGGGCACCGCTCTGCCCGGAGGGTTCATCGACCACCGGGAGGACTGGCGGCACGCCGTCGTTCGCGAGCTCAAGGAAGAAACGCGCATCGACGCGGCGAGCCGCGACGTACGGCTCGCCGACGCGATGAGTTCTCCCGACGGCCACCTCCTGCTCTTCGGCCTGCTCCCTGAGCGCCCGGCCGCCACATTGCCGCCCCCTTCTGCCACGGACGAGACCGAGGGCTGGCACCTGCTCCGCACGGCGACCCAACTCGCCTTCCCGCTGCACACCATGGCGGCGCGGGCGTTCTTCGAGGGCCGGTACATCTGACGCGTCGTCCAGGACACCTGGTGCACCGCTCAGGAGTGCGTCACAGGGTCCCCAGCCCGCGGACCCGCACAGGGTGTGACGGTTCGCTCGGGCCGTCCTCCCCGTCCCGCTCGACGACCACGCGCTTTCCTTCCCAGCGCGTCACATACCGCTCGATCTCAGGCTCGTCCCATCCGTCACCCGTGTCCGGCACCACGAGCCCGCCTCCGGTATGTCCAGGGGCGGGCGGCCACACCTCCAGCTCCAGACCGCCGTCGCTGCCGTGTACGGGCACGACGGCACCCGCGCGCGCGAGCACCGGAATCCGCGACAAGGGGGCATCGAGCAGCACCTGAGCGGGCCCCTCGTAGCACTCCTCGGTCACCGTGTCGTACCAGCACCCCCGCGGCAACTGCACCGCACGCCGGTCCGTTCCCGGGTCCAGCACCGGCGCCACCAGGAGGCCGTCGCCGAGCAGGAAGGTGTCGTCGCAGTCGCGCAGCACTCTGTCCTCGGGCGCGCCCCACCACACCGGCCGCACATACGGCGCCCCCGTACGGTGCGCCAGATGCGCCAGCGTCAGGAAATACGGCAGCAGCCGCCGCCGCTCGACGAGCGCCACGCGCGCGTGATCGAGGATCTCGTCGCCGAACTCCCAGGGTTCTCTGCGCCCGGCCCGCAGACTCGCGTGGGTACGGAACAGCGGTAGATACGCGCCGAGTTGGAACCAGCGCAGATACAGCTCGGGCGACGGACTGCCGTCGAACCCGCCCACATCAGGGCCCGAATAGGGCACCCCGCACAGCCCGAGCCCCACGACCAGCGACAACGACGCCCGCAGCCCTGGCCAGCCCGTGGCCACGTCCCCGGACCAGGTCCCTCCGTAGCGCTGCATTCCGGCCCACCCGGAGCGCGAGAACATGAACGGCCGCTCCCCGGGCGTCAGTTCACGCAGCCCTTCGTAACCGGCCCGCGCCATGCAGAGCGCGTACACGTTGTGCGCCTCACGATGGTCGCCGCCGCGTCCCTCCAGGTCGTGCCGTGCCGAACGGGGCAGGGTGTTCTCCCCGAAGGCCGTGAACGACACCGGCTCGTTCATGTCATGCCAGAAGCCCGCGAAACCCTGCGCCAGCCGCTCCTCGTAGAGCTTGCCCCACCACTGGCGCACCCGCGCGCGCGTGAAGTCCGGATACACCGACTCGCCGGGCCAGACCACACCGCGCACCGGCCTCCTCGCGGAGTCCCCCACGAAGGCGTCCACCGCGGACCCGCTGTCGTACACAGCGTTGCCCGGTTCGGCCTTGACCGCCGGATCCACGATCGACACCAGTCGGATCCCGTCCCGGCGCAGTTCCTTGGCGAGCATCGGAAGCTTCGGGAAGCGCTCCCGGTCGACCGTGAACACCTGGTGCGCGTCGAAGTGGTCGATGTCCAGATGAACCGCGTCCAGCGGCAGACCGCGCTCCAGATAGCCGGCCACGATCCGCCGCACCTCCTGCTCGCTGCCGAAGCCCCACCGCGCGTGGTGGTGCCCCAGCGCCCACGTGGGCGGCAGCGCGGCGGCCCCGGTGAGCGATGTCCAGGTGCGCAGCACGCGCGCGGGGGTGCCCACCATCACCCAGCAGCGCAGCGGCCCGCCGTCCATCCGCAGCTCACTCGTCCCGGCCCGGTCGTGTCCGGATCCCGCGCCCTCCTCGCCCTCGCGCAAGGTCACGGTGCCGTCCCAGGTGCTGTCGTGGAACACGAGATGCGTGGCGGCGTCGGCCACCACCATCTGCACCGGCATGGTGATGTACAGCGGGTCGTCGCCCGGACCGAAGGAGAGGCCGGGATCGGTGTTCCACATCCGGTACGTGCCGTCGCGCAGCCGCGGTCCCGACGCGCGCCCGCCCAGGCCGAAGAACCGTGCGTCCGCGGCCACTTCGGACCGCTGCATCCAACGCGCCTGGCCCCCGCCGACCGGTTCCCACCACCGGGGGGGCAGATCGCGGCGCAGGGTCACCCCGCCCGGCGTACGTACCTCCACGGCGCCGTTCCGCGAGACGACGACCGTCACGCGCTCGGACACCACCCGCCAGGCGCCGTCCTTCTCCGGCTCCAGAACCGCTCGCAGGTCCGGCTTGGGAGAGTCGCCCGCGAGCGCGTACGACGGCTCGGGTCCGGCCCCGTCCCAGCCCCAGAAGACGGCTCCGTTCACGGCGACGGTGATCCGCAGTTCCGACCGGGTGAACCGGACCAGTCCGCCGCCGGGCCCCGGCTCCACGTCCAGTAAGGGCCCGGGCACCCGCGCACGCTCGGCACCACGGGGTGCAAGCCCGGAGGCGTCGGCGCGCTTCCTGCGCCACGCGGCCCGCACGGTTCGCCACCCCTGGGCCGCCCCCGTCGAACCGACTGTCTTCACCGAGCGCACCAGGTCACGAGCGTCCATGCTGCTCAGCCTGCCATTGACCTGTCCACGTGTGTGAGTCGTTCAACTGCCGTTCACCCATGACGGGGCCACATCTTCACGACCCGGACCATCCGTGGCGCGCCCTGGTGCAGAAGTCGATCACATGGCATCGTCCGTGTCAGCCACGTGACGCGCACACCCCAGCCCGTGCGTGATACACGTATACGACGCGCACAGTCCGGGAGCCGCCCATGTCCTCAGCGAACCCCACACCGCTCTGGCAACCCGACCGGGAACGCATCGCCCGGGCACAGATCACCAAGTTCCAGGCCTGGGCGGCCGAGCACCACGGAGCCCCGGCCGAAGGCGGCTACGCGGCCCTGCACCGCTGGTCCGTGGACGAGCTGGACACCTTCTGGAAGGCCGTCACCGACTGGTTCGACGTACGGTTTTCGACCCCCTACGCGCGTGTGCTCGGCGACCGCTCGATGCCGGGTGCCCAGTGGTTCCCCGGGGCCACGCTCAACTACGCCGAGCACGCCCTGCGCGCGGCCGAGGCCCGCGCCGACGCCCCGGCCCTCCTCCACGTCGACGAAACCCACGAGCCGCGCCCGGTCAGCTGGTCCGAACTGCGCCGCCAGGTCGGCTCCCTGGCAGCCGAGCTGCGCACCCTCGGCGTAAGCCCCGGGGACCGCGTCAGCGGCTACCTCCCGAATATTCCGCAGGCCGTCGTCGCCCTCCTCGCCACGGCCGCAGTCGGCGGCGTCTGGACGTCCTGCGCGCCCGACTTCGGCGCCCGCAGCGTCCTCGACCGCTTCCAGCAGGTCGAACCGGTCGTCCTGTTCACCGTCGACGGTTACCGCTACGGCGGCAAGGAGCACGACCGCCGCGACACCGTCGCCGAGCTGCGCCGCGAACTGCCCACGCTGCGCGCCGTGGTCCATGTCCCGCTGCTCGGCACCGAGGCTCCCGAAGGCGCTCTGGAGTGGTCCGCGCTCACCTCCGCGGACGTGGAGCCCGTCTTCGAAGCGGTCCCCTTCGACCATCCCCTGTGGGTGCTCTACTCCTCCGGCACGACCGGCCTCCCGAAGGCCATCGTGCAGTCCCAGGGCGGCATCCTCGTCGAGCACCTCAAACAGCTCGGCCTGCACTGCGACATGGGCCCCGAGGACCGCTTCTTCTGGTACACCTCCACCGGCTGGATGATGTGGAACTTCCTCGTCTCCGGCCTCCTGACGGGCACCACGATCGTTCTGTACGACGGAAGCCCCGGCTACCCGGGCACAGCCGCCCAGTGGCGCATCGCCGAACGCACAGGAGCCACGCTCTTCGGCACCTCTGCCGCATACGTCATGGCCTGCCGCAAGGCGGACGTTCACCCCTCCCGCGACTTCGACCTCTCCCGTGTGCAGTGCGTCGCCACCACCGGCTCGCCCCTGCCGCCCGACGGATTCCGCTGGCTGCACGACGAGTTCGCGGAGAGCGGGGCCGACCTGTGGATCGCCTCCGTCAGCGGCGGCACCGACGTCTGCTCCTGCTTCGCAGGCTGCGTACCCACGCTCCCTGTGTACATCGGCGAACTCCAGGCACCGTGCCTCGGCACCGACCTTCAGTCCTGGGACCCCAGCGGCAAACCCCTGACCGACGAAGTCGGCGAGCTGGTCGTCACCAACCCGATGCCGTCCATGCCCATCCGCTTCTGGAATGACCCCGACGGCAGCCGCTACCACGACAGTTACTTCGACGTGTACCCCGGAGCCTGGCGCCACGGAGACTGGATCACCGTCACCTCACGCGGCTCGGTGATCATCCACGGCCGCTCGGACTCCACGCTCAACCGCCAAGGTGTGCGCATGGGTTCGGCCGACATCTACGAAGCCGTCGAACGCCTCCCCGAGATCCGCGAATCCCTCGTCATCGGCGTCGAACAGCCCGACGGCGGATACTGGATGCCCCTGTTCGTCCACCTTGCGCCGGGCGCCGCACTCGACGAAGCCCTCCGCGGGCGCATCAAGCAGACCATCCGCGAACAACTCTCGCCCCGCCATGTCCCTGACGAGGTCATCGAGGTGCCCGGCATTCCACACACCCTCACCGGCAAGCGCATCGAGGTCCCGGTCAAGCGCCTGCTGCAGGGCGCTCCCCTCGAAAAGGCCGTCAACGTCGGTTCGGTGGACAGTGTGGAGCTGCTTCGCTTCTATCAGGACCTGGCTCGCAAACGCACCTGATCACGATGCTGACCTGCTCGTTTATCGCACAAGCGCGTCCGTGCCCCCCTCGCACGACGGCCGTTGTCAGTGCCGCCGATTACGGTGAGTGAGCATTGATCGACTGTACTCAGGGGGAGAAAATGGCGCACATCCAGCAGCAAAGCATGCGACGCGTCCTGCGCCGCGAAATCGCCGGCACCATCGGCCTGCTGACCGACGAACAGGACTTCACGGCGATGCGGCGCTATCGCACGTTCACCTTCACCGACCACGCGAGCTACCTCCAGCAGGTGGAAGCCCTGCTCAGGACACTCGCCTCCCAAGGCGGCCACACCACAGTGGCACTCTTCGACCCCGAGGAGTATGCGGAGTTCTGCGCCGAGCACGGCCTGGAACCCGACGCCCCGACCAGCCGCACCCGCTTCACAGCAGAACTCGCCTCGACGGGCGCCACCCTCCCGTACGAGGGACAGCCCTTCGCCGAGCTTGTCCCGAACCTCGTCGACGAGGCCGTCCGACAAGCCACGTGGGAGTACGCGACCACGCTCCTGTCCCGCATCGGCAGCTGCGCGTCCTGCGGCGAGGACATCGGCCGTGCGGCCTTCATCCGAGCCTCTGACCTGCTCGTGCGCATCCTCGAAAGCACAGGCCCCGGCGAGCGCCACCTCGTGTGCAGTGTCTCGACCTCACCAGAAACACTCATCGCCGTCCTCCATGCCGACGACGACGAGGAGGGCACACCCCAGCTCGACGAGGCCGAGGCCCTCGAATTCACCACCGTCCTGGCCGTCGGAATCGCCACCCAGAGCGCCGGAGGCCTGGTCATGCGCACCAGCGCCGGCGACAGGACCGACCGCGTCTTCGGCTGGCGCCTGCGCGGCGAAGGCCTGGAACCGCTGACCGCCGGAGAGGTCTTCGACGCCTACTGCACCGACATCGAATCCGGCGACCTCGTCTCCCCGGAGTCGGGCGTCGACTACTGCGTGCCACCGGACCTGGGGGACGGCCCTACGACGGCGCACACGCACTGAACGCGCGAGGGGTGCCCCAGCTCAGCCGGGGCACCCCTCGATCACCGCACTGGTCAACGGCGCGGTCCGACCTACTCGCCGGACAGCACCGCCTGAGCCGCCGTGCGCGCCTCTTCGGCGCTGTCCGAGGCGCGTGCCGCCGCTGCGGCGCGCTCGCACTGCGCCAGCGTGTACTTGGCCAGCGTCGCCCGGACGTACGGAATCGACGCCGCACCCATGGAAAGGGAGGTGACTCCCAGACCGGTCAGCACACAAGCGAGCAGCGGGTCCGACGCGGCCTCGCCGCAGACACCACAGCTCTTGCCCTCGGCCTTCGCCGCCTCGGCGGACAGCGCGACCAGGTCGAGCAGCGCGGGCTGCCACGGGTCCTGAAGACGGGACACCGCGCCCACCTGACGGTCGGCGGCGAAGGTGTACTGCGCGAGATCATTGGTCCCCAGCGACAGGAACTCGACCTCCTGCAGGATCGACCGCGCCCGCAGAGCGGCCGACGGAATCTCGACCATGGCACCGAACTTCGCCTGCAGCCCGGCATCGCGGCACGCATCCGCGAACGCCTTGGCGTCGATACGGTCCGCGACCATCGGCGCCATCACCTCGAGATAGACCGGCAGCCCCTCGGAAGCCTTCGCGAGCGCCGTCAGCTGCGTACGCAGCACCTCCGGGTGATCGAGCAGCGTCCGCAGACCACGCACGCCCAGTGCCGGGTTCGGCTCGTCGGCCGGCGTCAGGAAGTCGAGCGGCTTGTCGGCACCCGCATCGAGCACACGCACCACGACACGACCCTCGGGGAAGGCCTCAAGGACCTTGCGGTACGCCTCTATTTGCTTGCCCTCCGACGGCGCACTCTTGCTGTCGTCAAGGAAGAGGAACTCGGTACGGAACAGACCGACACCCTCCGCACCGGCCGCGACCGCCGCCGGCACATCCGCGGGACCACCGACATTGGCCAGCAGCGGCACCTTGTGCCCGTCCGAGGTGGCTCCGGGCCCGGTCGACGCGGCAAGCGCCGCCTTGCGCTCGGCGGCCGCGGCCTCCATGGCGGCCTTCTTCCCGGCACTCGGGTTCACGAAGATCTCACCGGTGCTGCCGTCCACCGCGATCATTGTTCCCTCGGCGAGCTCACCCGCTCCCGGCAACGCGACCACGGCGGGCACACCGAGCGCCCGCGCCAGAATCGCGCTGTGGCTGGTGGGCCCGCCCTCCTCGGTGACGAAACCGAGGACCAGAGCCGGATCCAGCAGGGCAGTGTCAGCAGGCGCAAGGTCTCGAGCAATGAGGACGTACGGCTCGTCACTGTCCGGGACGCCCGGCATCGGAACACCGAGCAGTCGGGCGACGATACGGTTCCGCACGTCGTCGAGGTCCGCCACACGACCGGCCAGGTACTCACCAGCACCCGCCAGCAGAGCGCGATACGCCGCGAACGCGTCGTACACCGCGCGTTCAGCCGTGCTCCCGACAGCGATGCGCCGCTCGACATCGGCCATGAGCTCCGGGTCCTGAGCCATCATGGCCTGGGCCTCGAGCACCGCCTGGGCTTCGCCGCCCGCCAGATTGCCGCGCGCCATCAGATCGGCCGCCACGGCTTCCACGGCCTTACGGGCGCGCCCCTGTTCGCGCTCCGCGTCCTCCGACGGAATCTGCTTGGCAGGCGGCTCGAGAACCGCCGTCCCCATGTGCCGAACCTCGCCGATCGCCACACCGTGGCTTACGCCGACCCCTTGCAGCGTTGTCTCCATGTCACCTGTCTCCAGTAGAGCGGCGGGTCCCGCCACCGCGGTGGTCGTCCTGCCTGTCGTTCATGACCGCACCAAGTCAGTGCCAGCTGAAGAGAGCGTCGCCAGCCTTCACGTCGCCGTCAACGTTGAGGTCGGAGAGGGACTCGGCCGCAGCTTCAAGCGCCACGATGGGGCACACCGGGGACTTGCCGGCCGCCTCGACGGCAACCGGGTTCCAGCGGACCATGGCCTGACCGCGCTGTACGGTGTCACCCTTGTTGATCAGCAGCTCGAAGCCTTCGCCGTTCATCTGGACAGTGTCGATACCGAGGTGTGTGAGCACACCGTGTCCCTGCTCGTCGACTACGACGAAGGCGTGCGGATGCAGCGAGACAACAACGCCGTCGATGGGGGCGACAGCCTCGGAGGGCTCGCGCACGGGGTCGATCGCAGTGCCGGGCCCAACCATCGCTCCGGAGAAGACGGGATCAGGTACGGCTGCGAGCCCGATGGCACGTCCTGCAAGCGGGGACGTCACGGTGGTCATAGGGAGCCTCCCAGGGGTGGAGATTCATATGGGCCGTCACTGCCTGTACCGGACGGCGCGCTGTTCAGCAGCGTAAGTCATGAGAAGTCCCGGTCCGCCGGAGAGGTCTCGGTTGGCGACCGTAGGGCACAGCACAAACGATTTGCGCCTGCTCTGGAGCCCGCTGTAGAGTCGTACACCTGCTTGAGGCGGGCGACGCGACAAGCGTCGTTGCCTGGCAGCACCCAAACTTGTCGGATCTTATCGCGAGGCCCGGTTCTGCATGCCCGCAGTACCATGGTCAGTGAGACGGTAGAACCCTGATAGAGTTTGGAAACACCGAAGGGAAGCCCGGAGGAAAGCCACGAGATCTGGTATCTCGGGTGAGTACAAAGGAAGCGTCCGTTCCTTGAGAACTCAACAGCGTGCCAAAAATCAACGCCAGATATGTTGATACCCCGTCTCCGGCCATTCGG